>NZ_JBHSHY010000017.1:0-111878 GCF_042653205.1 Paenibacillus sp. GCM10023250 | reverse complement strand
GCCGGCGCCGGCCCCGCGGCGCAGCCTGCCGCCGCCGCGTCGCCGGGCCGGCGCTTCCGCGAGGCGCTGCGCGCGGAGCGGCCGCTGCAGATCGCCGGCGCCGTGAACGCCTACGCCGCGATGCTGGCGCAGGCCGCGGGCTTCCGCGCGCTGTACGTCTCCGGCGCCGGGGTCGCGAACGCGTCGTTCGGGCTGCCGGATCTGGCGATCACGACGCTGAACGACGTGACGGAGGACGTGCGCCGCATCGCCGGCGCGGTCGACCTGCCGCTCTTGGTCGACGCTGACACCGGCTTCGGCTCCGCGTTCAACATCGCCCGCACGGTGCGGGAGATGGTCCGCGCCGGCGCTGCGGGCATCCATATCGAGGACCAGGTGGCCGCGAAGCGGTGCGGCCACCGGCCGAACAAGGCGCTCGTGCCGCCGCGCGAGATGGCGGACCGGATCGCCAGCGCGGCGGACGCGCGCACCGACGCGGACTTCGTGCTGATGGCCCGGACCGACGCGCTGGCGTCGGAAGGCATGGAAGGCGCGGTCGCCCGCGCGCTCGCGTACGTGGAGGCGGGGGCGGACATGGTGTTCCTCGAGGCGGCGGCGAGCCTCGAGGACTACCGGATGTTCGCGGCGCAGGTGAAGGTGCCGGTGCTCGCAAACGTGACGGAGTTCGGGCGGACGCCGCTGTTCACGGCGGAGGAATTGGCCGGCGCGGGCGTGGCGATGGCGCTGTATCCGCTGTCGGCGTTCCGCGCGATGAGCGCGGCCGCGCTCGAGACGTACCGGACGATCCGCGCGCGGGGGACGCAGGCGGAGCTGACCGGGCGCATGCAGACGCGGGAGGAGCTGTACCGGGTGCTCGGCTATTACGACTACGAGCGCAAGCTGGACGCCCTGTTCGCGCAGGACGACGAACCGAAGGAGGGATGACCGATGGCGGTGAAGAAGCCCGGCGGCCTGGCGGGCGTGGAGGCGGGCGCAACGGCGATCAGCACGGTGGGCAAGGACGGCTGCGGCTTGACGTACCGCGGCTACGGGATCGCGGACTTGGCGGAGCACGGCAGCTTCGAGGAGACGGCGTACCTGCTGATCCGCGGGAAGCTGCCAAACGTGGACGAATTGACGGACTACCGGCGCAAGCTGGACGCGGCGAGCCGGCTGCCGGAGACGCTGAAGCGAATGCTGGAGCTGGTGCCGGCGGACGCGCATCCGATGGAGGTGCTGCAGCTCGGCTGCGTCGCGCTCGGCACGCTGGAGCCGGAGTCGCCGGACCGCCCGCCGGAGGAGCTGGCGGACCGGCTGATCGCGCTGACGGGGCCGATGCTGCTGCATTGGCACCATTATCATGGGGGCGCTTCCCCGGTCGGCGCGGACGTGCCGGCTCCGGAGACCGCGCCGGCTCCGGAAGCCGCGCCGGGGACGCTGCTGACGGCGGACACGGCCGACGGCCTGCCGGACGGCGGCGCCGCCGCGGAAGCCGGCGCGCCCTTCGGCGGCCCGCCGCCAGGCGGCGACGGGCGCGGCGCACCGGAGCCCGGCGGAGGCGCGGCCGCTATCGCCGACGAAGACTACACCGTCGCGGGCGATTTTCTCCGCCTGCTGCGCGGCAGGCACGCCTCCATGCGCGACCGGCGCGTGCTCGACGTCTCGCTCACGCTGTACGCGGAGCACGAATTCAACGCGTCCACGTTCGCCGCGCGGGTGACGGCATCGACGCTGTCGAACTTCCACGCGTGCATCGCGACGGGCATCGGCACGCTGCGCGGCAACCTGCACGGCGGCGCCAACGAAGCTGTCATGGAGCTGATCGCGCGGTTCAAGACGCCGGAGGAAGCGGCCGAGGCGACCAGGGCGAGGCTGGCGGAGAAGCAGCTGATCATGGGCTTCGGCCACCGGGTGTACAGCGTGTCCGACCCGCGCTCCGACATTATCAAGAAATGGTCGGAGACGCTCTCCTTCTGGTCGCCGGACGGTTATCTCTATGCCGTATCCGAGGCGGTCGAAGCCGTAATGCGGGGGAAGAAGGCGCTGTTTCCGAATCTGGATTTCTATAGCGCGACCGCGTACCACTTCATGGGCATTCCGACCGCGATGTTCACGCCGATCTTCGTCATCGCGCGGCTCGCCGGCTGGACCGCCCATATTCTCGAGCAGCGCCGGAACAACCGGATCATCCGGCCGACGGCCGCCTACATCGGGCCGGAACCGCGGCCATGGCTGGACCTGCACGACCGGCGCTAGCACGCATGCGAACGAAAGCGAGGCGATCCGATCATGTCTTACGAAACGAACGTCAGGCCCGAGCCGGACCAGCTGCTCGTCGACATCGCCGATTACGCGGCGAACTACCGCGTCCGCAGCGAGGCGGCCTACGAGACGGCGCGCTTGTGCCTGACGGATACGCTGGGCTGCGGCATATTGGCCTTGAAATACCCGGCCTGCACGAAGCTGCTCGGTCCCGTCGTGCCCGGCGCGGAGCTGGAGGGCGGCGTGCGGGTGCCGGGAACATCCTACAGCCTCGATCCCGTGACGGCCGCGTTCAACATCGGCGCGATGATTCGCTGGCTGGATTACAACGATACGTGGCTGGCGGCGGAATGGGGACACCCGTCCGACAATCTCGGCGCCGTGCTCGCCGCCGCCGATTATGTCAGCCGGCGCAACGACGCCGCGGGCAAGCCGCCGCTGACGATGCGCGACGTGCTGACGGCTATGATCAAGGCGCACGAGATCCAAGGCGTGCTGGCTTTGAGCAACAGCTTCAACCGGGTCGGGCTGGACCACGTCATCCTCGTCAAGGTCGCTTCGGCCGCCGTCGTCACCGGCCTGCTCGGCGGCACCCGTGACGACATCGTGGGCGCGCTGTCGCAAGCGTGGCTCGACGGGCATCCGCTGCGCGCCTACCGCCACGCCCCGAACACGGGCTCGCGCAAATCATGGGCCGCCGGCGACGCGGCCGGCCGCGCCGTGCAGCTCGCGCTGCTCACGCTGCGCGGCGAGATGGGCTATCCCTCCGCGGTCACGGCCAAAGGCTGGGGCTTCAGCGACGCGCTGTTCCGGGGGAACCCGGTCACGCTCGAGCGCCCGTTCGGCTCGTACGTGATGGAGAACGTCTTGTTCAAGGTCGCGTTCCCCGCCGAATTCCACGCCCAGACCGCGGTGGAAAGCGCCATCCGGCTCCACCCGCTGGTGGCCGGCCGGCTGGACGACATTGCGCGCATCGTCATTTCGACGCACGAGTCGGCCATCCGCATCATTGATAAGACCGGTCCGCTGCACAATCCGGCCGACCGCGACCACTGCCTCCAATACATGACCGCCGTCGGGCTGCTGCACGGCCGGCTGACCGCCGACGACTACGAGGACAAAGCGGCAGCGGATCCCCGCCTCGACCGGCTGCGCGGCCTCATGAAGGTGACGGAGAACGCGCAGTTCTCCCGCGATTACCTGGATCCCGACAAGCGGTCCATCGCGAACGCCGTGCAGGTGTTCTTCCGCGACGGCAGCATGACGGAGCAGGCGGTCACCGAATATCCGGTCGGCCACAAGCGCCGCAGGGAAGAGGCCATCCCGCTGCTGAAGCGCAAATTCGAAGCCAATCTGGCGACCCGGTACGACGAGGAGCGGACGCGGCGCATCGCGAAGCTGTGCGGCGACGCGCGGGAGCTGGATGCCATGCCCGTTCACCGGTTCATGGACCTGCTCGCGGATTGACGGCGTTCCCGGGCGCGGGCGCCGCTGCATCCGGCGGCGAAGGAGCTGGCGCGCATCGCCGCAATTCCGAAGGGTGAGCCATCGGCGCCGGCCGAACGGCCTCCCGCTAAGCCCGCAAGACGGACCCTCGGGTAGAGGGTGCCGCCTTGCGGGTTTTTGTGTTTTAATATAGTTCATTCGTCGATGACGTCGATGGCCTGCGCATCCGGAGAAGACCTGACGAAGATCATTCCGGGCGGCGCCCGGGCGATGATGGCGCGCCGTCCGCTATTCGGGAGGTTTTATCTTGCTGCACGAACGGAAACGGTTTCATTTCGACAATCTGTACTTTCTGAATCCGAAGCAGTACGAGTTCTTCACCCTGTATCAAATCGGCGACCTCTGCTGCGACTCGGGCTATCTGCTGCGGGAGCATACGCAGGTGTGCTACGAGATCAGCTACGTCATGTCGGGGAAGGGGTGGTTCTCGACCGACGGCAGGCGGAGCGACGTGGAGGCCGGGGACGTGTACATCAACATTCCCGGCGAGGTGCACGCGGGAGGCGCCGACGCCAAGGAGCCGTTCCGTTACTTCTACTTGGGGTTCCTGTTCAATCTGCGGCCGGAGGACGGCTATCGGGAGAATGTCGAGAGTCCCTTCATCCATATTCAGAAAATGATGGACAAGCGGGAGACGCCGCTCGCGAAGGACCGCTTGGACATGCGGCATACCTTCCTGGGCGCGCTCAAGGAATTCCGCAATCTCTCGCACTATTCGCAGGTGATGACGCAAACGTATTTGAACCAGTTGATCGTGCTCATGTACCGCAACTTCTTCTCCGACTGGGACAGCGCCTACCACGTCGAACCGGGAGACGGCGCGACGAGCGGCATCGTGTACGACGCCATCAGCTACATCGATACGCATATGCTGACGATGAAGGACCTGGCCGAAGTGTCGCGGGAGCTCGGGTACAGCTATTCCTATCTGTCCCATCTGTTCACCGAGGAGACGGGCATCAGCCTGCGCAACTTTTATTCGCAGAAACGGCTGCAAAAAATCATCGAGCTGCTGAAATCGCGGACATGCAGCATTACCGAGATCGCGTCGACCATGCAGTACCAATCCATCCACTCCTTCAGCCGGGCGTTCAAGAAAGCGGTCGGCCTCTCCCCCACCGAATACATCCGCCTCTACGTCAAGGACGACCGGGATCAAGCTTGACGACGGAGCGCCTTCACCCCTTTCGCGGACGCGAAGGGGGTTTTGCTGCCGGATGTCCCGTTCCAGCTCGATGCGGCGATCTAAAAAAGAGACAACAGTTTTAAGCATGTATGGTTAAATACAGCCTGCCCCCGTTCAGGTACAATCGCCTTAGCAGCGCAAGTTAAGCGTGGGAGAGGGGATGACGTATGACAACCGGTAAACGATTGGCCTCGATCGCGGCGGCGGGAAGCTTGGCCGCCGCATTGGCGGCCTGCAGCGGCGGCGGCGGAACGGACGGCGCGTCCGGTCCCGGCCAAGCGCCGGCGAACGGGAACGCCGGAGGGACGGACGCACCGCCGAAAGCCGTCACCTTGAATTTCTGGACCATCTCGCTCAGTCCGAACTTCGACGACTACATCCACGAGCGGATCGCGAAGTACCAGGACGAGCATCCGGGCATTACCGTCAAATGGACCGACCTGCCCTACGGCTCCATGGAGAACAAGCTGCTGACCTCCATCGCCGGCGGCAACTCCCCGGACGTCGTCAATCTGAACACCGGCATGACGCTGACGCTCGCCGCGAAGAACGCGCTCGTCGATCTGAACAAGGAAGCGACGGAGGAGCAGCGCGCGATCTACTTCCCCGACCTGTACAATTCCACCAAGCTCGGCGACAGCGCGTACGCGTTCCCATGGTACTTCGGCTTATCCGTGTTCATGTACAACAAGCAAATCTACGAGGAAGCGGGACTCGACCCGAACAAGCCGCCCGTCACGCTCGACGAATTGAAGCAGCAAGCCGTGCAGATCAAGCAGAAGACCGGCAAATACGGCTTCACGCTCGTCTCCAATCCGCCGGCGGACCTGTACTTCGCGGGCGTGCCGATTATCAGCGAAGACAAGAAGACGATCATCCTGAACACGCCCGAAGCGCTGGTCTGGGCGAAGTGGAACAAGGCGCTTTACGACGAAGGCGTCATTCCGAAGGACAGCGTCGGGGCCGACGCCAACTACGCGACCGACAAGTACCAGGCCGGCCAAATCGCGACGCTGACGACCGGCGCGAACTTCCTGAACCGCGTCAAGCAAAACGCGAAGGACGTCTTCGACAACACGCTCGTGGCCAAGATGCCGGCCAAGAAGGAAGGCGGCAATTACCAGGCCAGCCTGATGGACGTCGTCGTGCCGACGATGAGCGGGCATCACAAGGAAGCGATCGACTTCGCCAACTACATCACGAACGACGAATCGCAGCTGGCCTTCTGCAAGATCGTCAATATTCTGCCGTCCACGAAGAAGGCGGCCGCCGATCCGTTCTTCACGCAGGGCGGCGACGATCCGGAGTCCAAGGCGAAGGTGATCGCCGCTTCGATGGTCGGGCAGGCGAAGGACTTCACGCTCGGCATCAAGGACGAGTCGAAGGTGCTCGATCCGCTGTGGAAGGGCTGGACCAAGATGATGCTGGGCCAGCAGTCGCCGGAGGACATGCTGAAGCTGGCTGAGCAGGAGATGCAGAAGCAGCTCGACGCCGTGAACGCGGACAATTGAGGCGGCGGCGCCGCGGGGGAAGGAGCGCGCTTCTCCCCGGCCGTCCGGCGATAAGGAGGATTCATCGTGGCATCGTCGTTATCCAAGCAGCAGCGGCGGCGGGCCGGGTTCGCTTATTTGATGATCGCGCCCGGCGTCCTGCTGCTCGTCGTCTTTACCTTCTACCCGATCGTGTACGGCCTGCCGCTCGCGTTCACGAATTATTCGGCGCTCGACGCGACGAAGTGGATCGGGCTCAGCAACTTCCGGCGCGCGTTCGCCGATCCGGACTTCTACACGGCGCTCCGCAATTCGCTGCTCTACGTCGTCGTCGTGCCGGTGATCCAGCTGCTCGCGATTCTGATGGCCGTGCTGGTCAACACGAAGCTGCGATTCGTCGGGTTGTTCCGGGTGGCGTATTTCGTGCCGGTCGTCACGTCCATGGTCGCGGCGGCGATCGCGTGGAAGTGGATGTACGAGGAGCAGGGCATTCTGAATTATATCCTGCGCAGCCTCGGGCTCATCCGCCACGGCATCGCGTTCATGGTGGAGCCGAAGCTGGCGCTCGCCGGCGTCATGCTCGTGACGATCTGGAAGGGCCTCGGCTATTACATGATGATCTACCTGGCCGGTCTGCAGTCCATACCGGGCGAGCTGCAGGAGGCGGCCCGTATCGACGGGGCGAACCGCTGGCAGGTCGTCCGCCGGATCACGATCCCGCTGCTCATGCCGTTCGTACTGCTCTGCTCGCTGCTCTCCGTCATGGGCGCGATCCGGGTATTCGACGAAATCTTCGTCATGCACGGGCCGAAGGGAGATCCGGTCAATTCCACGCTGGTCGCGAGCGTGTACACGTACAAGGTGGCGTTCCAGGATTTCGACTTCGGCTACGCCGCGGCGATCGGGCTCGTCGTCGCCGTGATCATCTTGGCGTTCTCCTTGGTCCTGTTCCGTTACACGCGGAAGGGAGGCTTGACCTATTATGAGTAACGGCGCTTCGGGGCGCGGCGGCGCAAGCGCTCGCTCGCGGCGGCCGGCCGTCACCGGGCTCAAGAAGGCCGCGTCCGCGGTCGTCCTGTACGGGATGCTGATCGCCGTCGCGCTCGTCTGCCTCGGTCCGTTCCTGTGGCTGCTGTCGACCTCGCTCAAGGTGAACGCGAACGTGTACGCCTTCCCGCCCCAGCTGATTCCGCGGCCGGTCAATTTTCAGAATTTCGCCGACGTGTTCCGCATCATGCCGCTCTGGACGTACATCAAGAACACTGTGTTCATGACCGTGCTCGGCGTCGGGCTGAACGTCGTTATCTGCACGATGACCGCCTACCCGCTCGCGCGCATCGCCTTCCCGGCGCGAAGCGCCGTGTTCTACGCCATCGTCAGCACGATGATCCTCCCGAACGCGGCCGGCATGATCGTTAATTTCATCATCATCCAGAAGCTGCATCTGTATAATACGCTCCTCGGCGTCGTGCTCCCGTCGGCGGTCAGCGTGTTCAATATTTTCCTGCTGCGGCAGGCGTTCATTACCGTTCCGAACGACATCGAGCATTCCGGCCGCATCGACGGCGCGAGCGAATTCCGCATTTTCTGGAACCTGATGGTCCCAATGGTCCGCTCCGCGGTCGCGACGGTCGTCATCTTTGATTTCATGGCGTTCTGGAACAGCATGATCTGGCCAATCATCGTCCTCGACCACAAGGAGAAATACCCGCTCGCCGCGGCGCTGCAATATTTGCAGGGCAACCTATCCTATAATTTCCCGTATATCGCGGCCGGCACGATCATCTCCGTCATTCCGATCCTGATCATCTTCCTGATCCTGCAGAAGCAGTTCATCAACGGCATGGTCGGAGCGGTCAAAGGTTAGCGAATCCTATTCGAACGAAACGAGGGATATCCATGACGAAGCGCAAACTCTTGCTGGCGATAACGGCCGGGCTGCTCGGCGCAAGCACCGCCCATGCGGCGCAGACGACGGTTCCGGTCGCTTCGCTGCAGCCGGCCGTGCATCTCGAGAAGCCGCAGCTGACGGCGACGGGCGGCAAGCTCCTGCTCAGCGATTCGCCGGAAACGTTCACGGCGGCCGGGGCGTTCTACCGGGACGCGGCCCAAGGCGAATTCCGCGTTTTCTGGCATCACCAGAACGCGTCGGCGCAGCCTGTGGAGGTCGGGGTCGCGATCACGAACACGTCCGATGCGCCGGTGAAGCTGTCGACCAAAGGTCTCGGCATCGCCGCGAACGTGTACGTGGACGTCGCCGGTCAGGACGCGCTGGTCGGCTTCATGCGGACGCAGAACGCGCTGAAGCCGGCGGCGACGCTCGCGCCGGGCGAGAGCTATTATTTGACGGCACCGACGGAGCCCGGCATCACGAACAGCGGCATCGTTCAATTCGTCGCGGCTTCGGCGGCCGGCGGCGCGCCCGCGCAGGTCACGGCGACCGTGCTGAGCTTCGCCGAGCGGCCCGTCCATCCGGAGGAGGTCGCGGTCCTTCCCGCGGATTCGCATACGCGGGGGACGTTTCCGCATTTCGACCGGACCGGCACGATCCGCTACGACACATCGCTCGGCAACGCCTACCTGCGTATCGATTCCGCTGCCTATGGGCAATGGAGCGACGCGCTTCCCGGCGAATACGAGGACGGCTACGACGCGGTGGACGGCGGCAAGACGGTCATCAACAACGGCAACTACGGCGTATTTTACCGCCTGTCCGCCGAGGTCGCCAACAGCTTCCATCATCCCCGCAATGTTAGCTTATACCTCAATCCGTCGGGCGGTTACGGCCATTACGCGATCAAATGGAACAAGACGATCTACCAGTCCGAGTACCTCTCGTACGAGAACGCCTGGAACGTCGCGAACTTCAAGCTGAACCCGAACGGCAGCACGTATAAGGCCGAGATGAGCTTGACCGGCGGAGCGGCCGGGCCGCAGGTCATTTATTTCACGAACCAGGCGAAATGAAGCTAGGAGGCTTGCCCGATGACCGAAGAGCTGCATGCCGATCTCGTCATTATCGGCGGCGGGACCGGCGGCTGCGCGGCCGCGCTGGCCGCCGCCAAAATGGGTTTGACGGTGATCATGACGGAAGAGACGCCATGGATCGGCGGCCAATTGACGAGCCAGGCCGTTCCGCCCGACGAACACCCGTGGATCGAGCAGTTCGGCTGCACGAGGAGCTACCGCCGGTTTCGCGACGGCGTGCGGCAGTATTACCGCGATTATTTTCCGCTCACGCCCGAGGCCCGGGCGAACGTGCAGCTCAATCCGGGCAGCGGCTGGGTGAGCCGGCTGTGCCATGAGCCCCGGGCGGCGCTCGCCGTGCTGAACCACCTGCTGGCCCCTTACGTCCACAGCGGCCGCGTGACGATTCTGGACCGCTGCCGCGCCGAGTCGGCCCGGACCCGCGGCGACGACGTCCTGTCCGTCACGGTGCGATGCAGCGGCCGGCAGGGCCGCGCCGAGCTGACCGCGCCGTACTTCCTCGACGCGACCGAATGCGGCGATCTGCTGCCGCTGGCCGGCGTCGAATACGTGACGGGCGCGGAATCGCAGCGCGAGACCGGCGAACCCCACGCCTTGGAAGGCGATCCGCAGCCGGCGGACATGCAGGCGTTCACGTACTGCTTCGCCATGGACTATCTCGTGGGGGAAGACCACACGATCGCGAGACCCGGCCAGTATGCATTCTGGCGGGACTACCGCGCGGACTTCTGGCCGGACCGGCAGCTCAGCTGGACCGGGGTCAAGCCCGCGACGCTGGAGCCCGTCCGCTACGACCTGTTTCCGGATAAGGACTGGATGTCGCTGTTCGGCTACCGGCGAATCGTCGACAAGAGCCATTTCGCCCCCGGCACCTACCGCAGCGACGTCACGCTCGTGAACTGGCCGCAGAACGATTACTGGCTCGGCTCCGTCATCGACGTCGGCGAAGACGAGCGGGCGCGCCATCTGGAAGCCGCCAAGCAGCTGAGCTTGTCGCTGCTCTATTGGATGCAGACGGAAGCGCCGCGGCCGGACGGCAAGCAAGGTTACCCGGGCCTTCGCCTGCGGAAGGACGTCGTCGGCACCGCGGACGGGCTCGCGATGGCGCCGTACATCCGGGAATCGCGCCGCATCCGGGCCGAATTCACGGTCGTGGAGCAGCATCTGAGCACGGAATGCCGCGGCACGGAGGAAGCCGAGCCCTTCCTCGATTCGGTCGGCCTCGGCTGCTACCGGATCGATCTTCATCCGAGCACGGGGCTGCGCTCGTATATCGACATCTCCAGCCTGCCGTTCCAGATTCCGCTCGGCAGCCTCATTCCCGTGCGCGTCGGCAATCTGCTGCCCGCTTGCAAAAACATCGGCGTCACCCATATTACGAACGGCTGCTACCGGCTGCATCCGGTCGAATGGAACATCGGCGAGGCGGCGGGTTATCTGGCGGCGTTCTGCCTGCGGCGCGGCAAGCGTCCCCGGGAGGTGCGGAGCCGCCCGGAGCTGCTCGGGGAGTTCCAGCAGCTGCTCGTACGGGAGGGCATCGAGCTCGCCTGGCCGGAGTCGCGCCCGGTGTGAGCGCGCCGTAAATTACGCGAATCGAGGAGGAGTCGGCTATGACAAGCAAGCTTCGGATCGGCGTCATCGGCGCCGGATCCATCTCGGATCAGCATCTGAACGCCTACCGGCGCAACCCGCGCGCGGAGCTCGCCGCAGTGTGCGACAAGAACGAGGACCGGGCGAAGGCCAAGGCGGAGAAGCATGGCGTCCCGCATACGTACGCTGATTACCGCGACCTGCTGGCGGATCCCGGGATCGACGCGGTCAGCGTCTGTACCTGGAACGATTCCCACGCGGAGATCAGCATCGCCGCGCTGGAAGCGGGCAAGCACGTCCTGTGCGAGAAGCCGCTGTGCACGACGGTCGAAGAAGCGCTGCGCGTTGAGCAAGCGGCGAAGCGCAGCGGGAAGACGCTGCAGGTCGGCTTCGTCCGGCGCTACGGCGCCAACACGCGGATCGTGAAGGCCATGGCGGACCGCGGGGAATTCGGCGAGCTGTATTACGCCAAGGCCTCGTGTATCCGGCGCCTGGGCAATCCCGGCGGCTGGTTCGCGGACAAGGAGCGCTCCGGCGGCGGCCCGCTGATCGACGTGGGCGTTCACGTCATCGATCTGTGCTGGTATTTGATGGGCCGTCCCAAGACGATATCGGTCAGCGGCAATACGTACGCGAAGCTGGGCAACCGCGCCAATGTGCAAAACCTCGCCTACTACAAGTCGTCGGACTACGACCCGGCGCTGAACACGGTGGAAGACCTGGCCAACGCGCTCATCCGATTCGATAACGGCGCCTCGCTGCTCGTCGACGTCAGCTTCGCGCTGCATGCGAAGGAAGACGAGCTGTCGGTGAAGCTGTACGGGGAGAAGGGCGGCGTCGAGCTGGAGCCGGAGCTGACGTTCGTCACGGAGCGCTGCGATACCATCTTGAACATGACGCCCCAGATCGACCGGCTGACATTCGACTTCGCCGCCGGTTTTCGGGACGAGATCGATCATTTCGTCGAGGCATGCCGCGGCGTCAAGCCGACGTTAAGCCCGGTCGAGGACGGCGTGGAGATGATGAAGATTCTGTGCGGCATCTATGAATCCGCCGAGAAGGGAGAGGAGATCCGGCTGTAACGGATACGAGCATGAGAACAATCGGGTTGATCGACTATTATTTGGACGAGTGGCATGCCAATCGCTACCCGGCGTGGATCGGGCAAGCCTCCGGCGGCCGGCTGAAGGTCGCGTACGCATACGGTATGAAGGATGCGGACGGCGGCCTCTCCAACGCCGCATGGTGCGAGCGGAACGGCATCAAGCCGCTGGCCTCCATCGAAGAAGTGGTAGATCGAAGCGACGGGTTGGTCGTGCTCGCGCCGGACCATCCGGAACTTCACGAGCGGCTGGCCCTGCCGTGCCTGCGCTCGGGCAAGCCGACGTACGTCGACAAGACCTTCGCCCCCGACCGCCGGACGGCGGAGGCGCTGTTCGAAGCGGCCCGCGCGCACGGGACGCCCCTCTACTCGGCGTCCGCGCTCCGCTACGCGGCGGAATATGCGGAAGCCGACAAGACGGACATCGAAGTCCTGTGCAGCGTCGGGCCCGGGGACTACGGCAATTACGCGGTTCATCAGCTCGAGCCGGTCGTCGCGCTCATGGGCCGCCGCGCGAAGCGCCTCATGTACATCGGCACGCCGGATGCGCCGGCGCTGCTCATCCGCTTCGCGGACGGGAGGCAAGCCACGGTCCACCTGCTCGGGCGGGACTGTCCGTTCGGCATCGCGGTGAAGCGCGCGACGGGCGGCACGACGGTATTGAAGCCCGAGTCGGATTACTTTCAAGCTTTCATTCGGCAGCTGGTCGCATTCTTCGAGACGGGCGTGCCGGCTGTGGAGCCGGCCGACACGATCGCGATCGTGACCCTGCTCGAATACGGCCGGATCGCCGCCCGGATGCCGTATGAATGGATCGAGCTGCCGGCGCCGGGGTAGCTCCCGCGGACCGGCGGCGCTGCGGCCTCGCGGCGACGTGGACACCGGCGGCTTGCGGCTCGCCGCGGGTCCAGCGCGGGCTCGGGGCCGGCGCGGGGCCGCGGAGCCCGTAACGGCGCTTGAAGGCGGCGGGGGTGCGAACGTCCGGGACGGCGTTCGAAGGCGGCGGGGGCGCGGCCGCCCGGGACGGCGCTCGAAGGCGACGGGATCGCGGCCGCCCGGGACGGCGCTCGCAGGCAACGGGGTCGCGGCCGCCCGGGGCGGAGCTTGAAGGCGACGGGATCGCGGGCGCGGATGACATAGGTCGCGGACGCGGACGACATATACGCATGAAGCTCCCCCGCCGGGGGAGCTTTTTGCCATGCGGAGGCGGCGTTCCGGCTTCTACTCCACGATCGCTTCCGCCTCGATCTCCACGAGCAGCCGCGGGTCGATTAGCGCCCGTACCTCCACCATCGTCGCCGCCGGGCGGATGTCCCGGAAAAACTCCCCGTGCGCGCGGCCGATCTCCTCCCATTGCGAGATATCCGTCACGTACATGCGCGTGCGCACGACATGGCTCATGTCGGCGCCGAGCTCGCGGAGCGCCCGCTCGATCGTCTGCAGGGCGAACTTCGCCTGCTCGTACGGGCTGCCTTCGCCGACGACGTCGCCATCCTTCATCGCGGTCGTGCCCGCCACTTCGATGCGCCCGCCGACGCGGACGGCGCGGCAGTAGCCGACGACCGGTTCCCAGGGCGAGCCGGTGAATACTTGACGTTTGTGCATGCGATTCACTCCATTCTGTTCGGTGCTTGGGTTTGGTGCTTATTATACGGGGCGGGCTTGCGTTTTTGAACCCCTTGCTTCGTTCGCCGCGATCTGGTAACTTAGGTGTTAACTAATATAGTTAAGTGCTGCCTAATAACTTGTCCGACGAAGAAAGGAGGTTCGCTGCCATGCTCGCATGGATGCTGCGCCCAATCATGGCGGAGCGGGGCATATGGTCCGGCGCCGCGCTGGCCCGGCTGTTGAAGGAAAAGGCCGGCTACGAACTGTCCGCGCCGTCGATCAGCGCGCTCTTGAACGCGCCGCCAAAGCAGATGAAGGCGGAGACGATGGACGCCTTGTGCACGGCGCTGTCCTGCACGCCCGGGGACTTGTGGGTCCACACGCCGCCGCATAAGAAGGGCGCCTGACGGCCAGGTTTGCCGTAAGCCGCCGTATGGAGCAATACGAACGCTGAACGAAAGCAGAACGAAAGCAAAACAAAAGTAGAATGAGGCGGAGCGGAACGAAACACAACACAACGAATGCAGAATGTAATTTGCACGGGAACGAACCAAAGAGAGCGCAAGGAAAGGAAGCGAGACGATGGCGGTAAAAACGATTCTCCCATTCGGCGATCCCGTGCTGCGCAAGATCGCGCGGCCGGTCGACGTGCTTGGCCCACGCGTCTTCAAGCTGCTGGACGACATGCGGGATACGCTCTACGCCGCGGAGGGCCGTGCCGGACTGGCCGCGCCGCAGATCGGCATTTTGCGGAGGGTCGCCGTCATGGATTGCGGGAACGGGCTGATCGAGCTCATCAACCCGGAGATTCTCGAGGCGTCGGGCGAGCAGACGGGCGCGGAAGCGTGTCTGTCGTATCCCGGCTACCGCGGGCTTGTGAAGCGGGCGTCCACGGTGAAGGTCCGCATGCTGACCCGGACGGGCGAGACGGTCGTGCTGGAGGCGGCCGGTTACCCCGCGGTATGCATGCAGCACGAGATCGACCATCTGAACGGCGTGCTGTTCATCGACCATGTGCACGAGCCGTTTCTGGTGCACGAGACGACGGGGCACCGGGTTCGCGTGCTGGACGTGCAGCGCTTGACGCGCGGTTAGCGGAGGTATGTCAAGGGATTGCTGAACATCGCCGAGGCTGGCTGAACGGTCAGAAGCCGAACGGCGGCAGCGGGAGGCGATAGAGCGAGCTGGAGCTGCGAAAGGTTTCGGAAAGTATCGTGTTAGGTCCAAGGCGCCCCTCGCGCTCATCCCGTCTCCCGACTGGCCGATTCGCTAGTTTCAACATTTCGGCGGCCACTGGAGCCGCTATTCGTGTTGGAGCCGCCGATTTGGCGGTTAAGCGGCCACAGGAGCGGCTATTCGCCGAAAAGGGGGCATTATCCGCGTGTTTTGTGCCTCATAACGGCTCCTGTGTCCGCCAAACGCGGAAAACACACCGAATCGCCTAAATAACGGCTCCTGTGTCCGCACAATTGGAGGAACGAAGCTAGTCTGCCGATGCCCGGACCCACGCCGCCCCGGCCGCCTAGTGCGGCCGACGACCCGGGCTCCGCCCGCCGCCGCCCGTGCGGCTGAATGGCCGCGACCCGCGGGCTTTGTCGCTTGCTCTAGGGCGCCAACCGCCAACTCGCGTGCGCGAACGGCCGCCACTCGCGGGCTTCTCCGCCTAGCCTAGGCTTTGCCCGCGTCCGGCGCCACGAGCGCGTCCCGTCCCTGGTTCCGCCCGCCGCCGCACGCCGCCCGTGCGGCTGAATGGCCGCGACCCGCGGGCTTTGCCACTTGCTCTAGGGCGCCAACCGCCAACTCGCGTGCGCGAACGGCCGCCACTCGCGGGCTTCTCCGCCTAGCCTAGGCTTTGCCCGCGTCCGTCGCCACGAGCGCGTCCCGTCCCTGGTTCCGCCCGCCGCCGCCCGCCGCCCGTGCGGCTGAATGGCCGCGACCCGCGGGCTTTGCCACTTGCTCTAGGGCGCCAACCGCCAACTCGCGTGCGCGAACGGCCGCCACTTGCGGGCTTCTCCGCCTAGCCTAGGCTTTGCCCGCGTCCGGCGCCACGAGCGCGTCCCGTCCCGGGTTCCGCCCGCCGCCGCCCGCCGCCCCGTGCGGCTGAATGGCCGCGACCCGCGGGCTTTGCCGCTTGCTCTAGGGCGCCAACCGCCAACTCGCATGCGCGAATGGCCGCGACCCCCTGGTTCCGCCCGCCGCCGCCCGGCGCCCCGTGCGGCTTGAATGGCCGCGACCCCCGGGCTCCGCCCGCCGCCCCGTGCGGCTGAATGGCCGCGACCCGCGGGCTTTGCCGCTTACTCTAGGGCGCCAACCGCCAACTCGCATGCGCGAATGGCCGCGACCCCCGGGCTCCGCCCGCCGCCGGCCGCCGCCCCGTGCGGCCGAATGTCCGCGACTCGCGGGCTTCGCCGCACAACCTCGGCCCCCGCGCTCCCGCCGCAAAAAAACGCATCCCCCAGGGACCCCCGGGGGATGCGTTTTCCCGTATCCGCGCCGCTAGCGCAGCAGGTGATACGGCACTGTCGCGACGACGACGTCCTTTTGGTTGAACAGGTAGGCGCGCAGCAGCAGGCTCGATTGGTTATGCAGGAAGTTGTGCCACCACTGCTTCGTGATGAACTGCGGGATGAGCACCGTGATGTGGTCCGACTCCTGCGACTTCCACTCGACGGTCTCGATGAACCGGATCAGCGGCCGGATGAAGCTGCGGTAGCTCGACCGCAGGACGATCAGGCGCACGCCGGGGTTCCATTCCTCCCACTTCCGCTCCATCCGCTCGATCTCGTCCTCGTCGAAGCCGACGTAGACGGCCACGACGTTGTCCGTCAGCGACTTCGCGTAGCTGATGGACTGCAGCACGACCTTCGTGATGCCGGCGACGGGCACGACGATGGTGCTGCCCTTGATCACGGGCTTCTCCATCTTAATGTCGACCCGCAGCTCGTCGGCGGTATTCATGTAATGCCGGTGGATCTTGAAGAAGACGAAGATGACGATCGGCAGGAAGATGAAGACCATCCAGATCTGCGAGAATTTCGTGAAGATGAAAATCAGCGTGATGCCGAGCGTCGTGAGCATCCCGATCGTATTGACGACGAGGCCGAAGACCCAGCCCGCCGGCTTCAGCCGGATCCAGCGGACCATCATGCCGAGCTGCGACAGGGTGAACGGAATGAACACGCCGACCGCGTACAGCGGGATCAGATTCTCCGTATCTCCGTGGAATACGATGACGAGCACCGCCGAGAAGACGCCGAGAAAAATGATGCCGTTCGAGAAGCCCAGCCGGTCGCCGCGCACCATGAACGCGTTCGGCATGTACTTGTCCTTCGCCAGCATGAAGGCGAGCAGCGGGAAGGCGGAGTACGCGGTATTCGCGGCCAGGAACAGGATCAGCGCCGTGATGCCCTGAATCGCGTAATACAGGATGCCGCGGCCGAAGGTGGCGTTGGCGATTTGCGAGACGACGGTTTCCTTCGGATTCGGCACGATGCCGTTCCAATAGGCGAGCAGGCTGATGCCGATGAACATCGCGCCGAGGATCGTACCCATCATCATGAGCGTGACCGCGGCGTTGCGCTCCGCCGGCTTCTTGAAGTTCGGAATGGCGTTGGACACGGCTTCGACGCCCGTCAGCGCGGAACAGCCGGAGCTGAATGCCTTCAGCAGCATGAACAAGCTGATGTTGGATACCGCGGTCCCGAGTTCCGGAATATTGCCGCTCGCGCCGTGGACGATGACTTTAATGACGCCCGCGATAATGAGCACGAAGACGGCGGCGACGAACAGATAGACGGGATAAGCGAGCACGGACGCGGATTCCCCGATGCCGCGCAGGTTCATGACCGTCAGGAACGCGATCATGATGAGGGCGATGACGACCCGGTAATCGTGCAGCGCCGGGAACGCCGACGTGATCGCGTCCGTGCCGGCCGACGAGCTGACCGCGACGGTCAGAATATAGTCGACCAGCAGCGAGCCGCCGGCGAGCAAGCCGGTCGAGATTCCGAGGTTGTCCTTGGCCACGATGTAGGCGCCGCCGCCCCTGGGATACGCGTAGATGGTTTGGCGATATGAGAGAATGAGGATGAGCAGGAGCCCTAGGACGGCGATGGAAATCGGAATCGAATACCAGACCGCCGCGAAGCCCGCGGCCACCAGCACGAGCAGGATCTGCTCCGTGCCATAGGCGACCGACGAGAGCGCGTCGGAGGAGAGCACGGCAAGCGCCTTCAGCTTGCTCAGCTTCTCTCCCTCGAGTTCGGCGCTCTTCATCGGCCGGCCAATCAATAATCGTTTGAATCGGCTAATCATGGATGGGACCTCTTTTCTCTCCTCATAAGGTAAACACTGGCTGCGTGAATAATCACTATTAGGGTAACCGCAATGGCCAGAATTCATTATAGCAGAAATAGAACCGGTTAAAAGATGTCAACCGGAATTAAAAGACAGCGCTTGAACGGGCCCGCCCGGATGGTATACTGGGAAGAAAACGGCCGCCGCAGCCGCGGCTTGCGCCAGCGAACACAGGAGGAGAACCATGCAGACGGCGATCAAATGGGACGGCCACACGCATACGAAATTTTGTTACCACGGAAGCCCCGGCGAGTCGGAGGCGTACGTCGACCGCGCGCTCGCGCTCGGCTTCGACCGGTACACGATCAGCGAGCACCCGCCGCTGCCCGCGGAATGGATCCCGGATCCGCGGCTGATGAAGGAGCTGGCCATGCCGGCCGAGGAGCTGCCGGCTTACATGGCCTACGTAACGTCCATTAAACAGAAATACGAAGGGCGAATCGACGTCGCGGTCGGCCTCGAGCTGGATTATTTGCAAGGGGCGCTGCCGTTCACGGAGGCGATCGTCGACCGGTACCTGGACAAGCTCGAGGACGTCGTTTACTCCGTGCACTATCTGCCGGGCCGGGGCGGCATGCGCTGCATCGACTTCACGCCGGACGATTTCGCCGCGAACCTGCTGTCGTACTACGGCACGATGGAGAAGGTCGTCGACGAATATTACGACCATGTGGAAGCCGCGATCGATTGGGCGGCGAAGCTGCCGATGCGCAAGCGGATCGGGCATATCAACCTGATCGAGAAATTCGCGCGGGAGCTGCCGCCGATCGACGAGGCGCAGCTCGAGCGCAGGCTGACCGCGATTCTGCCGAAGCTCGCGGCGAGCGGCGTCGGCATCGATGTCAACACCGCGGGGCTGCGGGTGCCGACCTGCGGCAAGGCCTACGTGCCGGCCTGGTTCATGCGCGCCTGCGCGGAGCGGGGCATCCCGCTCGTCTACGGCTCCGATTCGCACAAGCCGGAGCACGTCGGAGCCGGTTACGACTGGTTCGCGGCGAACTTGCCGGGCGAACGATAGCGTCCCGCGGTCCGCGAAGCCGCGTTCGCTCCCTCCGTCCGCATTATTTTCGCGTGCGGGGTGCATGCCGGGCGCCCCGCGCGTATAGATAAGACCAAGGGCGCCAGCGGAGGCGGAGGCGGCGTTCCGGGACCGACTACTACAGAAGGAATGAGGCGGCATGGCGACAACCGTACAGCAAGTGTACGATCCAAGCATCTGGCATATCAGCTATTGGGAATTGACGATCCGGCTGGTCGCCGCGCTCGCGCTGGGCGGGCTGGTCGGATTGGAGCGCGAGCTCGGCGGACATTCCGCGGGGTTTCGGACGCATATTCTGGTCTGCGTCGGTTCCGCCGCGATCGTGCTCTTATCCATTTACGGGTTTGCGGAATTTTCGACGGATCCCAATGTGCGGCTCGATCCGGCGCGGCTGGCGGCGCAGGTCATCAGCGGCATCGGCTTTCTCGGGGCGGGGACGATCCTGCGCACGGGCCTGACCGTGTCGGGGCTGACGACGGCGGCGTCGCTGTGGGTCGTTGCGGCCATCGGCCTGACGGTCGGCGCGGGGTTCTACTACGGCTCCGCGGTGCTGACCGTGCTCGTGGTCGTCAGCCTGTTCGTCTTGAACAAGCTGGAGAAGAAGTTCTCGCGGACCAAGCGGAAACGGGACGTGGTGCTGCGCGTGAACAAGGATTCCGCCAGCCTGAGCACGGTCGTCACGGAACTGCACCGGCAAGGCATCGGCATCAACAAGATCGTGGTCGAAAACGAGGAAGCGGATACATCCGGCCGCGACGAGATGCTGATCGTCCGGCTGCAGCTGAAGCTCGGCCAAACGAAGCATTTCGAAGAAGTCATCGTAGCGCTGGCGGCCATCGAAGGCGTCTTCGGGCTCGAAGCGGGCGTGGAATCGTTATAACGGCTTGCCGGGAGCGGCGGGCGGGGGAGAGGGGAAGCGAATGAAGAAATCGTTATATTATCGCGGGGACGGCACGTTCACGATCGTGCAATTCACGGATCTGCATTGGCAAAACGGCGAACCGGACGACATGCTGACGCGCATGCTCATGGAACGGGTGCTCGACGCGGAGGCGCCCGATCTGGTCGTCTTTACCGGCGACGTCATCTACAGCAAGGACTGCGTCGATCCGCGGCAGTCGTTCCGCGACGCCGTCCGGACCGTCGACCGCCGCGGCATCCCGTGGGCGGCGGTGTTCGGCAACCACGACACGGAGCATCTCGTCACGCGCGGCGAGCTCATGAACGTGCAGCTCGAGCATGAGCACTGCATCGCCGAGGCTGGACCGCAGGAGCTGAGCGGAGAGGGCAACGCCGTGCTGTTCGTGCACGACCCCGAGACGGGCCGGGCGGTTAACGCGCTGTACCTGTTCGACAGCGGCAGCTATTCCGAATTGCCGCATGTCACGGGCTATCAGTGGATCCAGCGTGACCAGATCGCGTGGTACGCCGCGCGGTCCGCGGCGATTACCGCGGCGAACGGCGGCGAGCCGCTGCCGTCGCTGGCGTTCTTCCATATACCGCTGCCGGAGTACAAGCAGGTCTGGAAGAAGGAGCTGTGCTTCGGCAGCAAGCACGAAGGCGTCGCCTGCCCGCCGATCAATTCCGGCTTGTACGCGGCCATGCTGGAGATGGGCGACGTCGTCGGCACGTTCTGCGGGCATGACCACGTGAACGATTACTGGGGCGCGCTGAACGACGTGCGGCTCTGCTACGGCCGGGCCACGGGCTACCAGACGTACGGCCGCGAAGGCTTCCCGCGCGGCGCGCGCGTCATCAAGCTGCAGCGGGGCGAGCGGGATTTCGCGACGTACGTGCGTCTGGATGACGGGTCCGTGATCAGCGAACCGAAGGAGCATTATCCGAAAGGCATGGATGCCTAGCGAAACGGGAATTACGGCGGGAAGCCCGGCACTGGCCGGTGCGGAGCCGTAGCTGGCGCCGGAGCGGACGCCGCATGCTTTCGTTATCGAACCGTAAGGAATTGTTAACCATTTCGATAGGCCGCCGTAAGACCGGTATCGTATCCTCGTAGTTGCAGGACACAATGACGAGGAGAGATGACGGATGAGCAGAAGCTTGAAACGGGCAATCGCGCCCGCGCTGGCGCTGGCGGTCATGGTACCGGCCATGGCGTATGCGGCGGACATGAACGGGGAGGCGGGCATGACGGCGAAGGTCGATTACAGCCAGGTAACCGTGATGAAGAAGGACGGGCATGAGCTCGTGCCGCTTCGGCAAATCGCCATGTCGCTCGGGTACGGCGTGAATTGGACGAAGCAAGCCGTCGTGCTGACGCGAACCGGCATGACGGGGGCGGGCATGCAGAATGCGGACATGAACGACATGAAGGACATGAAAGAGATGAAGGATATGAAGGACATGACGTCCGGCATGTCCGATAGTTCGGCGATGAAGCCGCAGCCGTACATGGTGACGCTGATGCCGGGCAGCACGCGCGTCATGGCCGGCATGGCCGCAAAGACGGCCGACTATGCCCCCGTCGTGATCATGGGCAGGACGTACGTCACCAAGCCGTTCGTCGATACGTTTTTGGCCATGGCGCCTTAGCCCTTCGACCGTCTCTTGGGCGATGCAAGCCGAGCGCGGGCCCTGCTGGACGGGCAACGACGCGGACGGGAACGACGCAGGCACGACGCGGACGTGCCGGCGATGCGAAGCCCGCGCGAACCGGCGGCGCGCACGCCGACCGAAGCAAGACCGGCACGAACGAAGAGCGCCGGACGACCGTCTCCACGGAGGCAAGGTTGTCCGGCGCTCTTCGTTTATGCTACGCTTATAAGGACGCGCGAACAAGGAGCATGGGCATGAAACAGGTATTGGTTACCGGGTACAAAGCCTCCGAGCTGGGCATATTCTCCGATAAGCACCCCGGCGTGGGCATCATTAAGAAAGCGCTCAAGCAGCGGCTGCGGGCGCTCGCCGAGGAAGGGCTGGAATGGGTGATCGTGAGCGGGCAATGGGGTGTTGAGCTGTGGGCTGCAGAGGTTGCGCTGGAGCTTAGAGCTGAGTATGAATCGTTGCGCCTCGCCGTCATTACGCCATTCTTGGAGCAGGACGAGAAGTGGAGCGATCCGAAGAAGACGGCCTATGCCGCCATTCTGGCGCAAGCGGACTACGTGAACAGCGTGTCCAAGCAGAAGTACGCGGGGCCATGGCAATTCAGGGCGCGCGACCGGTTTCTGCTGGACAACACGGAAGGACTGCTGCTCATCTACGACGAGGAGCAGGAAGGCTCGCCGCGGTTTCTGCTCGAGCTCGCGCGCAAGCATGCCGAGGTGACCCCGGATTACGGCATCATCGTGCTTACCGGGGAGGACCTGCAGAACGCCGCCGAGGAAGAGCGGTTCTACGATTACGAATAAAGGAGCGTGCAGCTATGCCCCAACTGATCATGCGAGGCGTCGACATCGCCGAAATCATGAAAATCAGCACGGCGCTCGTCGAGGAATTGGCGCAGCTATGCCGGTGCGGCAAGGACAATTTCACGATCGACGTCCTGAACGCGACGTCGATCTCGGAAGGCGCGATCGTGCCGACCTTTCCGTTCGTCGAGGTGGCCTGGTTCGACCGCGGCCGGGAGGTCCAGGACGCCGTCGCGACCGCGATCACGAACCATCTCTTGACGACGGGCATTCCGGAGGTCGAGGTCGGCTTCAAGGTGTACCGGGAGACGCATTACTACGCCAACGGCCAGCCGTTCATGGTCAAGGCCGGCCCTCCGGTATTCGATTGACCTGACGGCGGTAGAGGCGGGGCGATACGCCCTGCTCCCGCTTGAACAGCGTGCTGAACTGCGCGTCGCTCGAGAAGCCGCAGGCTTCCGCGATGGCGGCGACGGATAGCGCGCTGTGCCGCAGCAGATGGCTTGCCCGCTGGATGCGCCGGTTCAGCAGGTAAGCGATCGGCGAGCGGCCGTATTTTCGCTTGAACAAATGACGGAAATGATGATAGCTGTACCCCGACATCGCCGCGAGCTCCTCGACGGTGATTTTTTCGTTGTAATGCTCGTCGATGAACGCGCGCGCGTACTGCAGATGGCTGTCCGCTTCTTGGGGGGCGGCGACGCCGGCTGTGCGCTTATGCTCGATGACGATGAGGCCGAACAAGTAATTGAGCTTGTCCGGATAGTACGGCCGCTGCTCCTGCATCTCTTGCAGCATGGCGCGCAGCAGCTTCTCCACGGGCCGGCCGGGCCCGTCCTCGTGCAAGCCTTCCCGCAGCGCGCCGCCGGCCTCGTCCAGCCGGAAGCCGACGCAGACGACCTCGGTATCCGCGAGCCGCCGCTCGTCGTGCAGCATCCCCGCGGCCATGACGGCGTAGGTGCCTGGCGCATAGGCATGCGTATCGCTGAGGATCCGGGTCGTGCCGCCGCCCATGCCGTAATAGACGAGCTCGCAGCACGAATGCGCGTGCATCGGCATGTAGCTCCCCGCCTGCCGAACCGCCTGAAACATAAACTCCATCTGCGCGCGCATCGGACGCCGCCTCCTTCGTTACAGCCACATCGTGCAAACAATCAGCCATTTCGTAAAACCGCGGACGCCCGTGTTCGGTGTAGAATAACCGTGATACCATGGCAAGACCCACATAGCATAACCAAATCATATAAGATTGGCGGCGGACCGGCAAGCACGGAGGGCCGCTGCCCAATAACGACCGAGAGGATGAACGGCCCATCATGGTTCACTACCCGGCAATCTCCGAACAGAAGCGGGTGCAGCGACTCGCGCACCCGCGGCGCAAGGTCCGCATGGTGCTCGACACGGACACGTTCAATGAAATCGACGACCAGTTCGCCGTCATCTACGCGCTGAAGTCACCGGAAGCCGTCGAGGTCGAGGCGTTCTACGCCGCGCCGTTCTTCAACGAGCTGTCGACCGGTCCGCAGGACGGCATGGAGAAAAGCTACAACGAGCTGCGCCGCATCGCCGGCATCGTGCCGGAAATGGCCGGCATCCCGATTCACCGCGGCTCCGAAGGCTACCTGCCCGGCGCGGATACGCCGGTCGAGAGCGAAGCCGCGCGCGACCTCGTGGCGCGGGCAATGGCGTCGCCCGAGGACGATCCGCTCTACGTGCTCGCGATCGGCGCGATCACGAACGTCGCCTCCGCCATTCTGATGGAGCCGCGGATCATCGAGCGGATCGTCGTCATCTGGCTGGGCGGCCATGCGCTGCATTGGCCGGACACGCGGGAATTCAACCTGTACCAGGACGTGCCGGCCGCCCGCGTCGTGCTGGACAGCGGCGTGCCGCTCGTGCTCATCCCGTGCATGGGCGTGACCACCCACCTGCGGACGACGCTGGCCGAGATCGAAGCGTACGTGAAGGACAAAGGACCGATCGGCCGCTATTTGTACGAGACCTACCGGAACTGCAGCCCGGATCACGTCGGCTATTCCCGCGTGATCTGGGACATGACGACGGTAGCGTACCTGGTGAACGACGACTACTTGCCGAGTTCGCTCGTCCACAGCCCCGTGCTGTCGGACGACGGCCGCTGGAGCGTGGACAAGACGCGGCATCTGATCCGGTACGTGGATTACGTCGAGCGCGACGGCGTGTTCCGGGATCTGTTCCGCAAGCTGGAAGGCTGACGCAGAACCGCATAGGCGGGAACGCAGCGCGAAAAAGACCGTTTTGGCCGGAGGCTGTCCGGCCAAAACGGTCTTTTCGGCTTATGATCGCGCTGGCGGCAGCGAGTCCGGTTATCGGGATGAAAGGCGTTTTTCCAGCTCGATTTCGTCGCGAATGGGAAGCGCGGTGCCGAAAGAACAACAAAAGAAGCCGGGCGTATTTCCACTCCGGCTCCTTTATAGATCTGCCTGACGTTTACTTGCCGCCTTTAAACCGGTCGTACTGCGCGCGTTTGATATCGAGATAACGTTTCGCACCCATTTTGTCCAGCGTTTTCACGTAGTTATCCCACTCCGCTTCGATATCCGCTTTGCCGGTAATGAATTTCACGCGCATTTCGTCGATGTATTTGCCGATGTCGGTCATAATCGGATCGATTTCCATCGACTCTTCTTCGGTCGGAGCAAAGTTCGGCCAAATTTCTGCCGGCGCGAACTTATCCAGCTCGGAAATATCCGTGTTAATTTCTTCGGCAACCGTCGTGCCTTTTACGCCCATACGCAATTCTTCGGAGGGCTCGACGTATGGATAGTAACCGCCGTAAACATTGTCGACGTATTGGAATGCACCAAGCTGCATACCGCCTTCGTAGTTTTTGATCGCATCGATATATTGCGGTTTGCCGTCCACCATATTGAAGGTTTCGCCTTCAAGGCCGAGCGTACCGAATTTGGAGCCTTCCTCGCCGTAGAAGTAGTCAATCCAACGGATCGTTTCGGCAGGGTACTTGTTCGCCTTCGTAATTTCGAAGGAGGAGATGCCGCGCGCCGGATTATCCAGCCAGTTCATGATGCGGTCGCCGTTCGGGCCTTCCAGCGCGTTGATGCCGACGAAATTGTCCTGCACTTTGTCTCCGAGATAGTTCGGACCTACCCATGAGTAGGCGCCGACCAAATCCTTCGCGCCGTCCGCTACCCACTGGGCATACTCGACGCCGGTGAATGTTTGCGGGTGAAGCAAGCCTTCGGTGTACAGCTTCTTCAGATAAAGCCAAACTTCTTTATACTTCGGATCGTTGAACACCGTTTGCACTTCGCCCTGATCATCCAAGTAGATCCAGCTCTCAGCTGCCTTCAGGCCGCCGTTGCCCATGCCGAAGCTGCCGAGCAATTGGCGCTCCAGCGTCCAACTCAGCGAGCCGGCAGGCATGTACCAGCCGGTTTCATCGGCTTTGCCGTTGCCGTTCGCATCCTGCTCTTTGAACGCTTTCAAGGCAGTATAAAATTCGTCGATCGTTTGCGGCTGCTCCAAGCCGACCTTGTTGAGCCAGTTCTTATTAATATAAATACGCAGCGACGCGAATGCCTTGGACGTATCGACGTATGGAAGCGAATATACCTTGCCGTCCGGGGCCGTTACAGCTTGCTTAATTTCCGGATGCTCCTCGAACAGCTGCTTAATATTCGGCGCATACTTGTCGATCAAATCGTCCAGCGGAACGAAGATGCCCTGCTGTCCGTACTTCGCGATCTCGCCCTGCGAGAAGCCCAACTGGTAGAACGCATCCGGCAGATCGCTCGAGGCCATGATGATGTTCTTGCGTTCGGTTACGCTCGCACCCGGAATCTCCTCCCAGTTCACTTTGACGCCGGACATTTCCTCGTATTTCTTCCACATCCACAGGTCCTTGGAGGCCGGGTGGACATCGTTAAAGCCGGGGCGGGTCAATTTGAGCGTAATGCCTGTTTTTAACTCCGATGCTGTTCCCTCGTTGCCGGTAGTCGAAGTACCGTTGTTGCCTCCATCGCCGTTATTGCTGCTGCAGCTTGTCAAAAGCACTGATGCCGTGAATGCTGATGTCACTAGCAGCGTAAACATCTTTCTCATCGAAAGCATCCCCTCTGCCTCTATTTTAGCTGGTGCTGTATCTGATAAGGCGCCCCCGCCAGAATGGCCGATAGTTACGCCTTGCCGAGATCAGTGCTTGATTAGCCTTTAATGGCACCGACAAGAATGCCTTTCTCAAAAAACTTGGACAGCATCGGATAGATAATGAGCAGCGGAAGCGACGAAACAACGACAACCGCGTACTTCAGCCCTTCCTTGACGATCATCCGTTCGGCGTACTGTTCGTCGACGGATACGGACAGCATGCTGTCCATCTGATTCTGCACGAGAATTTCCCTGAGAATTAGCTGCAGCGTGAATAAGGAGCGATCCGACAGATAGATCATCGCTTCGAAATAGGAGTTCCAATGCCCGACCCCATAGAACAGCAGCATTACCGCAATGATCGGGGTGGATAGCGGCAGCACGACTTTGTACAGCAGATGGAAATCGTTCGCACCGTCAACATAGGCGCTCTCTTCGAGCTCGACGGGAATCCGCGTCTGGAAATACGTCCGCATGATGATGAGGTTGAACACGCTAACCGCGCCTGGCAGTACCAGAACCCACATCGTATTGACGATACCAAGCTGCTTGTTGACCAAGTAGGACGGAATCAGACCGCCGCTAAAGAACATCGTGAAGGTGAATAGGAACGTAAAGATGCCTTTGCCGTAAAAGTGTCTGCGCGACAACGGGTATGCGCCGATCATCGTCATGATGATATTGACGGTCGTACCGACGAACGTATACAGAATCGTGTTCTTATAGGACATCCAAATGTCTTTATTCTCGAATACCTTCGCGTAGCTGTTTAAATTGAAGCCTTTTGGCCACAGCAGCAGCGGATGCTCGAACATCAGCCTCGGATCGCTGACCGAGGCAAAGATGACGAACAGCAGCGGGTACAGGATCACGAGCAGAATGAAGAGCACTAAGAAGACGTTGATAAAATCAAATAGCTTTTCCGATGCCGTTCTCCGAATGGCGTTCATGCCGCAGTCCTCCTTTTAAGCGCCTTTACCAAAGGCTCGTCTCGTTAATTCTGCGGGCAACCGAATTGACAAGCAGCAGGATTGCGAAATTGATGACGTTGTTGAACAGCCCGATCGCTGCCGAGAAGCTGTACTGCGCGTTCTGGATACCGGATTTGTACACGTAGGTGGAAATAACCTCGGACGTTTCCAGGTTCAAGCCGTTCTGCAGCAGCAAAATCTTCTCGTGGCCGACGCTCATAATGCCGCCTACGCTCAGGATGGACAAAATGACGATTGTTGGTGCTATGCCTGGCAGCGTGATGTGCCAGATCCGGCGGAACTTGCTCGCACCGTCGATATAAGCGGCCTCATATTGGTCGGGCGAGATACCCGACATGGCCGCGGTATATATCAGCGACGCCCAGCCGATCCCCTGCCAGGTGCCGGACCATACGAAGATGCTCCAGAAGCTGCCGGGCTGCGCAAGGAAGTTCTTCGGCGTTCCCCCGAATAGCTCGATTATGCCGTTAATGACGCCGTTTGTCGGTGAAAGGAAGAACAAGAGCATACCGACGGCCACGACGACCGATATGAAATGGGGCGCATACGAGATCGTCTGAGCGATCGTCTTGAACCGTTTGCTGCGCAATTCGTTAAACATAAGCGCTAGAATAATAGGGGTCGGAATACCGATCAAAATGCTATATAGCGAGATGGCGATCGTATTGCGTACGATAGGGCCGAAGTAATAAGAGTTAAACAACCGTTCGAAATGATTGATGCCGACCCATGGGCTGCTCCAGATGCCGACGCCGGGCAAAAAGTTCTTGAACGCGATCTGCACGCCGTACATGGGCCAGTAAGCCCAGATGGCAAAATAGATGACGACGGGCGCAATGATGATATAAAGGACGGCGCTCTTCTTCAGCTTTTTCTTCACGTCCGCGAAGCGTGTCAGGCGCTTAGGCGCGCGCTCAGGCACGGAGGTTGCTGCGGCGTTAGTGCTTGGCATATCGGCTCTCCTTTCGGTTTCGGCATACGGATAGATGTTGCGGATGAGATGGAACATTTTAATTGGAAGCGGTTCCATTGAAAATGAGTCACACCTTAAACTTGCCCTACGGTTCGCAATGGTCTGCTATATACCGTGTTGTATGCTGTTACAGTTGTCATTATAAAGCTTGTCATTTAACATTGTCTTTTAACTTCCGGTCCATAAATTTAACGTTTCGCTCCATGTCGGGAAGCGGTCGCTATCGTGCGAAAGGCTTGCGGGGACAGTCCCGTATGCCGTTTAAAAAATAAGCTGAAGGAATGGATCGAAGGGAAGCGCAGCTTTTCCGCGATGGTCGAGACCGTTTCGTTCGTTTCCTTAAGATCATGCTTCGCTTTGTCCAAGCACTGGTTGCGCACGTATTCTCCAAGCGGAATGCCGATACGGCGTTTAAATTCCCGTGCCAGGTGGGTGCGGCTGATATGGAACTTCTCCGCAATCCCCTCGATCGTATGGCCTGCATGCACTTCGGCATGCAAGTAGTCCAGCACGTCCAGCATATTCCATAATGGCTGATCCCTCTGCGCCCCGACTTCTCTGGTCTGCTGGTCGGATTGAAAGATGCGCAGTACGGAGACGAGCAGCTGCACCATGATGCCGTGCACCATCTCCTCCCAGCGCGGCTCCGCGCTACGCAGCTCCTGCATAATGCGGTCGCCGGCCTGCTTCACGATCTGGTGCTCGTCCTTCTTCGCTCTATTCATGTCCAGCCTGTAATAATCGAACACCAATCCCGACAGCTGGTCGAAGTTAAAACCGAGGAAGTAAAGCCGAAATGCCGTATCCCTCGATGCCGCGCCTTGATGGCATTCACCGGGCTTCGTCAGGAACAAATCACCCTTGCTTACGCGGAAAAAGGACCCGTCGATCGAGAACCATCCGCTGCCGGAGGCGACATAGCAGAGTTCGAAATGATCGTGACTGTGGTACTCGACGCGCCACGATTCATGCAAAACGATGCCGATATAGTTCAGGTTTCCCCGCCAAACCCTGGACTCCATGTCGTAGCGAAGCTCCCATTCCGACTCCCTGCACACCGTTCTCAGGCCCGCTTGATGCGCGGTTTTTCGGTTGGTTCCTCCCATTCCCGATCTTCTCCCTTCATTTCCCAATTAGGTAAATGATGCTTCGCCATGATTCAAATTTCTCCTTTAATTCGTAAGAACAGACGGTCGATATATTTTTTAACCGGAGCCGCATCCGCGCGGCCGCTCCCGCGTATATACAGCGAGCGATACGAGAGGAGCGATGGGCGATGGTGGAATACGGACCGGACCGATTGGCGGAGGCGAAGGAACGGATGCACCGGCTGGAGAAGGCGCAGCGGCGGCAGGAACAGCTGCGCAGCCGGCTGCGGGAAAAGGAGAAGCAGATCATTGAGCTGGAAATGAAGCTGGAGGCGGAGCAGGCGGACGTGGAGAAGCTGACGCGGATGTCGCTCGCGAACCTGTTCCACACGCTGCTGCGAAGCAAAGAAGAGCAGCTGGAGCTGGAACGCCAGCAGGCGCTGGCCGCCGCGCTGAACCTGCAGGAGGCCAGACAGGCGGAGGCGCAGCTGAAGGCCGGCATCGTGGACACCGGCGACGAGCTCGCGGCCTGCGCGAACGCTGAGGTCGAGTACGCCCGGCTGCTGGCCGAGAAGGAAGCGCTGCTGCGGACATCGGCATACGCCGCCGAGCTGGCCGAGATGGAGGCAGATATTGCCGACCGGTCGATCGCGGCGAAGGAGCTGAAGGAGGCGCTCACGGCCGGACGGCGCGTGATGACGTCGCTGGAGGATGCCTCGCACAGCCTGGATAAAGCCGAGGGCTGGGGCAATTGGGACCTGTGGGGCGGCGGCGGAATCATCAGCACGCACATGAAGCACGAGCACGTCGACGCCGCGAAGGTGTCCATGAATAACGCCAACCATCTGATGCGGAGCTTCCGCGACGAGCTGGCGGACCTGGACCGGACCGTGGACGCCGGGATCGACATCAGCGGCTTGCTCAAGTTCGGGGATTATTGGTTCGACGGCCTCATTACGGACTGGATCGTACAGAAGCGGATCCAGGAGGCGCAGAACCAGACGCTGCGGGCGATCAGCGAGGTCCGCGCCGTCGTAAACCGGCTGCAGTCGGAATTCGCGGTCGCGGATGCCGCGCTGCAGAACGCCCAGGCGAAGCGCGTCGCCTGGATCGAAGCGCAGCGGCCGTAGCGGCCGCGAGGCAGCGCCGCTCCCGCGGCTGAGCGCCGCCGTGAGATAACATTTTAACGGGGCCATAAGGCCCCGTTTTCCTTGCCAGGACTGGGTTGCGGCAATGCTGATTTCTGATGTCATCGCGGCACGGCCAGGCGACAAACGTAAGGACTCCGCCAAGACAAGAAGCTAGTCTGTCCTTCCCCGTCCGCTCGTCATAAACATAGCCACCGTTGGGAATACTACCCTGGAATGACTCGCCTCTACCATTATCCGTTTTATGCAATCTGTGATAAAATTCATGTTGTCACCGTTCCAACTCAACTGGTTAGGCGGATATTGAGCGATATTGAGCACGGGCAAAAGTAAACGCAAGGGGCGTGTCGAAATGTTGAAACTCCAAGAGATTATTAAGGTTTCCAGAAGCATCATTTATTATAAGGGCTACCAAGCTACGTCGATCAGCGACATCTTGGACGGGGCTCACATCGGAAAAGGCCAGTTCTATCACTACTTTTCATCCAAGCGCGACCTCGGTCTGGCCGTCGTCGATGATCTGGTCAAGGAATGGGAAAGGGATGTATTTGAAGGCATATTCGCAGCCGATCTTGATCCCGTCGTGAAACTGAATAAAATGCTGGACAGGACATTGACCATCCATACGGACGAAGAGTCGGGTTGTCCCGCGGGTAATCTTGCCATCGAGATGAGCGAACACGACGAGACCTTCAGGCTAAAGGTCCACTATATATTTGATCGTTGGATTTCATCGATTGAAGGCGCGCTGAGTGAGCTGAAAGAACGGGGACATTTAACGTCGGACATCGATGCCAAACAGCATGCGCGAGCCATCGTATCGATGATCGAAGGCGCCATTTTGCTTAAGAAGAGTCAAAAAGAGGTCGGCTTTCTCACCAACGCCATCGCGTGCATTCGCGCGCAATATAGGCTCTCATGAGAGCCTCATTGCTTCCGTTTATTTCCATTGCGCGTATGAAGCGTGTTTGTTATGATCATTCTGTACCGAACGGTAGGTACAAAATAAATGATCATGAAGGGAGGAATGGAGAGTTATCGGCGCCATTCCGTACCTATCGGTAGGTACAGAATTTGCAGCGTAAGTTCAAGCGGCTGAAGCGATTTGTTCGCGCCTGGAAGGTGCTCCGCCGCGACGCACGGCTTAAACGGGCTGCACGTTAACGACGGGAACGTCGAAGATGAACGATATAGAAGTTCTAACACTCAAACTTACTAGATGAATGGAGCGATCACATGAAATTACTCGTCATTGTTACCCACCCGAATATCGAATCGTCTGTTTGGAATCAGGCATGGGTGAACGAATTGAAAAAACATGATGAGATCACGATTCATGAATTGTATAAAGAATATCCGAACGAGATTATCGACGTTAATCGGGAGCAACAGTTAGTCCTAGCGCATGACCGGATTATTTTCCAATATCCGCTATACTGGTACAGCGCGCCGCCGCTGCTGAAAAAATGGTTCGAAGCCGTGCTGCTGTACAACTGGGCATACGGGCCCGAGGGAACGAAAACGGCCGGCAAAGAAATCGGGGTCGCGTTCTCGTATGGCGCGCCTGAGGATGCGTATCAACCGACCGGTTCCAATCGCTTCACGCTGGAAGAAATATTGGTTCCCGTCCGAGCACTTGCCAATTATATCAGCGCCGTGTACCTGCCTCACTTTGCGTACAACACGTTGGACTTATCGCGCTTGGCGCAAAGCAGCAAAGATTATGTACGGCATATCACGACGGTTAAGCCTTTTGTCGTATGAATACGTAAGTATTGATGCCTTCATGGATATGGTTTGTCCCTGTTGCCGGATGGAGCGGATGCCGAGGTTCACTTGAACCCCGGCATCCGTCCAATAGACGAAGACCGCCGGAAGGTGACGACCGGGGTCGGTAAGCCCCGGTTTCCATCATGCAAAATATATATAATTGGGAGATGCTTGATATTGGGGATGAAGAATAGGAATCCATGGCTTGCTATTATTGCAATTGCGTTAGGTGCGTTCTCTATTTCTCTTGCGGAGTTTTTGCCAGTCGGTCTTCTTTATGAAATCAGCCTAAGTTTTGATGTATCGGAGGGTACTGCTGGTATTACGGTAACGTCCACTTCGATACTGGCGGCCATTGCGGGACCGATTCTTACGATAGCTATCGGACGCCTGGATCGGCGGGTAGTGGTGCTCGGCTTGTCGTTGCTTCTTATTGTATCGAATGTGTTTTCAATGATTGCAACCCATTTCTTTGTGCTAGTCATTGCGCGAATTATCCTAGGAATAAGCGTTGGAGGATTCTGGGCTGTGGCTATGACTGCTCAAGCAAAGTTAGTTCCGCAAGAGAAGATCGCAAAAGCTACCTCGATTGTTCTCGGAGGATTTGGGATCGGAACGGTCATAAGTGTTCCATTAGCGTCTTTTATGGCCACACATTTTGATTTGAGAATCGTTTTCGTTGTAGGATGCTTACTTGCGATTGCTGTTTTCATCATCCAACTCATTTTACTTCCAAGAATTCCGATGGATCAGGGAGTTCGTGGAAAAGACTTCTTAGAGCTTATGAAAATAAGGAAAGTACTAACGGTCTTTGTTATTGCGATTCTCACTGTGGGTGGTCAATTTGCAGCCTACACGTATGTAACGCCGTTTTTCCAAAAAGCGACTGAAATCGGCCCGGATCTGCTCAGTGCGATACTGCTAGTCTACGGGCTTGTTTCTTTCCTAAGCAATTTTGCCGCTGGTTTCATAGCCGGACGCAGCCTCAAGGGATTGCTGGTGGGGACCGTTATTATTTTCCTTATTTCACTACTGGGCATTTCACTGTTTGAAGATAACGTTGTAATTTCAATCATTGCTTTCATTATTTGGGCGATCGCCTGGGGAATGGCTCCCTTAGGTCTGCAACTATTGGTTTATTCAACCGCTGGGAATGCGATAGAAGCCATGAGTCCGATCTATGTGGGGATTTATCAATTGTCTGTCAGTTTGGGAGCTTTGATAGGCGGTTTGGTGGTCGATACGACCAATGTAACCGGCGCGATGTGGCTGGGAACGTTCTCTTTTGCATTGGTACTGATCCTTCTTACGTTTACCTCAACGGTCAATAACCGTTCACTGGTCAGTCGAACAGAGTAGGGCGCACGTTTTAAGGCGTTCACGGCGTTTCATTGCTCTAACGGGTCACGGCAGCTCAATAAAGACACGAAGGAAGCCGTGTATAAATAAACGCAAGCGGTGGAGGAGTACATCTATGATGACAACATCCACCGCTTTCAAGAATGTCTACTTACGGGAATATGACCAAGCAGGACAGTCTTTTTGGGGTATGACGCCCGCCGGCCGCCGCTTAGAACCGGGCCAGGTAGGCTTCCAGCGTCAGCCCGAGCTTGTGAATGTCCTTCGCGACGGAGACACCGACGTACCGGACGTGCCAGGGCTCGTACATATAGCCGGTCTCCTGCTCCTTGCCTTGCTCGAAGCGGATGATAAAGCCGTACTCCGCGGCATGTTCCTTCAGCCACTTGCCCTCCTTGGTCTCGCCGTAGCTCTCCTCGAGGCCGTAATGGACGCTTGCGCTGGAGACGTCCATGGCGAGGCCGGTCTGATGCTCGCTTTGGCCGGGATGGGCGCTGAAGGTGTTGGCCTCTTCTTCGCCGTGCGTCTTCGCGTAGGCGTTGAAGATGGACTTCTGCGAGGCGTACGAACGGTAGCCGGACACGGCCTTCAGCTCGACACCGTCCTGCTTCGCGCCGGCGAACAGCTTGCCGAGCGCTTCGGCGGCGACTTTGCGCATCTGCTGCTTCGGGTTGTCGCCGGAGAAGGAGAACTCGACCGGCGCTTTCACGAGATCGGGCGGCACGTAGCCGGGATCGAGCTCGCGCTTCTTGTTGACGAGCACGAGCACGCTGGTCGGGTTCGTGACGAAGGCGGTGCCGCCTCGCGTCACCGTCGTGCGCGAGGCCGCGTTGTCGTACAGGAACTGCTGGAATTCCGAACGGCCGGCGATCGACGCAGGCTGCGTGGGCGGGTTTCCGTTCGCCGGTGCGCCGGCCGTTTGCCCTGCGCCTCCGTTCGGCTTCGTGCCGGAGCCGGACGCGGCTTCGCCGGCGCTGCCGGCCGTGGCGTCCCCGAAGAAGCGGTCGTACGCAGGTTGCAAGTAGGTCGTTCGGGTTGCGATGACGGCTGTCCCGAGCGCGAGGCCGAGAACGACGACGGGAATCAGTACGGTTTTTCTCAAGGGGTTCCTTGCCTCCCAGGTTTTGCTACAGCCCTGCTTGCCGCGGCATGCGGGCGTTTCTAGTTTATCTAACGAATATTATAGGGGGATTTGTTACGCTTGTACAACGCGGGGACGGCCGCTATGCTTTGGATGCGGGTCGAATAGCTGCAAATGGTGCGAGAATTTGTCGATCGGCGGCAGGACGCCCGAGGATAAACGGCATCCAATTCGACAAATCGGGATGAGCCGGCAAGGGTGCTCCGCCCCTCGTTTCCCCTCGACTCCCTTTCGTCGCCGTCCCCCTTGTCCCAGCTTCTTTTACAAAGCGCCGTCCTTCGCGCTACAATGGGAGGACGAACCGTGCGCGGGCGAACGAAAGGGAGGTGCGGGCGATGACGGAACCAAACGGGCCGGCGGGGCCGGCCGCTTCGGCGGAGGAGCGGCTCGCGGCCGCACTCGCGGAGATCGAGGCGCTGCGCGAAGACAAGCGGCGGCTGCAGCGGGAGGTCGTCCGGCTGCGCGGGCTGCTTCGCGGCGGCGACAAGGAGCTGCGCTCCACGCGGCTGAACGAGGCGCTGCGCGAATAAGCGGCGAGGGGCTGCGGGAAACGGGTGCGAATCTGCGCCTGGATACTGGAAAGCAAGGCGAAAACGCGATACAATACGAGTAGTACAATCAGGCGAGGTGATTTCAATGTCCGACAACCAAACGACGCCGGAATCGCAGGAGCAATCGTTGGATCAACCGAAGAAGATTTCCCTGGCGGATGCCGTGAAGCAGAAGCTCGCGCAGAAGAAGCAGGAGCAGGCGAACGGCGGCAAGCAAAAATTCGGTCCCGGCGGCAACCAGCAGACGATGAAGAGCCAGAACACGAAGAAGGTCAACAACCAGCGCAAGAAAATGGGCGTATAACGAGTCACCGAAAACTGAGGGCGATCGCCGCCTTCAGTTTTTTTATCGATAAGGGGGAAACGGACATGATGCGAAGTAGTATGGGTATCGGCGTCGGCGAACGCCATGCGCGGATTGTGCTGGACAGTTATCGCCGGCTGACGGGCAAACCGCTATTGGAGACGGAGGGCCGCATCGAGCGGGCGGCCTTCTGGAATCCGCGCGACGATTCTCGCGCCTATTACGGACAAGCCGCGGCATTCGCTGGCTATACCCAGCTGTAAGGGGGTGGCGCGGATGCAGCCAATCGTCGATTACTGCTTGTCCCTGAAATGCGCGGAGAAGGACTACCCGTTCGGCCCGGAGCCGCTCGTCATGAAGGTCGGCGGCAAAATGTTCGCGATCATCGCGGACAACGTCGTGTCGCTGAAATGCGATCCCGTCATTGCCGAAAATCTGCGCGAGCAGCACGCGGCGGTGAAGCCGGGCTACCACTTGAACAAGAAGCACTGGAATTCCATCACAGTCGACGGCTCCCTCCCGCTCGATGACGTGTTCGCGATGATCCGGCACTCCTACGAGCTCGTCTTCAAGGGGCTGCCGAAGGCCGAACGCCAGCGGATCGACATGCTGCTGCGCCAGCCGTAGCATGTCCGCTAACGCTGAGGACCGTTCGCGGGAACGACCGCTTCTTGGAACGGCTAACGGCGCGGAACACCGCAAGGCGCCACGCTGCGCGCCTTCGCTGCGCCGCCCTTAAGACGCGAAGGCTGCAAACCGGCTCGCGGCGCGAGCCTGCGTCTCTCTCTCGTCCGGCGCTACTTCAGCGGACACCAGCCCGGCGGTCCCGAGCAGATCGTGGCCGCAAAGTCTGGCGCGTCCTTGGCCAAATCGGCGAAATAGCTGCCGATGATGTGATTGTTGCCGATGGATCCGTTCCGGAAGCTCCGTTTTACTTCCTCTTTGAGATGCAGGTAATAATAGGTCTTATCCGTCTTCGGCGACGTATAGACCAGCGGCGGCAGGTGCGGCACGACGTCGAATTCGTTCTGGATCCGGTACGAGACGGGCACGGAGGCGTTGTATCGACGCACGAAGCTCGGGTCGCCGACCCTGGGCGCGCCGAACGTGTAGGTAATCAGGCTGGCCGGTTTGCGGTTGACGGCGATATCGGCCGACGCCAGCGTGGCCAGCGCGCCTCCGAGGCTGTGACCGGTCACGAACAACGGCTTATGTTTGCCGGTTTGGTCGAGCAGCTTGAAGATCGCGTCCCGCGCCGACAGGTAAACCTCGGTGAACCCGCGGTGCGTCATGCAGCTTTTGCCGACCAGCTTGAAGGCCACTTGCTGCGCGATCATATCCGTAATCCAGTCCGTCGGCGATCGGGTGCCGCGAAAAGCCAGGATGACGGCTCGGTCGGATTCCAGCACGAAACCGAACGGCTCTTCGTTTCCGGTGTACGAGGCCGCACTGAACGATCCGACGAGGGAATAGCCATTCGGCGTCAGGAACGGTCCATCGTTGTCGTACTGTACGTACGTTTGATTGCACACCGCTGCCAGGTAGATGGCCGTTCGCAAGTCCATCGTGCTCTTGGTGGTCATGGATCTGCTCCCCCTTCATCGTATATCACATTGTATGAGGAGCTGGGCCGGCGTGCTTAGGCGCTCGCCCTTCGTAGGCGAATTCCCGTTTCAAGGCCCGGGAACGGGGGTAATGAAGAAGAACGCTCGGCGAGGTACGGCAGGAACGAGGCGTGCACGGAATTTCATAGCGTGGGGGCATTGCTGAAGTCATGAACAAATTGACGGGACGGGACGGCGGCGCAAGGCGGTGGAACATGCGCATTGCCGTCGTGGACGATAATCCGATGAACATCACGGTGGTCAAGGAGATGCTGAAGCGGGCGGGCTATTCCGACATTCGGACGGCGGCAAGCGGCATGGAGCTGTTCGGCATGCTCGGCTTGGACGCGGGCGGCAAGGAGCCCGAGGGCAAGCCGGGGGACGATAACCACGGCATCGATTTGATCTTGCTCGATCTCATGATGCCCGGCGTGGACGGCATCGCGGTTTGCGCGCGCATCCAGGAGTCGCCGCGGCTGAAGGATATTCCGATCATCATGGTCACGGCGATCGGCGATTCCAAGAAGCTGGCCGAGGCGCTCGACGCCGGCGCGATCGACTACGTGACGAAGCCGATCAACCGGATCGAGCTGCTGGCGCGCATTCGCGTCGCGCTGCGCTTGAAGGAAGAGAAGGACTGGCACCGCGAGCGCGACCGCCGGGTGAGAGAAGAGCTGCAGCTGGCGCGGGAGGTGCAGTACGCGGCGCTGCCGCAGCCGGTGGACGACGAGGGTGTGGCGATCGACGCGGTCTATCGGCCGTCGGAGGAGCTGTCCGGCGACCTGTACGCCTGGCACCGGATCGACGACAGCCGGTACGGCATCGCCGTCATCGACGCGATGGGCCACGGGATCAGCTCGTCGCTCGCGAGCATGTTCATCGCGTCCGTGCTGAAGGACGCGATGACGAAGCAGGTGGAGCCGAAGCGGGTCGTGCGCGAGCTGAACCGCCGCTCGCAGCAGCTGCAGTTCGCGGACCAGCTGATCCAATATTATTTTACGGGGCTGTACATGGTCGTGGACTTGAGCAGGGGCGTGCTGGAGTACGTCAACGGGGGCCATCCCCCGGGGCTGGTCATCCGGGCCGACGGCAGCATCGAGCATTTCAAGCTGGGCGGGGCGGCGATCGGCTTGTTCGACGAGATCGCGACGGAGAAGCACGCGCTGGAGATTCGGCCCGGCGACCGGATCCTGCTGTTCACGGACGGCCTGTACGATCTGGTCGGCAGCGATTACGAGGAAGAACGCGAGGCGAGCTTGACGGAGCTGCTGCGGCCGTTCGGCGGCGGAACGCCGGTCCAGGCGCTGGAGGAAGCGCTGTTCGGCGGCGAGCAGCGGGAAGCGGCGTCCGACGACCGCTGTCTGGTCGTGGTGGACATCAAATAGACGCTTGGCATGAGCGTCTAGCAAAGGTGTGCCGGAAGCATGTAAATGCCGGCTATGCCTGACATCTTCGCGAGACGGGGCGGGGCGGGGCGGATGCACCGACAGCAATCGGCATCACAAAGAGGGAGCTTCCAAGGCCAACCGTAGAAACGGATTGGACCGGGAAGCTCCCTGTTTGATTTGTGTATGTGATTCATCGTCTCCGGCGAGGCAGCCGGCCAGATCGGCAGCGCGGTGAGGGACCTGCCTGGTCGGCCGCGCCGGTAGCGGCCTGCGGGCAGCGCGGCTCGGGCTCGGGCTAACGGCTTGATCGCGACGGGAGCGGCGGGGGATCCTCGCCGCCTCCATCCGGCGTCGTCACGGTCGTCTTCGTCCGGACCGGCGCCCGGCTTCGGCGCGGCAGCATCGGCTCGTCTCCGCCGGCCGCCCGTTCGATCCGGTCGGCCTCGGAAGGTTCGAGCCGCGACGCGCTGACGATGTCGCCCCGCGATCGGCCGTTCAGCAGGTCGCCCGTCCAGCCTTTGCGCCACAGCCACCAGTAGATGAGCAGCGTGGTGACGACGATGACGCCGCTGACGGTGATGAAGCCCCAGCGTTCCTGAGCCCACGGGATTTGGTCGAAATTCATCCCCCAGACGGCGCCGATGACCGTGGCGGGCATGAACAGGGCGGTGAAGATCGTGAGCGTCTTCATGATATCGTTGCCCCGGAAGTTCGAGATGGCGTCGTCCATCATGAGCAGCGTGTCGATCTCCATCGCGTAGTGGTTGAGCAGGTTCTGCACCCGATCCATTCGGAGCTCCATCCGCTTGAATTCCTCCTGATCCGTCAGCTCCTCCAGGAACGCTTCCTTGGCGGCGCCTTGAATCTCCTTCATCGGAATGAACAGGTGGCTCCAGTGCAGCAGCTCGTAGCGGCGCTCGAAAATGACGTTCATGAGGCCCGTCTTGTTATGGCGGCTCATGCGGAGCTCCAGCTCGCCGAGCCGCGTCTCGAACCGGTCGAGGCCGGCGTGGAACGTCTCCAGAATGCTGCCGAGCATGACGAACAGCGCTTCCGGGGCGGTCCGGCAGCGGTGCAGCTTCTCGTTCCACGGATCGAGCTGCAGCCGAAGGGACAGGCGCATGTCGTGCTGGTACGTCACCAGCTTGCCGCGCGTGACCCGGAAGTGGAGGGGCTGGATGTCGCCGTTATCCTCCGACGCCTGGAACATGAGCGTGCCCTGCAGGACGGGCTCGCCCCCCGGCAGCTCGGATACCGATATTTGATTGTGCTCGCAGCCTTCCACGTCCTGCAGCCAAGAAGCGTACTCCGGGTGCGCCTGCCGGACGTCCAGCTCGGCCTCGTCCGCGAAGGCGGCGCGATCTTCCCGCTGCGCCTCGGCATGGCGGGCGCCGTCTTTCTTCCTGCGGCTCAGACCGGAGACGGCCGGTCGTTTGGCGTGCAGCATGTGCCATTCCCATTCATATGGAAATTGCAGCAACCGATGCATCATGGTCGGGGCCTCCTGCTTGTCCGTACGTGCTCGAACCGATTAGTTCCATCATAACGCGAATTCGCCGGCAAGCACAACTCGCAGGCGGCAAAATGCGACCATTCGGCCGCATGGGGCGCATTCGCCGGGACGCAAAAGAAGCACGTCCGGCCCCGGCGTTGCCGGGGGCGGCGTGCTTCGCGGCGGGCGGCCGTCAATCCTCGCGCTGCTCGCCCAGCAGCGCCTTCAGCTTGTCGATGGCGCGCCGCTGGATGCGGGAGATGCTCATCTGCGAGATGCCGAGCTGATCCGCGATATGGCGCTGCGGCAGCCCTTCGGAGTAGGCGAGCATCAGCACCCGCTGCTCCTGGGGCTTCAGCTGGGCCATGGCGGCCTGCAGATCGAGCCGCCGGTCGACGTTCTCGAAGTCGTCGTCCGGGGAGCCGAGCAGGTCGCCGAGCGACGTCGCGTTGTCTTCCTCGGAGATCGGCGTATCGAGCGACACGTAGTGGTACAGGTCGCGTCCGGCGAGGATCTCCGTCGTTTCCTCGACGGACAGGGCCATCTGCGCGGCGATTTCCTCGACCTTCGGCGAGCGTTCCAGCTTGACGGTCAGCTCGTCGATGGCCTGCTGCACGGCGATGCCCTTCTCCTTGATCCGGCGCGGCACCTGGACGTACCAGGACTTGTCGCGCAAATAATTTTTCATGTGGCCGATGATGCTCTTCATGGCATAGGGCTCGAACTGCACGCCGAGCGAGCTGTCGAATTGGCCGAACAGACGCAGCAGCGCGATTTGGCCCACTTGCATGAGGTCCTCGTATAGGTCGGGGCGGTTGCGGGAGATTTTACCGGCCGCCATCCGAACCATGGGCTCATAATGCTCGATCAGCTGTGCGGCGATTTCGTTGGTGGGGCTGTCCTGATAAGCGATGATGAGTTCGGCGCCGGTGACGGTCGATTGCTTGGCCGGCTGCGGGCTCATCACAGTTCACCGCTCTTGACTAATCGCTTGGTCAGTACCACTTCCGTTCCCATGTTGCTGTTCACTTCGACGTCGTCCATCAGCGCTTGCATCAGATACAGTCCCAATCCCCCGGCTTGCAGTTCGTCGATCGACTTGCCGTTCACCGGCTGCGCCCGGCGCGCCGCGGCGGCCGCGTCGAAGCTCCGCCCGTCGTCCTTCACGACGATCGACAGCGCATCGTCGCGCTTCACGAGCCTCACCTCGATCCGCGGCGCTGGCATCGGCGCCTGGGCCGCCTCGCCCGCGCTCAAGTCGCCGTACGCGTACAGCACCGCGTTGTTGCAGGCCTCCGACACGGCGACCTTCATGTCCTCGATCTCCTCGTAGGAGAACCCCATTTTGACCGCTAGTCCGTACAGGGTCAGCCGCACCAAATCGATATATTCCGCGGATGCGGGCACCTGTAAAGTAATGACCTCTTCCTTTACGTTCATGTTGGTCTCTTTCCTTTCTGCTGGTTCGCCTCCGAGGGCGAATTAGGCTTGTTTGAGAAGGAACGGCGTAATGCCGGTCATGTCGAACAGCTTACGGATATGCGGCGGCACGGCTTCCACGGCGAACGGCGCGTCCTTCGCGTGGCGTGCCTTCAGGACGGAGACCAGGATGCCGATGCCGGTGCTGTCGACGTAGCGGAGCTCGCGCAAATTCAGCACGAGCTCGCGGTCGTCCAGCTCGATCAGCCGCGACATGACGGCTCTCATGTGCACGGCGGATTCCAAATCGAGCTCGCCGCCAATATAGACGGTACACCTGTCTGTTTGGTTTTCGGTTCGTACGAACAGTTTATCGGTTTGCTTCATCGTCACGACGCTCCTGTACATGGATTTGCCTCTCGTTATGGGATGATTACCCTGGCGGACCGCCGCTGAAACAAGAAGCGGCCGGGTAGAAATATGTTCTAGTGTAACCGATTGAATCCTGCGCAAACAGGGTATACCAAGCTTACCCGATCAAATATTGGAGGCGATGGACATGAGCTACAAAATCGCGATTTACGATACCCCGAACGACGCCATCCTGGCCATTCAGGCGCTGGAGCAGGCGGGCTTCGTCAAGACGGACCTGACGGTCATCGCGAAGAACCGGGAGAATACGCGCCGGATCGAGAACGAGACGGACGTCGACGCGGACGAGCTGCAGGACCTGACGGACACGAGGCAAGCGGCGGATCAGCATGGGTTGGACGATCCGCGGGTCGTGGCGCCGATCGCGGCTTCGCCGGGGCTGACGATGACGGGCCCATTCACCGGCGGCATGGCGTACCCCGGCAATTCGTTCGTGGCGGCCGCCGCGTTCCTGGACGACGACGACAGCATGGACAGCGCGCTGCACGATCTCGGCGTGCCGGGCGGCGACGTCGAGCCGTGCCGGGAAGCGATCGCGCGCGGCGGGATCATCGTCGCGGCCGAGATCGGCAGCGACGCGTCGAACGGCGGGCCGGACTTGACCCGCGGCGGCGAGGCGGAGGCGGTCTTCCGCAGCACTGGCGCAACGCGGATATTGTAGAACGCCGGCCGCGAAATAACGCGAATCCGGTCGAACCCGGCCGTGCCAGGCAGAGCGCATCGCTCGCGGGCACGGCCTCTTCGGCGTGCGCAAACGGCCATTTACAACGGCGAAATCTCTCTGCTATGCTAGTGGAAAACCGTCCGCTTAGGACGGATTTTCCATTTGGAGGCCAAGAGGGAGAAACCATGATGAAAACGGTAACCGTATACGACATCGCCAAAGAAGCCAACGTCTCCGTCGCGACGGTTTCGCGCGTGCTGAACAACACCGCTCCCGTAAAAGCCTCCACCCGCCAGCGCATTCAGAGCCTCATCGACAAGTACCAGTTCCAGCCGAACGCCCTCGCCCGCAGCCTGATCAAGAAGGCGACCGGGATGATCGGCATCATCCTGCCCGACATCACGAACCCGTTCTTCCCCGAGGTGCTCGCGGGGCTCGAGCAGGAGGCGCGTAAGGCAGGCTATACGTTCTTCCTCTGCGACACCGGCTCCTCCAACCAGGACATCAAGGACCAGTATCGGCGCGAGTCGCAGTACCTCGGCATCCTGACCGAGAAGCAGGTGGACGGCATCATCATGATCGGCGGGCGCATCGACCTGCTGCACTGCGGCAAGGAGATGGCCAAGGAGGTAGCCGAGATCAACAAGCGCGTGCCGATCGTCCTGATCAACGGCAACCTGCCGGGCGCGGCGTTCCATCGCGTCGTCGTCGACGAAATCGCCGGCGTCGAGCGGGCGACGGAGCATCTCATCGGCCTCGGCCATCGCGACATCGCCTTCATCGGCGGCTATCCGCAAATGTCCAACACGGCGCGCCGGCTGGAAGGGTTCCGCACGGCGATGGAACGGGCGGGTCTGCCTGTGCGCGAGGAGTGGATCAGCCACGGCGGCTTCTCCGTGAACCGCGGGAAGGAGATGATGGACCGGCTGCTCGGACTCGAAGGCCGGCGCCCCACCGCCGTCGTCTGCGCGAACGACCTGGTCGGCATCGGCGCGATCAAAGCCGCGGTGAAGGCCGGGCTCGAGGTGCCGCGCGACGTGTCCATCACCGGCGTCGACGACGTGCCGATGGCGGCGAACCTCATTCCCGAGCTGACGACGCTGTCGCTTCGATGCGTGGAGCTGGGCCGCACGGCAGCCCGCGTGCTGCACAAGCTGATCTCCAAATCCGATAGCGTCGAGCTCTTGACGACGCTTCAGCCGGAGCTCATCGTGCGGGAGAGCACGGCATCGGCGCCTCGATAAGGGCAGTAAATTTTTCTGGCAGCCCCATTGACAGCGCTGTCATGTTGCGGGTAAACTTCAAATCAAGGCGGCCCTGATGAAACGGGTTTCATTTTTGACCCGGAATGAAATGGGTTTCATTCTTGTCGAAGACGGGCCGCAGCCGCATCGAACGTCCGACCCGGCTTCGAATTTCCGCATCCAACCGCCATCCACGGCAGCACGCATTTATCTTACCAACCATCGTCCATCACGCTGCGGACTCGCCGGCCCGGCCGGTCATCCGTCCGCCGCGGCAGCATTCCTTCAACGCCGGAACATGGCTTAACCGCATAGCAACCATACGGCTCGCACGCAGCCGACCGCACCGATACACGCGCATGACCGGAATTGAGCAAGTTCGCTTCTCGTTTAATCCCGTATGTCGACGTGTATTTTTTTTCCTATTTATGAAACGGGTTTCATAAACGCCATTCAAGCCGAACCTCGGGAGGATTCCGCATGAACATGGACACGACGCACGACACGGCGCTGCAGCTCGGCGCTTCATCTCTGCGCATCGGCGGCCAGGCCGAAATTGTGCTTTGTGCATCGCTCTTTTATTTCCGCCTTCCCCGCGCGCAGTGGCGCGAACGGATGGAGCAGGTCAAAGCCTGCGGCTACAACGCGATCGACGTGTATTTCCCGTGGAACTACCACGAGCTTGAAGAAGGACGCTGGGACTTCGCCGGCGAGCGCGATGCGGAGTACTTCCTGCGGCAGGCCGCGGAAGCCGGCCTCTGGGTCGTCGCCCGGCCGGGCCCGTACATCTGCTCCGAATGGGACGGCGGCGGCTTGCCCGCGTACCTGTTCGCGAAGCCCGGTCTGGTCATCCGCAGCGCCGACCCTGCGTACATGGAAGCCGTCAAGCGCTGGTACGACCGCATTCTCCCGCTGCTCGCCCGGTACGAGGCGAACCGCGGCGGCACAGTCCTCTGCGTGCAGCTCGAGAACGAGCTCGACTTCTACGACTGCCCGGATCCGGCAGCCTATATCGCGGCGCTTCGCAACCTGGCTCTCGGCGGCGGCATCACGGTGCCGCTCATCGCGTGCGCCGGACAGGGCGGGCTGTACGAAGCGTCGGGGCTGGTCGACGGCGTCGTGCCGACATGCAACTTCTACCCGAACGACCGCGACCCGACGTTCGAGAATAAGGCGGCGTCCTACGAACGGCGGCTCGCCGGGCTGAACCTGCCGCTGCTCGTGACGGAGACCAACCGCTCGCACTTCCTGCTCCGGCGGCTGCTCTCCTGCGGCGCGAAGCTGCTCGGGCCGTACCTGCAGGCGTCCGGCACGAACTTCGGCTTCACGAACGGCACGAACAATTGGGGAGACCCGCTGGCGTTCATGACGTCCGATTACGATTTTCACGGCATGATCTCGCCGGAGGGTCATCTGCGCCCGGAAGCGCTGGAAGGCCGGCTGCTGCGCCGGGTGATCCGGACGTACGGCGACGCGATCGCGGAAGCGGCTTCGGCGCCGGCGGCGGAGATTGCCGGCCTGGAGCGGCGCGCCGGCGAACCGGCGGGCGGCGCGCTGCTGGAGCGGACGCTGCGGCTGGCCGGCGGCGGGGCGCTGCTGTTCCTCGCCAACGTCGGCGGCGAGGCGGAAGCCGTCTCGCTCCGGCTGGCGGACGCGGCCGGCGGCGCGCGGAGCATCCCGCGGGCGTCGCGGCTCCGGAGCGCGCCGATGCGCTGCGCGATGCTGCCGGCCGGCGTGCCGCTCGCGCGCTGGGGCGTGCCGGCGGGCACGCTCCGCTACGCGACGGCAGAGCTGTCGGACGCGCACCGCTCCGCCGACGGCACCGTGCTCGTGTTCCACGCGGAACACGAGGGCGAGATCGCGCTGGCGCTCGGGGCAGCCGGGCCGGCGGCGGACGCGAACGGCGCGGTGGGCGGCGCGGCTGCCGATGCGGCGAGCACCGCGGACGCGCTCGCGGCCGAAGCCGCGGCATCGGCGTCGGCGTCCTGCATGACGGTGCAGGCGATGGACGGCGAGCTCGTATTCCGCTTCGAGGCCGTCCCCGGCCAAGCCGCGTCGGCGACGCTCGGCCTCGCCGGCGGTCGCCGGCTGACGCTGGTCGGCCTGGCGCGCGAGGACGCGCTGCTGCTGGCCGGCATCGGCGACGACGGCGGCTTGCGCTTCCAGCCGCCGGCCGATTACGACGACGCGCCGCGCGACCTGCGCGTCGGCTGGACGCGGCGCGATGCGGAGCCCGCGCAGCCGCTCGCCGCGGAGCCGGCGGTGCCGCTGCCGGCGGCCGAGCCGCTCGAGGCCCATGGCGTGTACCGCGGCTTCGCCTGGTACCGCGCCGCGAGCGGCGTGCCCGAGGGCCGGCGCGCCGAGGGCTTGCTGCTGCGGCACGGCGCCGACGTCGTCTCGCTCTACGCGGGGGCCGGCTACGTCGGCACGTGCGCGCCGGGCGGCGGCAGCCGGTATCTCCCGGCTGGCGGGACCGTCCGCATCGGCACCGGTGAGCGCTTGACGGCCCGGGTCGAAATTTGGGGCCATACCAATTTCGACGATCCGCGGCTGCCCGGGCTGCGGCTGAACAGCCTGAAAGGGCTGGGCGGCCTGACGGCCGTGACCGCGAAGCGGCGCCTGACGTCCAACTGGCGCGTGCGCAGGATGGGGGACCGCGCGCTGCTGCCGGAGCTGCTCGGCCCGGATTGCGACGATGCCGCGTGGCCGGTCATCGCTTTCGGCGGCTGGCTGTCGCCGGACCATCCAGCCTTCGAATATTACCGCCGGCGCTTCGCCGCGGATGGGACGGCGGATGCGTTCACGCTGCACTTCCAGGGAATACGGTCGATCGCCCATGTCTATGTCAATGGAGCTGCGGCCGGCCAGGTGCATCCGTTCGATCCGTATGTCGACATCTCCGCATTCGTGCGGCCCGGGGAAGACAATCTCATCGCCGTCTTCCTCGAACGGGTGCTGGGCCTGCCGGCCGGCGACGTGATCTTATATGAAGGGAACGCGTCGCGGGACTGGACGCTGTCCTCCTGCGAGGAAGCGGGACTGCTCGAGCACGCGGAGCGGCTCGCGGCCGGCGCCGCGGCGGCGGAGCTCCCGGTCGAGCTGGCGCCGGGCGGCGTCGCCTGGCTGTACGGGGCGCTTCCGGAGGAAGCCGGCGGCGTCCCGGGCGGCTGGCGGGTGCGGGCCGCAGGCAGCGGACTGAAGCTGACGGCGTTCCTCGGCGAGACGATCGTCGGCCGGCTGTGGACGGCCGGGGGCGCGTCGTCGCCCAGGCCGATATTCAGCGGCGGCGACCAGACGTCGTTCTACTTGCCGGGACCGTGGCTGCGGGAGCGGGAGGGCGGCGCGCGCCTGACGCTGCTGCTCGAAGCGGTCGAGACCGGCGAGCCGGGCAGGTTGGAACGGCTGACGTTCGTGCCGGCCGGCGAGCCGAAGAAGCGTACCGAGGAGGGATAAGCGATGAAAACGATCACGCAGCCAAGGGCGGCGGCCGAAGCGGCGTCCGAAGCGGCGGTCCGCCCGCGGGCGGACCGCGCCGGCTGGAAACGGTTTTGGAACAACCGGATGCTGCTCCTGATGTGCGCCCCGGCGGTGCTGTTCTTCGCGATATTCGCGTACCTGCCGATGCCGGGCCTGTACTTGGCCTTCATTAAATACAACTACACGGACGGGATCTTCAAGAGCCCGTTCGTGGCCTTCGAGAACTTCCGGTTTCTGGTCATGACGGGCGATCTGTGGAGGCTGACGGTCAACACGATCGCCTACAACCTGGCGTTCATCGTGCTCGGCAATCTCCTGCAGATCTTCGTGGCCATTCTATTGAACGAGCTGCGCAAGAAATGGTTCAAGAAAGTGTCGCAGACGATCATGTTTCTGCCGTTCTTCATTTCGTTCGTCATCGTCGGCCTCATCGCGTACAACATTTTGAGCTACGATTACGGCCTCCTGAACGTGATCCTGAAGTCGCTCGGCGCCGATCCCGTGAAGACGTACTCCAATCCGCACATTTGGCCGGTCATCATCATCGTCACGTTTTTGTGGCAGTCCACGGGGTACGGCTCCATCGTCTACTTCGCGGCGATCATGGGCCTCGACTCCGAGGTAGTCGAAGCCGCCGAGATCGACGGCGCCAACGCGCTGCAGCGCATCCGGTACATCGTGCTGCCGTGGCTGAAGCCGACCTTCATAATCCTGCTGCTGTTCTCGCTCGGCGGCGTGCTGCGCGGCAACTTCGGCCTCTTCTACAATCTGGTCGGCGCGAACAACACGTCGCTCTACTCGACGACGGATATTATCGAGACGTACGTCTTCCGCTCGCTCATGAACAATTTCAACTTCTCCATGGGCAGCGCGGTCAGCCTGTATCAGTCCGTCTTCGGGTTTGTCGTCGTCATCACGGCCAATTGGCTGGTGAAGAAGACGTCGCCGGATAATTCACTGTTCTAGGAGGGAGAACCATGCAAGCTGAAGCTGCCCGCGGACGCATCCGAAGCGATGCGGCGTCCTTGTTCGTCAGAGCTTTTGGTTACGCTTTCATCGGGTTATTCGCCCTATGCTGCCTGCTGCCGTTCCTGCTCGTGCTCGGCACGTCCTTCACGAACGAAGGCACGATCGCGAAGCACGGCTTCAATATATGGCCGCGGGAATTCTCGGTGTTCGCGTACAAGATCGTCTTCGAGAATCCCGATCTCATCCTCGGCGCCTACGGCGTGACGATCTTCATCACGGTCGTCGGCACGGCGGCCGGCCTGTTCCTGGTCGCGATGACCGGTTATGCCCTGCAGCGGCCGGACTTCCAGCAGCGCAACGCGATCTCGTTCTTCATCTATTTCACGACGCTCTTCTCCGGCGGCATCGTTCCGTTCTACCTGCTCGTCAAGCAGTACCTCGGCCTCGGGGACAATTACTTGGCCGTGCTGCTGCCGGGGCTCATGAGCCCGTTCCTCATCATCATGATGAAGAGCTTCACGAAGTCGATCCCGCACGCGATCACAGAATCCGCCAAGATCGACGGCGCCGGCGATTTCACGATCTTCCTGCGCCTCATCCTGCCGATGGCGACCCCGGCGCTGGCGACGATCGGCCTGTTCATCGCCCTCGGCTACTGGAACGAATGGTACAACGCGATGCTATTCCTGTCGCCGGACATGAAGTACCGGCCGCTGCAGCTGTTCCTGTACAACGTCATCACGAGCGCGGACTTCATCCGCAACTCCTCCGCGGCGTCCAACGTGCCCCTGCGCGACATGCCGCTGGAGTCGATGAAGATGGCCACCGCCGTCGTCGCCACCGGGCCGGTCATCCTGTTCTATCCATTCGTGCAGCGGTACTTCATCCAAGGGATTACCGTCGGCGCCGTGAAAGGGTAAGGTTCTCAGCGCGATCCGCAATGAATGGCCGCAGGGAAGCGCGGCGCCGCGCCGACCTGTTCCATAGCCGGCACGCGAACGGCACACGTCCGCGGACGGCGCAGTATCCATGTCATTCCAATCAATGGGGAGGCTAGAAAGAATGAGACACGCGAAGAAATGGGCAGGACTCGTATTGGCGCTCATCCTGGTGCTCGGCTTGGCGGCATGCGGCGGCAACAGCGGCAACGACGGCTCCGGGAATTCGGCGGACGCCGGCAGCGGCGGGAATGCGGGCGGCGACAGCGCCGGCGGCATCGACACAAGCAAGTTCGAGACGATCACGTACGTGGTACTCGGCGACAAGCCGAAGAACGGCCAGCTGGAGAAGGTCATGGAGAAGGTCAACGCCATCCTGAAGCAGAAGGTCAACGCGGAGCTGCAGTTCAAGTGGGTGGAATGGGCGGACTGGCAGACGAAATACAACCTGCTGCTCGCGTCCGGCGAGCCGCTCGACCTAATCACGATCGGCACCGACTGGCTCGACACGTGGGGCAACGCGCAGCGCGGAGCCTTCCTGCCGCTGAACGATCTGCTCGAGAAGTACGCGCCGCTCACGTACGCGGAAATTCCGCAGGAGGATTGGGACCAAAGCAAGTTCAAGGACGATATCGTCCTCATTCCGGAAGACCACTACACGCAATGGGTCAACCACGGCATCTATTACCGCGGCGATTGGGCGAAGCAATTCGGCATCACGCAGCCGATCACCGATTTCGAGACGCTGGGGAAATACCTTCAAGGCATCAAGGATAATATGAAGGACGTCATTCCTTGGGATACGAACGGCACGAACGGCACGCTGTACACGGGCTACGCGACGGCGTACACGGACAATATCGAGCTGCCGATCGCGACCGGCTACGCGGGCGTGTTCTACGGCAAGTCCTACGACGAGCGCTACACCGTCGACAGCCCGATCTTCAACGACAAGTTCATCGATTTCGCCAAGCTCATGAAGCAATGGGGCGACGCCGGTTACTGGCGCGAAGACGTCCTGAACTACAAGGGCGACACGGCTACGGCGCTTAAAGCGGGACAAACGGGCACGGATTCGCATCATACGCAAACCTTCAAAGGGCGCCGCGTCGAGATGGATAAGCAGCAGCCGGGCTCCGAGCTGCAAATGTTCTCCTACTCCGACACGCGCGGCAACCTGATCTCCATGCCGATCACGCACGGCGGCACGTCCGTCGGCGCGCGCAGCAAGCATCCGGAACGGGCGCTCATGGTCTATGACTTGATCCGCCAGGATCCGGAGCTGTACAAACTGATCAACTACGGTATCGAAGGCGTGCAGTACGAAATCAAGGACGGCATCCGCACGCGCCCGGCAGGCTACGACGAAGCGAAGGACGGCTTCTACACCGACTTCTGGGGCGGCCGCGTCGACAAGAACGAAATTCCGTCGGACACCGACTGGAGCGGCATCGGCGAGATCTACAAGAAGTACGACGCGATCAAGAAGCCGTTCCCGTACGGCAAGTTCGTCTTCGACAAAACGAACGTCGACGCCGAAATGACGGCCATCTCCCAAGTCATCGGCGAGCAAATGCCGGCCATCCTGTACGGCAAGGCGGGCGATCCGGAGAAGGCGGTCCAGGCGCTGCGCGACAAGCTGAAGGCGGCGGGCTACGACAAGGTGAAGGACGAAATCCAGAAGCAGCTCGACGCGTTCAAGGCGTCGGAGCAAGGTTAAGCAAGGTTAAGCAAGCTAAGCAGAGGCTGTGCACGGCAGGCCGCGGCGCAAAGGAGCGCCTGACCGTCGCAGGCGCAAGACGGGTCCGGCAGGGTTATATCCCTGCCGGGCTTTGTTTTGTTTTCGGCGGGTATCGGGCGGGGGTGAAGGCACCCCGGATCGCGCACCAGAAATTTCTTGGTTGAGGTATGCTATAGATACACCACATCCATCGTCTTAAGGAGTGAAGGAGGCGATAAGCGTATGCCGCAAGAGGAAAGGCCGGCGAAGTTCCAGGCGCTGTTCCGGGAGCATTATCCGTCGGTGCTGCGGAAAATCACCCTGCTCGTCGGGGACCGCGCCGCGGCCGAGGATTTGACGCAGGACGTGTTCCTGCGGCTGTACCGCAATCCGCCGGAGGACCTGGAACGCGTCGGCGCCTGGCTGCATCGCGTGCTGACCCGCATCGTGTACGACCATTATCGCAAGTCGGGCCGGGAAGCGAATTTGACGGAGAAGCTGCAGGCGATGTCCGAGGAGCGGTCGGTACCTTCGAACGAGACGGCCGTCATCCAGAATTGGGAGCGGGACGTCGTGCGCAGCGTGCTGAACAAGCTGTCCGAACGCGACCGCAACGCCTTATTAATGAAGGAAAAAGGCTACAGCCACGCCGAGATCGCCGAAGCGCTGCAGGTGAACCCGAAAATCGTCGGGACGCTGCTGATGCGGGCGGCCAAGCGGCTTAAGAAAAATTTGTTGACGGAGGAGGCCATGGAGTCATGAACGAACGGAAGCAAGCGGACAAGCGCGGTCCCGAGCTCGACGTGACGGACGAACAGATCGAAGACGCGCTGAACCGATTGTTCAAGGCCGTGAAGGATGAGCCTGTACCGGATCGATGGAGGGAGAGAGCGGAGATGGGGACGAAACCGGAATTGACGCCGGCTATGAAGCCGGCCATGAAGCAAACGGAGGGATTCGGTTCGGCCGGAGCGGGGATGAAGGAGGAGCAAGCGCCCGGAAGCCTGACGGCAGGCGGGGGAATCGCGGATCCGTTCGGCTTGGAAGATCCGCAAGGGGAGCGGATGCGGGCCGCGCTCGCGCCGGGAGCCGCGCGGAAGCGGCGCCAGGCCAAGCGCAGATGGCTGTCGGCCGCGGCGGCCGTCGTCGCGGCGGGCACGATGCTGTTCACGTCCTGGGGCCAGGACGTCATGGCGGGCATGCTGAACACGTTCCGGGTGCAGCATTTCGAGACTGTTTCGTTCAGTCAAGAGGATCTGAACGGGTTCCGTGATGCATTGGAGAACGGGACGATCGGCAAGCAGCAGCTCGATATGAGCCGGTACGGCGAGATCGAGCATAACGGAGACGGGAAGCAGCGCGACATCGGGGCGGCGGAAGCGGAGAAGCTCGCCGGACGCCCGCTGAAGCAATTGCCCGGAGCCGACTTGAAGGCGATCGAATACATGCCGCAGCAGCAGCTCACGTTCAAGCTGCATCCGAAGGAGATCAACAAGCTGATCGCGCTGCTCGGCGGCAAGACGGAATTCCCGGCTGCGATCGACGACGCGCCAATTACGCTGACGGTACCGGGCAGCTTCACGACGGACATCCGCGATCCGAAGACCGGCGATACGTCCAAGCGTCTGATGCAGCTGCCGTCCCCTTCGCTGGACGTGCCGAGCGGCGTCGACGTCGATCAGATTCGCCAGGCGGTGCTCGACCTGCCGGTGCTGCCGGATGACCTGCGGACCAAGCTGGCCGCGATCGGCGACTGGCGGACGACGCTGCCGGTGCCGACGATCGAGGGCAAAGGCGATATGCTGCACACGGTGACCATCGCCGGCCATGACGCCATCGTCTCGACGAACGGCCACGAGCGGATGCTGATCTGGCTCGAGAACGACTGGATGTACGTGCTCGGCGGCTCCGACGACGCCTATCCGACCGAGGAAGCCATTATGAAGGAAGCCAAAGGATTGATGAAATGACGATGCTGGTCACGCGGGGACTCACCAAAACGTACGCAGCCGGAACCGGGTGCCTCGATATTTCCTTGGAAATAAAACCCGGGCAGATCTTCGGTCTGCTCGGTCCGAACGGCGCCGGCAAGAGCACGTTCGTGAAAATGGTCATCGGCCTGCTTCGGCCGGACGCCGGCGGCGGCACGCTGCTCGGCAAGCCGATCGGCCATCCGGAATCGCGGCGGGGGCTTGGGTATTTACCCGAGCTTTTCCGCTTTCAGGATTGGCTGACCGGCGAGGAGGTGCTGCGCTATCACGCCGGCTTGTACGGCAAGTCGCTGGGCGAGACCCGCTCGCCGGCGATGGCGGCGCGCATCCGCGACGTGCTGGCCATGACCGGCCTCGGCAAGCGCGGCCAGGACCGCGTGCGCCAATATTCGAAGGGGATGCAGCAGCGGCTCGGCCTTGCCTGCGCCCTGCTTATGAACCCGGAGCTCGTCATTCTCGACGAGCCGTCCTCCGCGCTTGATCCGATCGGGCGCTACGAGGTGCGTCAGCTGCTCGAGCGGCTTCGCGCCGAAGGGAAGACGGTGTTTCTGAACACGCACTTGCTTGAGGATGTGGAAGCCGTGTGCGACGAGGTGGCGTTCCTCCATCTCGGGAGGCTGCGGGCGGTGGGCACCATGCGGGAGCTGCTGCACGCCGGCACGAGCTGGGAGACGACGGTCGGCGGCTGGCAGCCGGAGCTGGCGGACGCGGTTGGACGCGGTCTGCTGCCGGGCATGTCGCTCTCGGCGGTCCGGCAGGAGCCGGACGGCAGCGCCGTCCTGCGCGTGACGGCGCAACACCGCGAGCAGATCGGCCACCTGAACCGGCTGCTGATCGAAGAAGGCGTGACGCTGTACGAAGTGAAGCCGGTCCAAGGGAAGCTGGAGGAATGGTTCCTGTCGATGACGGGCACGAACGGTTCCGCCGCGGACAGCGGCGCGCCCGGCGCAAGCGGCGGGAAGGGGGGCACGGAGCGATGATGTGGATCGCGTTCGCGGGGAAAGAGCTGTTCCGCAAAAAAATCGTGCTCGTCACCGGCGTATTGACCCTGCTGTTCATCGGCATGTTCAACTTCGGCCTGTATAAAATGACGCACGCGGAAGTAAGCGGGCTTCGGCCGCCCTTCGCCCACCTGCTCGACGGCGTCGTGCTGCTCGCGGTCGGTCTGATGTTCGCGGGTATGATCGTCGCGTTTCTCGTCTTCTTCGCCACGATGGGCACGATATCGGGCGAGATCGAGAACGGGCTCATGCTGGCGGTATTGTCGCGGCCGATTCCGCGCTGGAAGGTCTACCTCGGCAAATATTTCGGCACGGCGTTCTGGATCTTCCTTTACTGCACCGTGCTGTTCCTGGCCATTCTGCTGCCCGTTCACTTCATGGCCGACGTGCCGATCGAGGCCGGCAGCCTGCTCCGCTCGTGGCTGCTGTTCTGCTGGGGGCCGCTGCTGCTGCTCGCGCTGTCGCTGCTCGGCTCCTCGTATCTGCCGATGCTCGGCAACGGCGTGGCCTGCGCCATTCTGTACGGACTTAGCTTGTTCATGAACTTCGCGGAGTCCGTCTTCAACCTAAACGGCGGGAACGAGACGCTCAGCAGCATCTCGCTCGTCGTCTCGATGTTCATGCCGGCGAACGCGATGTTTTACCGGCTGACGTACGAGATCATCGGCGGGCTCGACTTGCCGCTGCTGCCGGACATGCTGAACATGCTCGGGCCGTTCTCGCCGTCCAACGCGCCGAGCCCGGCGTTCGTCGCGTATTCGGTCGTCTACTGGGCGGCGCTGCTGGCGCTCGGCTGCCGGGCATTCAAGCGGAAGGACATTGCATAATCGCATCAACGACATGGGAGAGGGAGCGTTCGAACGATCATGGCACAACCGATCTTGCACGTGCAAGGCTTATACAAACATTATAAAGGGGTCAAGGCGGTCGACGGCGTCGACATGCGGCTCAATCCCGGCGACATCTACGGCTTCCTGGGGCAGAACGGCGCGGGGAAAACGACGACGATCCGCATGATGATGGGGCTGATCCGGCCGTCCTCGGGCTCCGTCAAGCTGTTCGGCGAGGAGGTCGGCAAAGGCGGGAACGCGGTGCTGCGCAAGGTGGGCTCCGTGATCGAATACCCCGGCTTCTACCCGAACCTGACCGCGGTCGAGAATCTGGAGATTCACCGCCGGCTGATGGGCGTCAAGGACAAGGACGCGCTGGAGGATTCGCTTCGCACGACGGGGCTGTGGGACGCGCGCAACCGCAAGGCGTCGAACTTCTCGCTCGGCATGAAGCAGCGGCTCGGCATCGCCCGGGCGATCCTCCACCGGCCGGAGCTGCTCATCTTAGACGAACCGACGAACGGCCTCGATCCGATGGGCATCAAGGAAATCCGGCAGCTCATCCAGGAGCTGGCCCAGAAGCGGAACATTACGATTCTCGTGTCCAGCCACATCCTGAGCGAGGTCGAGCAGCTGGCGACGAAGGTGGGCATCATCCACCGCGGCGTCATGCTCGAGGAAGCGACGATGCAGGAGCTGAAGCACAAGAAACGTCAATATATCGGCCTGCAGGTCGACGATTTCTCGAGGTCGCAGGACCTGCTGCGCGATGAACTCGGCGTCCGGGACTGCCGGCTGGAGGACGACGGCTGGCTGCGCGTCTACGACGAGGGCCAACAGCCGTCCGAGATGAACCGGCTGCTCGTTCGCGAAGGCATCGAGGTCAGCAGCCTGGTCGCGATGAAGGATTCGCTCGAGGACTACTTCGTGCGTCTGGTCGAAGGAGGTGCCGCGCTTGCTTGATTTGATCGCTTGCGAATGGTTGAAATGGAAACGGTCGCGCATGCTCTGGCTCGTGCTGCTGGGCGCGCTGCTGCCGGCGCTGCTGATGTTCCTCGTCCAGCTGAACTCCGCGAGCAACGGCCAGCCGTTCCAGTGGAAGGACTATTTCGAGACGCCGCTGCAAATCATGGCGATGCTCATGTGTCCGGCCCTCTTCTCGCTGCTCGTCGGCTACTTGTTCGCCCGCGAGTTCCAGGAGCGGACGGTCAACAACATGCTGACGGGACCGCATTCGCGGCTGGCCGTGCTGACGGCCAAGTTCATCATCGCATTCCCGGTGCTGCTCGCGGTCATGCTGCTGACGTTCGTGCTCGTGCTCGGCTCCGGGCTCGTCTTCCAGGGCGCGGCTTCGTCGCTGACGATGAAGCTGTTGTTGGGTGAAGCGGGCAAATACGGCCTGCTGCTGGTCCTGCAGTACGCGCTCTCGCCGATCTCGGCTGCGGTCGCCCTGCTCTGGCGCAGCTACATTCCGGCGATGGGGCTCGGCATCTTCGCCGTCATCTCGGAGCTGACGATCATGCAGTCCAAGTACATTATGTATTATCCGTGGAGCGCGACGTTGAACTTGACGACGAACCTGTCGCCGAGCATGAATTCGGCCTCAATCGGATATACGACGATCGCGATCGCTTTCGTCGTGCCGCTGCTGTTCATCGCCGGATTCTTCCGGAGGGCGGACGTGCACAGCGGGTAACGGCTTCGGGCGGAAGACTTGCAGGCGGTAAGCCGTCTGCTCCGTGCTGCATGAAGCGATAAGTACGAAGAAGAGCGTCCGGGCCGAGGTCCGGGCGCTCTGCTGTCGTTATGGGGCGGATGCGCGTGCCGGCTCGCAAAAATTGAGCGTTGACCTGCCCTTGGTACGTTGTTATGCTAACCGTTAGAGCAATCAATGGGCCGGTCCACGCCGGCGCTCGGACTACTTACACGGTTAGAGGTGACGATTTGAACGGTACTTGGCGCAAACAATGGACGTCGGACGTGAAATTGAACGTGCTCGCGGGCATCACGGCCACGCTTGCCCTGATTCCGGACTCGCTGGCGTTCTCGTTCATGGCCGGCGTGCCGCCTACGGTCGGCATTTATGCTTCCATCTGCATCCTGCTCGTCATTACGTTTCTCGGCGGGCGGCCCGGCATGATCTCCGCCGCCGCGGGTTCGATGGCGGTGCTGATGCTGACGCTCGTGAAGGAGCACGGCATCGCGTATTTGTTCGCGGCGACGGTGCTGACGGGCGTGCTGCAATATTTAATGGGCGTTTTCAAGCTCGGCAAGCTGGTGAGCTACGTGCCGAAGCCGGTGCTGACGGGCTTCGTCAACGCCTTGGCGATTCTCATCTTCATGTCGCAGCTGCGGTATTTCGATCATGCGAACTGGACGATGTACGCGCTGGCGGCCGCGGCGCTGCTGATCATCTACGTGCTGCCGCGCTTCTTCAAGGCCGTCCCGTCGCCGCTCGCGGCCGTCGTCCTGCTGACGATCGCCGTCTGGGCGTTCGGCATCCACGACGTGAACCGGATCGGCGACATCGCAGCGATCGACGTGTCGCTGCCGTCGTTCCTGCTGCCGGACGTGCCGTTCACGTGGGAGACGCTGGGCATCATTTTGCCGTATTCGCTGTCGCTGGCCGTCGTCGGCTTCACGGAGACGATGCTGACTCAGAACCTGCTCGACGATACGACGGGAGAGCGGACGGACAAGAACCGCGAGATGCGCGGCCAGGGCATCGCGAACTTCGTCGCGGGCTTCTTCGGCGGCATGGCCGGCTGCGCGCTCGTGGCGGAATCCGTGCTGAACGTGCGCATGGGCGGCCGGAACCGGCTGTCCACGCTCGTCGCCGCGCTGTTCCTGCTGCTGCTCGTCGTCGTGCTGGGCGACCTGCTGTCGCTCGTGCCGATGGCCGCGCTCGTCGGCATCATGCTGATGGTGTGCGCGGCGATCTTCGATTGGAAGTCGGTCTTCAAGGTGCGCGAGGTGCCCGTAACGGAGACTGCGGTCATGGTCTTGACCGTCGCGGCGGTCGTCGTGACGCATGACTTGGCGGTCGGCGTCATCGTCGGCGTCGTCGCGAGCGGCCTCTTCACGCTGCTGCTGCGCCGATCCCGGAGACGGGAGCGGAACCGCGCGATCGAAGGGTAGGGATGCGGATGCGGGACGGCGGCCTCTACGAAACGCGATGGCGGATGGATGGAGATTACCGTCCGAAGATCGTCGCGTACTATTATAAGCAGTGGGACGATTTCCACATGGCATTCCATACGCATGACTGGACAGAATTCATGTACGTCCTCTCCGGGACGTGCACGGTCGAGACGCCCGGCGGCGCGATGGCGATGCGCAAGGGCGATCTCATTCTCTTGGACGCCGGGGTGCCGCACAAGCTGATCGTCGGGAAGGACAGTCCGTGCCGGATGCTGAACGTCGAGTTCTCGTTCAAGCCATGCGACGGCGTATACCCGTCCATGAAGCAGCTGGCCGACAGCGACGCCGAATTCGCGGCGTTCTTGGCCCGCCGGCTCGGCACGATCGTGCTGCGGGATTCCGCGGACGTACAGCAGATTTTGAAGAGCCTCGTGCTCGAGCTCGACATCGGCGGGGCGGGTGCGGGCAAGGAGAATATGACGAACCTGCTCATCTCCCAGCTGCTGATCCGCGTCGCGCGATTGACGGCGGAAGGGACCGCGGACGGCGCCGACCGGCAGATCCACCGTTACGTCCGCATCGCGGCGGAGTACATCCATCAGCATTACGACTGCGACATTCAGGCGAGGGACGTCGCGGCGGCGGTCAGCCTGCACCCGGTCTACCTGCAGCGGATATTTAAGGCGAACATGGGCATGTCCTTAACGGAATATATAGCGGAGCTGCGCGTGGAGAAGGCGAAGATGCTGCTGGCCCGCACCGACGTGCCGATCATCGAGATCGCCGATTACGTCGGCTTGAACAGCCGCCAATATTTCAGCCTGCTGTTCAAGAAGCTGACCGGCTTGTCGCCCGCCGCGTACCGCAAGTCGCAAGCCTCCATTCAAGCGTTCTCCGGCGAGGCCGGGAGCGGCGGAAGCTGAATGGATTTCCGAAGTTGAAATAGTTGACATCTCGGACGCAATCCCGTTGCAAATGTGGAAACGCCTTCTTTTGGCGCCTGTTACAATGAGGGTAGTGAAATTCACCACCCCAAACGGCGTAGAGGAGGCTTTTTTGATGGCTTTTAAAGTAGCGTTTGTCGGCGCGGGCAGCATCGGGTTTACGCGCGGTTTGATGCGCGATTTGCTCGCGGTACCGGAGTTCAAGGACATTCAAGTTGCGTTTACTGACATTAACGCCCACAATCTCGACATGGTGACACAGCTCGTTCAGCGGGATATCAACGAGAACGGCTTGGCCATCGAGATTCAGGCGACGACGGACCGCCGCGAGGCGCTGAAGGACGCGCGTTATATTTTCTGCGTCGTACGCATCGGCGGCTTGGAAGCATTCCAGCACGACGTCGACATTCCGCTCAAGTACGGCGTCGACCAATGCGTCGGCGACACGCTGTGCGCCGGAGGCATCATGTACGGCCAGCGCGGCATCGCGGCGATGCTCGAGATCTGCAAGGACATCCGCGAGGTGGCCGAGCCGGACGCGCTGCTGCTTAACTACGCCAATCCGATGGCTATGCTGACGTGGGCTTGCAACAAGTACGGCGGCGTCCGCACGATCGGGCTGTGCCACGGCGTGCAGGGCGGCCATCATCAGATCGCGCGCGCCCTCGGCCTTGAGAAGAAGGACGTCGACATCATCTGCGCGGGCATCAACCACCAGACGTGGTACGTCTCCGTCAAGACGAACGGCGTCGACCGGACCGGCGACCTGCTGGAGGCGTTCGAGCAGCATCCGGAATTCAAGCAGACGGAGAAGGTGCGCATCGACATGCTGCGCCGGTTCGGCTACTATTCCACGGAGTCGAACGGCCACTTAAGCGAATACGTGCCGTGGTACCGCAAGCGTCCGGACGAGATCAAAGACTGGATCGATCTCGGCAGCTGGATCAACGGCGAGACCGGCGGCTATCTGCGCGTCTGTACGGAAGGCCGCAATTGGTTCGAGACGGACTTCCCGAACTGGATGAAGAGCGAGCCGTATGTCTACTCGGCCGAGAAGCGCGGTGAAGAGCACGGCTCCTACATCATCGAAGGGCTGGAGACCGGCCGCGTCTATCGTGGACATTTCAACGTCGTGAATAACGGCGTCATTACGAACCTGCCGGACGATGCCATCATCGAAGCGCCGGGTTACGTGGACCGCAACGGCATCAACATGCCGGTGGTCGGGGATCTGCCGCTCGGCTGCGCCGCCGTGTGCAACGTCAGCATCTCCGTGCAGCGGCTGGCCATGGAAGCCGCCGTCCACGGCGACGACAAGCTGCTGCGCCAGGCGATGATGATGGACCCGCTCGTGGGCGCGGTCTGCAACCCGAAGGAGATCTGGCAGATGGTCGACGAGATGCTGGTCGCGCAGGCGAAATGGCTGCCGCAGTATTCGGCCGCGATCGAAGCGGCGGAGCAGCGGTTGGCGGCGGGCGATCTCGTGCCGACGCGCGAAGGGTATCAAGGGGCGGCGCGCCTCAAGACCAAGACGATCGAAGAGCTGAAGCAGGACCGCGAAGCGGCGACCCGCAATGCCGGCGAAGCCGATAAGGCGAAGGAACGCCCGGCGGCCGCGCACTGATCGAACGGGCTTCGACGAAGGACAAAAGGCTCCGCAAGCCGCGATGGCGAACATCGGGCGAGCGGAGCCTTCTTACGGTCAGGTTAGCGGAGGATTAACGTTTCGGCTAAAGGGCATAGTCGACCGCAGTCGGCACATCGATCAGAATGAGACGCAGCGGCGCGTCAGGCTTGGCGGAGAGGACGACCTCGTCCGCGCGGTCCGCCCGCACGAGGACGAAGTCCTTGTGCTTGACGTCGGTCCGGTTGTCCGGCTGCCCCGCGTAGGACCATATCCCGTCACCGCGAATAGCAAGCGCCGTCAGCGTTCGGCCGTCTTCGACCGGATGACGGTAGACGGCGCCCGGCGCGATCTCGACGTCCCACATGCGGGCGTCGGCGACGATGGCGATCGGCGACCCTTCGCCGATGACGGTTTTCTGCGTGAAGCCTTCGCCCGCGCGGGCCGGGAAATCCTCATGCTCGAATTGATGGTAGGTCGGCATCGTTTTGAGCGCGTCCTGGATCGGCGGCTCGAACCAGATCTGGAAGCCTTCCATGTCCGGGCCGATGAAGCGTTCCTCGTGGCTGACGCCGGAGCCGGTCTGCATGAGCTGAACCCCGCCGGCGCCGATGGTGCTCTTCGTGCCGAGCGTATCGCCGTGCTCCGCCTTGCCGGCCACGACGTAGGTCATGATTTCGAAGGCTTGATGCGGATGAAGCGGGATATAGCCGTCGTGTTGGGCATGCGCCCAAGCCCAGTAGAACAGTGTGCTGACCCGTTTGACGACGGAGCCTTCGCCGGAGAAGCCGATCGGCTTCTGCTCGGTGATGTTCCCGCCGTCGAAAGCGCCCTTCGCCTGTAAAGTCGGACCGTATACGAGTGTTTGCATCGTGCATGCCTCCTGTTGGATGTGGCTTTATTACAGTCGTTGCTTATCGTCTGCCGTCTTAGGGAACCGCGTATTCGCCGGGGCCGACGAGCGCAATGCCGATCGCGACGGCGATCAGGATCACGTTGTATTCCATGCCGTTTTGTCTGACCCAGTAGCCGTGCCGGAAGTGGATGGATGCGATCGCGCCGAGCATCGTCAGCACGATGAGAACGGCGGCGACGACCACCCATAGGCCGAGCGCGAACAGCAGGCCGCCGAACAATTCGGCCAATCCCGCGAGCAGGGCGATCGCGAGCCCTGGCTTCAGGCCGATGGAGCTCATCCAGCCGCCGGTGCTCTTCAGGCCGTAGCCCCCGAACCAGCCGAACAGCTTCTGTGTGCCGTGTCCGGCCAGCGTCAAGCCGACAGCCAGGCGTATGATCAATAATCCTAGCGCGATACCGATTGCGATCTCCTCCGAGGGGATGCGCGCATCCCGAATGTATTCATGTCCGTTCTTGCGTCGGCCGTTTCGCGCTGCTCAAGGCCGACGGGCGGAGCCGCTACGTAAAACTGTTTTGCGCGGCGATCCCCAACTTTTTCAACAGTTCGGTCGCTTGGCGCTGCTCTTCCGGCGTCAAGCCCTGGACCGCTTTCGCGATCGCCTCGGCATGAGGCGGGAATGCTTCCTCGATGAACCGTTTCCCATCCTCCGTGATTTCGGCGAACGTGACGCGCCGGTCGGTCGGGCACGCTTTCCGCTTGGCGAGCCCCTTATCGGCAAGCTTATCGATTACGTACGTAATATTGCCGCTCGTCATGAGGATTTTCTCGCCGATCTGCTGCAGCGGCTGCTCGCCTTTATGATACAATAGCTCCAATACGGCGAATTCCGTCGGGTTCAGCCCGCGTTTGCGAATATCCTGATGCACGTGGGCGGTGACCCATTGATGCGCCCGGGAAAGCGTGATAAACAGCCGGAGCTCGTCGTCTCGGCCGGTTGCCGTCATATCTGCCACCTCGCTTGCTTGTTTTCTCAATATTCATTATCTTTATTTAAAAATAAATCGTTTCGGTCGAAATGTCAAGCGGGTACGCGACGGAGGTCAACATCCTTCGCGGGCAACTTATGTGGATATATATAATGAAGAAACGGGTAAAAGTAAGCATGATGGAGTGCGGAATTATCGCTCGGAGGCAGGCAAAAAGGCTCCCGCGATGCACGGGCATTGCAGCAGCGCAGATAATCGGAGAAGGATGAAGGGGCTCATTCGGCAGTAAGAGACTGACATAAGCAGGAAATCTAATTTTTTTCTTCATTATATATATGTAAAACAAGAAGACCGGAGCGTCCTTCTCGCGCACCCCGGCCCTATGCCTTTTATCGAACCGTGCGCGGCAGTTACTTGCGCGGCGCGGCGCGGCCTTGCTGAACGTCCAGAGGAGCCGGTACTTCGTTGCCCCCTGCGAATTGATGCTTCACCAGCTGGTTAAAGGAGGCGAGCCATGGCTTCAGCGAACGGCCGGCCCACGCTTCCTGGGCGTACTGCACCAAGTGGTTGTTGAATTCCTTGTTCGCCGAGATATGCACTTCCTGCACTTTGGGCGCCAGACGGCGGACATGGACTGCGATCGTCTGCTTCAGCTCGCCGGACAGCTGGTTATGGTCGTTGACGGTAAAATACGAGTTATAAGGCGTCGCGATGCGCTGATTATTCCAATAAGGACTTCCCGTTTCGTTATTGTAGACGCCCTCGGTCGAACCGGTATTGTCCTGTTCGCGCTTGCCTCCGGCACGGTGCGTGTGCGTCGCGGTCCAGTCGGTCGTAATGCCGACGTAGGCGTTTTTGTCCGTCAGCATGACGAGCGCGCCCGCCACGCCGTTGATATTGGAGACGTCGTTGGACAGCAGGGAGCTGTATTCGAACCAGGCGTTATCGTGCTGGCCCGGCATGCCGCTCATGGTGCCGTACATGCGGCTGCCCAGCATTTTCGGATCCCCTTTGTTCTGACTGCCGTAGTCGTACGTGCTGTTCTGAACGTAGCGCTGATAATTGCAGCCGCTGATGACGGCGAGGCATAGCGCCACGGCGGCCAATAAGGTGATGGATCGTGCTTGCTTCTTCATCAAGGTCGCTCCTTTCGTAAGCCTATCCTTAGAATGGGCGCCGAAACTTCAAATATGCATGGGCGCGCGATACATAAAGAACCATGGTTTAGGCACACAATGAAGGATAGACATGGAGCCTCAATTCCGAAAAATGGCAAGCGAAAAAACGCCGAAAATCATGGATTTTCAGGCTATGAGAACATTTTGTGAACATCTCTGGGAAGATTGACAAAAAGCACCTGCAACTTTATATTTATTAAAGTGATTAGATTGCGGAAGTTGTCTAAACATCAGGATTTGCAAGCAGCAGAGCCGCTTTTTGCACCGTCTACGGCTGCTGTCAAAACGTAAAAAGTGGGGTTGATTGATGATGAATCGGTGGCACGTTCTAAAACGGCTATTGCCGCTTCTGGCCGGAATGGTGTTGCTGCTGTCAGCTTGCGGACGAGCTGACCTGTCGACGCTGAAACCGCAAGGGCCGGTAGCCGAAGAACAGTTCGGACTAATGAAACTTACGATCACGATCATGGTTATCGTCGTTCTGGTCGTATTTGCAATCGCTGGATACGTAATCCTTCGTTATCGCCGCCGTCCGGGCGACAAATCGATCCCGGTTCAAGTGGAAGGCAATCACAAACTGGAGATTATCTGGACGGTTATTCCGATTGTGCTCCTGATCATTATCGGGATTCCGACGGTCAACTCCGTATTCGGTCTTGCAAAAGACTACACGAAAGATCCGAATGCCATTCAAATTAACGTAACCGCACATCAATACTGGTGGGAATTCGAATATCCGAAGCTCGGCGTCAAAACCGCCCAAGAGCTCTTGATTCCGGAAGGCACAATCATCTCCGTGGAAGCGAAGACGGCGGACGTTCTGCACTCCTTCTGGATTCCGTCGCTGGCCGGCAAGACCGACACGAACCCGGGCGGAAACGTTAACACGATGTACTTCAAAGCCGATCATACCGGCGTATTCCTCGGCAAGTGTGCGGAGCTCTGCGGACCTTCCCACTCCCTGATGGATTTCAAAGTGAAAGTCGTGGACAAAGCTTCGTTCGATCGCTGGGTAGCGGCAATGAAAAATCCGGTTGCGCTTCCGCAGGATCAAGAAGTCGCGGACTTGCTCAATAAACAATGTCTGTCCTGCCACGCTATCGGCGGCAACGGCGGACCTGCGTTCCCGAACTTGACGGGCATCGGCGGCCGTCAGACGGTAGCCGGCATCCTGGTCAACACGGACGACCCGAAATACAAAAACGAAGGCACGGTCGAAGAGAACCTCGAGAAATGGATCGCGGATCCGCAAGCGGTCAAACCAGGCACACTCATGCCGAAGGTCGATTTGACCCAAGATCAAGTGAAAGCCATCGCTAAGTACTTGGCGGGATTGAAACTAGACTATTAAACAGTGACGGAATGAAGGAGGTACCTACTTTGGCTCACGCACATACGGTTAAACGGTATAGCGGCCTGATGGACTGGCTAACGACCGTTGACCATAAAAAAATCGGCATTCTGTACTTGATCGCCGGGGGCTTCTTCTTCCTCGTCGGCGGTCTGGAAGCGCTGATGATCCGGATTCAATTATGGAAACCGCTTAACGACTTCGTTGCGGCGCATACGTTTAACGAATTGCTGACAATGCACGGGACGACCATGATCTTCCTTGCGGCGATGCCGATCATCTTCGCGCTAATGAATGCGATCGTGCCGCTTCAAATCGGCGCGCGCGACGTCGCGTTCCCGTTCGTCAACGCCATCGGTTTCTGGACATTCTTCGCGGGCGGCGTCCTGCTGAACGTCAGCTGGTTCGCCGGCGGAGCGCCGGATGCGGGCTGGACGTCTTACGCACCGCTCGCCACACCGACATTCAGTGGCGGACACGGCGTCGACTACTATGTCATCGGTCTTCAAATCGCCGGTATCGGTACGCTGGTCGGCGGCATCAACTTCTTGGCTACGATCATCAACATGCGCGCGCCGGGCATGAGCTTCATGCGCATGCCGATGTTTACTTGGACAGCGTTCATTACTTCCGCGCTGATCCTGTTCGCTTTCCCTGCGCTGACGGTAGGTCTGGTCGCGATGATGTTCGACCGGCTCTTCGGCGGCAATTTCTTCGAACCGACCAACGGCGGTAACGCCGTTCTCTGGGAGCATATCTTCTGGATTTTCGGACATCCTGAGGTATATATCCTGATCCTTCCGGCCTTCGGCATCATCTCCGAAGTCATCAGCACGTTCTCGCGCAAACGGTTGTTCGGTTACAGCTCCATGGTTTTCGCAACGGTGCTGATCGGCTTCCTGGGCTTCATGGTTTGGGCGCACCATATGTTCACGACGGGTCTCGGACCGGTAGCGAACGCGCTGTTCTCCATCGCGACGATGCTGATCGCGGTACCGACGGGGATCAAAATCTTCAACTGGCTGTTCACGATGTGGGGCGGTTCCATCCGGTTCACGACCGCTAACCTGTTCGCCGTCGGCTTCGTTCCGACGTTCGTCATGGGCGGCGTTACCGGCGTTATGCTCGCTGCCGCGCCGGCGGACTTCCAGTACCACGACTCCTACTTCGTCGTTGCCCACTTCCACTATGTTATCGTGGGCGGCTTGATTCTGGGCTTGTTCTCCGGCCTGTTCTACTGGTGGCCGAAGATGTTCGGCCGCGTACTGAACGAAGGGCTTGGCAAGCTTTGCTTCTGGACCTTCTTCATCGGCTTCCACCTGACGTTCTTCGTGCAGCATTTCCTCGGTCTGATGGGGATGCCGCGCCGCGTATGGACGTACCTGGACGGCCAAGGCTTCAACAACTTAAACTTGATTAGTACGATCGGGGCGTTCCTGATGGGCCTCGGCACGATCTTCTTCCTGCTGAACATCGTCATCACGTCGTTCAAGCCGCGCAACGCGGTGAACGATCCGTGGGAAGACGGACGTACGCTGGAATGGTCGATTCCGTCCCCGGCTCCGGAATACAACTTCGCGCAGACGCCGCTGGTTCGCGGTTACGACGCATTCTGGAAAGAAAAGATGGACGGCAAGAAGGAAATGCTGCCGGCCGAGCCGCTCGGTTCGATCCACATGCCTTCGCCTTCGATTCTGCCGCTCATCATGGCAGTCGGCCTGTTCATCTCCGGTCTGGGCTTCATGTACGGCAAAGGCGATTACGGCGACGGCTTCAAAGCGTTCCTGTTCAACAACCATATCGTAGCGATTCTCGGCTTGGCGATTACGCTGGCCTGCATGTTCCTGCGTTCGGTGTACGACGATCATGGCTTCCATATCGAACCGGATGAAATTACTGGGGATAAGGGGGTAAAAGCATGAGCGCACATTCGCACGTAGACGGCAAATTGCCGCACGAGCCCGAGAAAGCGACGCTCGAGGCGCGCAACAAGGTGCTTGGCTTCTGGCTGTTCCTTGGCGCCGAAACCGTATTGTTCGGTACGCTCTTCTCCGCGTTCCTGGCCCTGCGTCATCAAGTCGGCGACGGCAATCCGAGTGGCCAAGAGCTGTTCGAGCTTTCGATAACGGCCTGGGCGACGTTCATCCTTCTTACGTCTTCCTTGACGAGCGTGTTCTCGATTCAGGCGATGCACTTGAACAAAGTCAAGGCGATGCTATCGTGGCTAATCGTGACGATTCTGCTCGGCGCGGCGTTTCTCGGCCTCGAGATTTATGAGTTCGCGAACTATGTGGAAGAAGGCCACAAGTTCTCGACGAGCGCATTTAGTACGTCCTTCTATACGCTGGTCGGCTTCCACGGCGCGCACGTCCTGTTCGGGGTTCTCTGGATCCTGCTGCTGATCCTGCAGATCTTCAAAAAAGGCTTGACCGTCGTGACGGCTCCAAAGATATATGTAGCCGGTATCTACTGGCACTTTATCGACGTCGTGTGGGTATTCATCTTCACCGTCGTGTATTTGATGGGAAAGGTGGGCTAAAGAATGTCCGAACAACATTCCGCAGTCGATGAGCACAGCAAGCACCACAAACACGAAGGTCCCAAGAAACACATCATCGCGTTCATCATGTCCATCCTTCTGACAATCATCGCGTTCGCGATGGTTGCAGCAGGCGAAATCAATACCACGTTCATCTATATGTTCTTGGTTCTTATGGCGTGCATCCAGGTGTTTATCCAAATGGGGTTCTGGATGCACATGAAGGATCGCGGTCACGCGTTCCCGATCATCGGGATCCTGATGGGAGTCTTCGTCGTATTCACGATTGTCATCATGGCCGAGTACTGGGCATGGTGGTAAAACGTCCATAAATTGAAGAGGGGGAGGTCCTTGCCGACCCCTCTTTTGTTGTAAATGAGTGTCGCCTTGGAAAGGGGTACCAGCATGCTCGGATTGCAATATTTCAGCTTTGAAGAGTTGTGGAGCCCATGGTTTTTCTTCTTGATGGCAGCGTTAGTCATCCTTTATTTCTATTTAGCTGGACCGTGGAAGGAAAAGCATGCGCCGTCGGAGCCGAGAGTCACTGGCCTGCAGAAGACGTTGTTCGTGTCGGGTATGGTGTGCTACTATATGGCACAGGGCGGACCGCTCGAGCTGCTCGGCCATTTGATGTTTACGTTCCATATGGTCAACATGTCGTTATCGTATTTGATCGCGCCGCCGCTGCTGCTGCTAGGCATTCCAGCGTTTATTTGGCGCCGCGCGTTCCGTGCGTCCTTTTGGTCCAAGCTGAACTGGACGATGAATCCGATTTTTACGCTTGTGCTGTTTAACATGCTGTTCTCGCTCTACCACGTGCCGGTGGTGCATGATTATGTCATGACGCATTTTGCCGTGCATCGAATCTATTATTTGGTATTACTTGTCACTTCGTTTATGATGTGGTGGCAGATCGCTTGTCCGGTGCCCGAGTGGCATCGCTTGACAGACGTGCGCAAGATGGCTTACATTTTCGCGAACGGATTGCTGCTGACGCCGGCCTGCGCGCTCATCATCTTCTCGGGTCAGTCCATGTACGCGACGTACAACGATCCCGAAGTGTGGGCGAAAGCCATGGGCTATTGCGTGGCGGGCGATCCGACGATTCTATTATCGAAGTTCACCGGCCCCAGCTTCTTCAATTTATTGTCCCCGAAGGACGATCAGCAGCTCGGCGGCGTCATTATGAAGCTCGTTCAAGAGGTCATGTACGGCTGCATTCTGGCCTATGTCTTCTTTCACTGGTATAAAAAAGAGCACGGAGATTCGGCGGACGACGAAATTCCCGACAACGGCGCTTTGAATTAAACGCATATTTGTGCAGAAACGGACGGGATGAATCTTGTCAAAGTACGATATTTTGCCTACGATCAGTACCTCTTTCATCGTCATCAGCGCGATTCTGGTCGCGATCGGCTGGAACCTCGCAATCAAGCGCAAACTGGACGCGCATAAGAAGGTCATGCTTGCCGGCGCCGTCTCCGCGCTGCTGTTCTTCTTGATCTATATGTCCCGCACGGTGTTCGTCGGCAACACCGACTGGGGCGGCTCGGACGAAATGAAGCCGTATTACCTGACGTTCCTCTTCTTTCATATCGTCCTCGCGACGGTGGGCGCGATTTTCGGCATTACGACCTTAACGCTCGCCTTCCGCAAGAGCTTCAATAAGCACCGGAAATGGGGACGCGTAACCTCGGTCGTTTGGTTTTTCACGGCCATTACGGGCGTAGTCGTCTATGTGCTGCTCTATCTGATGTACCCGGGCGGCCATACGAAGCCGGTGCTGGACGTCTTATTCGGCGGCTAATCGACATCAGAATAACAGATCAAGCGGTAAATCTCCTTGTGAGGTTTACCGTTTTTTTTGTACAATGAATGTTAGTTAAGAACATCTCTTGTTTATTTCGAACAGAAAGGGGCGAACGGATGCTGCTGCACGGCAAGCGGTATACGAGAAGGGAAATCGAAGCGCGCGTCGGACGGATCGAGCAGCTCGGAGGCATCCGGAGGCATACGCTGGCGGAGGGGATCGAGTCGGGAACGTCCATCCTCGCGGTGCGGACCGGGGCAGGATTGGCGTACGACGTCACGCCGGATAAGGGGCTGGACATATCGGCGGCTTCGTTCGGGGGCGCGTCCTTGACGTGGCAGTCGGCGAACGGCGACGCGCATCCGTCCTACTACGACGATCAGGGGACTGGGTGGCTGCGGACGGCTGCCGGCGGGCTGTTCATGAGCTGCGGCCTGATCAATGTCGGATCGCCGAGCACCGTGGACGGCATCGCCTACGGACAGCATGGACGCGCGCATCATACGCCGACGAAGCAGATAGCAGCGGAATCCGTCTGGGCCGGCGACGAGCTAGAGCTTCGCGTACGCGGCGTCGTGGAGGAGACGTCGATATTCGGCGGTCACCTGCGCCTGCGGCGCGAGATTCGAAGCCGTCTCGGCGAGAACGCGATCGAGATCAGGGACGAGGTGGAGAACGCCGGCTTCCGGCCTTGTCCGCATATGATGCTGTACCATTTTAATTTTGGGTATCCGCTGCTGACGGAGGCGACGCGGATCGCGTTTCCGGGCGGCCGCGTTACGCCACGGGAGGCGGATGTTCCGCTTGACGGGTACGACCGGTGGGAAGCGCCTTCCGCAGCATACGAGGAACGCGTCTACGATCACGAGCTGCCGAAGACGCCGGACGGCCGGGCGGAAGTCGCGCTGCATCAGCCGCATTTTCCGCTTGGCGCAGGGCACTCGGCGCCCGTGACCGTCAGGCTCGCGTGGAAGACGGATACGCTGCCGCGTCTCGTGCAGTGGAAGATGCTGGGGGCGGGCGTGCATGCGCTCGGCATCGAGCCGGCGAACTGCGGCGTGGAAGGCATGGCGGCCGAACGGGAACGCGGCACGCTGCGGATGCTGGAGCCGGGAGAAACCGTGCGGTATGAACTGAAGCTGTCGATCGAATAACGGTCGGCGAGGAGGAAGCGCAATGAGCTTGAACGATAGACAACAGCAGATGCTCGGCATGCTGGAAAGCGCTGGCGAAGTGAAGGTCGGCGGGTTGAAGGAATATTTCGGCGTGACGGAGATGACGATCCGCCGGGACCTCGAGAAGCTGGAGCAGGCCGGCTACGTGAAACGGACGTTCGGCGGCGCGATCCTGGCGTCGAAGGACGTCGCGATCGGCGACCGGACGGGCGTCATGACGGGCGAGAAGCAGGCTATCGGCCGCGCCGCCGCGTCGCTGGTGAAGGAGAACGAAGCCGTCTTCATCGACGGCGGGACGACGACGCTCTACATGGCGCGGTACTTGAAGGCCGAGCTGAACGTCACGGTCGTGACGAACGCGCTCAATATTGCGATGGAGCTGCTGGAGCGGAGAATTACGACCGTCGTGACCGGAGGCATGGCGCTCGAGGCGACGTCCACGCTGGTCGGGCCGGGAACGGTCGAGACGATCGGCAAGATGGCGTTCGACCGCGTGTTTCTGGGCGCGACGGGACTGACGGCCAAGCACGGCTTCAGCAATTCCAACCTGTACGAGGCGGAGATCAAGCGGATGGCGATCGCGCATGCGACGGAGGTGAACGTCGTTCTCGACCATACGAAATACGGGGCGAAGGAGCTGTTCTCGTTTGCCGCGCTGGGCGAGGCGAACCGGATCATCGCGAACGCGCCGCCGGACGGGGAGCTGCTGCAGGCTTGCCGGGACCAAGGCGTCGATATTGTAGCCGCAGGCGGTCGTGTTTGAATCGAACATCCCGCTAGACAGATTCCAACCTGTGCATTAAGATAATGTTATAAACAAACATTATTTGTGCTAACAGAACAGAGGGAGAGGGATGGCGGATGTCGGTCAAACCAAGGCTGAACCGGATGTTCAGCGAGCAGGGGAAATGCTTCGACGTAGCGGTCGACCACGGATTTTTTAATGAAAGCACGTTCTTGAACGGCATCGAAAACATGCGGCAGGCCGTGCGCACGATCGTGGAGGCGAACCCGGACTGCGTCCAGCTGACCATCGGCCAGGCGAAATGGCTGCAGGAGGTGCCGGGCAAGCGAAAGCCGGGGCTCGTGCTGCGTACGGACGCGGCGAATATCTACGGCACGGAGCTGCCGCGCTTCCTGTTCAGCGAGCTGATCGACCGCGCGATCGAGAAGGCGGTGGCGCTCGACGCCGTCGCGGTGTGCGTCAACCTGCTGCTGCTGCCGAACCAGCCGGAGCTGCATCGCCAATGCGTGCGCAACGTCTCGCTGCTGAAGAGCGAATGCGAGAAATACGGCATGCCGCTCATGGTGGAGCCGCTCGTCATGCTGCCGAAAGAAGCGAAGGGCGGCTACATGGTTGACGGCGACATCCGCAAAATCATGCCGCTCGTGCGCCAAGCCGTCGAGCTCGGCGCCGACGTCATCAAGGCGGATCCGTGCGACGACGTGTCGGAGTACCATCGCGTGATCGAGGTCGCCTCCGGCGTACCCGTGCTCGTGCGCGGGGGCGGGCGGGCAAGCGACGAGGAAATCGCCGTCCGCACGGTCGAGCTGATGCGGCAGGGCGCCTCCGGCATCGTGTACGGCCGCAACGTCATCCAGCACCCGAACCCGGCGGGCATGACGAACGCGCTCATGGCGATCGTGCACCACGGCGCGTCGGCGGAGCAGGCCTTGGCGATCCTGTCCGGCCGGGAGGCGCGGTAGGATGGGCAAACGGACGATCCGTTTCGGCGTTATCGGCTGCGGCCTGATGGGCAAAGAATTCGCAAGCGCCGCCGCCAGGTGGCTGCACCTCGAGGGCGTCGACTTCGAGCCGCGCATCGTGGCGGTGTGCGACGCGAATCCCGCGGCGACGGAATGGTTCGAGCGCCAGGTGCCGAGCGTGGAGCGCGTTTACGGCGATTATAAGGAGCTGCTCGCGGACGACGCGGTCGAGGCGGTCTACTGCGCGGTGCCGCATCATTTGCACGCGCAGCTCTACGCCGACATCATCGCGGCCGGCAAGCATCTGCTCGGCGAGAAACCGTTCGGCATCGACGCGGACGCGAACGCGCGCATTAATGACGCGCTGGCGGCCCATCCCGGCGTCGTCGTGCGCTGCTCGTCGGAATTTCCGTTTTACCCCGGCGCGCAGCAGATCATTCGGTGGGTGAACGAAGGCCGGTTCGGCCGCATCATCGAGGTGGAGGCCGGTTTCTGGCATTCGAGCGACCTCGACCCGGCGAAGCCGATTAATTGGAAGCGCCGCATCGCGACGAACGGCGAATACGGCTGCATGGGCGACCTCGGCATGCACGTGCTGCATCTGCCGATGCGCTTCGGCTGGCGGCCCGCGAACGTGCGCGCGCTGCTGAGCAACATCGTGCCGGAGCGTCCGGACGGCAGCGGCGGCACCGTGCCGTGCGAGACGTGGGACAACGCCATCCTCGCCTGCGACATCCGGACGAAGGACCAGCGGTTCCCGATGATGCTCTCCACCAAGCGGATCGCGCCGGGGCATGCCAACACGTGGTTCATCCGCATTCAAGGCACGGAGCTGTCGGCGGAGTTCAGCACGAAGCATCCGAAGCAGGTAGCGTCCATGCCGTATACGCCGGGCCGGCCGCAGGCTTGGCACATCGTCGATGCGCCGTACGAGTCGGCGTACGGCACCATCACCGGCGGCATCTTCGAATTCGGCTTCTCCGACTCCATCCTGCAAATGTGGGCGGCGTTCTGCGACGAATTGGTTCACGGCGCGGACGGCATATCGCAGCCGTTTCGCTGCGCGACGCCGGAGGAAGCGCTCGGCAGCCACCGCGTCTTCACGGCGGCGCTGGCCTCGGAGCGCAGCGGTGCGACCGTGGCGATCGATTGGGGGAATGGACCGTGAGCGGAACGGGTACGCGCGGGGCGGCCCAAGTTGTCGTCGCGGGGCATATCTGCCTGGACGTCATTCCGGCGATGCCGGAGATGAAGGAGGGTCTGGGGACGGTGCTCGCCCCGGGCAAACTGATCGATATCGGCTCGGCGCGCATCGCGGCCGGCGGCGCCGTCTCCAACACGGGGCTCGCGCTGCACCGGCTCGGCGTGCCGGCGAAGCTGATGGGCAAGATCGGCGACGATCTGTTCGGCGGCGCGATCGGGCGCGTGCTGCGGGATTACGGGGAGGCACTCGCGGACGGCATGATCGTCTCGCCGGGCGAGCCGACGTCTTACACGCTCGTGGTAAGCCCGCCGAACATCGACCGCATCTTCCTGCACTGCACCGGCGCGAACGACACGTTCGCGGCGGACGATCTGCGGGAGGAAGCGCTGGCCGGCGCGCGGCTGTTCCATTTCGGCTATCCGCCGCTCATGCGGCGGATGTACGCGGACGGCGGCGGCGAGCTCGCCGGACTGCTCGCCAAGGCGAAGGGACGCGGGCTGACGGTCTCGCTCGACCTCGCGAAGCCGGACCCGGCGTCGCCGGCGGGAGAAGCCGACTGGCGCGGCATTTTAATGAAAGCGCTCCCGTACGTCGATGTCTTCCTGCCGAGCTTCGAAGAGATTCTGTACATGCTGCGGCGGGAGCGTTACGACGCGCTGGCCGCGGCGCATGGCGGCGGCCTGCTGCCGCTGGCGGACGGGCCGCTGCTGCGCGAGCTCGCGGAGGAGCTGCTGTCGCTCGGAGCCGCCGTCGTCGCGCTGAAGCTCGGCGAGCACGGGCTCTACCTGCGGACGACGGACGACGCCGCCCGGCTGGCCGCGATGGGCGCGGGGGCGCCGGCGGCGCCGCTCGAACCGTGGCTCGGCCGCGAGCTGCTCGCGCCGTGCTTCGAAGTCGCCGTGGCCGGCACGACGGGCGCCGGCGACTGCACGATCGCGGGCTTTCTCGCCGGCCTGTTGAAGGGACTCGGGCCGGAGGCGTGCATCGGCGGTGCGGTCGCCGTCGGGGCCTGCAACGTGGAGCAGGCGGACGCGACGAGCGGCGTGCCGTCGTGGGAGGCCGTGCAGGCGCGCATGGCCGCGGGCTGGCGCAGGCGCGGCGTTGGGCTGCAGCTGCCGGGTTGGCGGGAGGACGAACAGGGCCTATGGCACGGCCCGGCAGAAAAAGGATTTCGGCAGGGATGACTGGAAATCATTATGCGGATACTATCCTACCAGGAGGGTGACGGCATGAAACGCAGCGAAGTCGTCGCGGCGCAGCAGCGCGCCGCGGATATGTTGGACGCGATCGGCATTATTTTGACGCCGCAGGAGAGGGCGCACGTCGAGGTGGCGGAGTTCGGACTCGGCAATTTGGCGCTGCAGGGGCTGCAGCTGGTCACGTATATCAATACGGACCGGTATTGCGCGAAGGAGCTCGTGCTGTTCCCGAACCAAACCTGCCCGGAGCATTTGCATCCGCCGGTCGGAGACGATCCCGGCAAAACGGAAACGTTCCGCTGCCGGCACGGCGTCGTCTATCTGTACGTCGAAGGCGGCAACGGCGGCACGATCCAGGCCGAGGTGCCGGCCGGAAGCGAAGCGTATTATACGGTGTTCCATGAGATCGAGCTGCATCCCGGGCAGCAGTACACGATTCCGCCGGGCACGAAGCATTGGTTCCAGGCGGGGGATACGGGCGCGATCGTCTCGGAGTTCTCGAGCACGAGCCGGGACGAATTCGACATCTTCACGGATCCGAACGTGGTGCGCATCCCCGTCGTGACGGAGGACTGACGCCCGCGGAAGGCGCGTTCCGCAAAAATTAAACCGGCATCCCTAGCGGATGCCGGTTTTTTCGCGGAGCACTTGCTCGACCTTGGCGAGATGCCGCTCCATGAGGGACGCGGCGAGCGCCTCGTCGCGGCTCGCGACGGCGGATACGATGGACCGGTGCTCCTCGAGCAGCCGGCTCGCGGACCGGTGCTCCGCGTAGAACCAGAGCGACCGCGTGTCGCGCATGCTCTCGTGCAGCCGCGCCGACAGCGACTTCATGAGCTCCGCCAGCATCGGGTTATGCGTCGCCTTGGCGAGCTGCTCGTGCAGCCGCACGTCGGCCTGCTCGCCGAACGCTTCGTCGCCCAGGCGCTCCTCCATCTCCCGCAGCGTCGCGCGCAAAGCGTCCAGGTCGTCGTCCGTGCGGTGCTTCGCGGCGAGGCCGGCGCAGCCGGTCTCGAGCACCTTGCGCACCTCGAGCAGCTGAAGCAGCGAATCCGCGCGGTCCAGCCACGCTTCCTGCGCGAACGCGGGCTCCTCCGGCGGGGACTTGACGTACGTGCCGCCGCCCTGGCGGATGTCGAGCAGGCCTTTCGCTTTCAGCGCGCTCTGGGCTTCGCGGATCGTGGAGCGGCCGACGCCGTATTCGGCGGCGAGGTCGACGACCGACGGCAGCTTGTCGCCGGGCGACAGCTCGCCGGAGGTCAGCTTGAGCAGCAGCTGCTGGGCGACCCACTCGTTGCTCTTGAGCGGGCGTTCGTGAGTAGACATAGCGGGCCTCCTTGGCGCGTCGATGGTGAAGGACGGGGGAAAAGGCGGTCGAAACCGCATTTTCAGGGTTTAGCATTCTCCCATCTTATGATATACTACGGTCAAATCAAAGTCATCAGACGACCTGATCTATTTTTAGTATATCTATTTCAAAGGGGAGTTATCCATGCTGCATGAAGCAGTCGCCGGCAAGCTGCGCGCCATCGTCGGCCCGGGGTGGTTCAAGGACGACCCGGAATCGCTCGTTACCCATTCGTACGACGGCACGCCGATGCTGCAATCGCTGCCGGACGGCGTCGTCTATCCCGAGACGACCGCCCAGGTGTCCGAGATCGTCAAGGTGCTCCAGGAGCACCGGATTCCGCTCATTAGCCGCGGCTCCGGCACGAACCTGTGCGGCGGCACCGTTCCCGTGCAGGGCGGCGTCGTCATGGTCATGCACCGGATGAACCGCATCCTGGAAGTCGATCTCGAGAATTTGACCGCGACCGTCCAGCCCGGCTTGAACACGAAAGCGTTCATTACGCACGTGGAAGGCCTCGGCCTGTTCTACCCGCCGGATCCGGGCAGCATGGCGGTCTCCACGATCGGCGGCAATATCGCCGAATGCTCCGGCGGCCTGCGCGGCCTCAAGTACGGCACGACGAAAGACTACGTCATCGGCCTCGAAGCGGTGCTGGCGAATGGCGAGATCATCCGCACCGGCGGCAAGCTGATGAAGGACGTCGCGGGCTACGACCTGACGAAGCTGCTCGTCGGCTCCGAGGGCACGCTCGCCGTCATCACGGAAGCGACGCTCAAGCTCGTGCCCCCGCCGAAGACGAAGAAGACGATGCTCGCGATGTACAAGGATCTGTACGGCGCCGCCCGGACCGTGTCCAAAATCATCGAAAGCCGCATCATCCCGGCGACGCTGGAGTTTCTCGACAACCCGACGATCCGCGTGGTGGACGATTTCGCGAAGCTGGGCCTGCCGCTCGACATGGACGCGATCCTGCTGATCGAGCAGGACGGCGAGGCGGAGACGGTGGAGCGCGACATCGCGCGGATCGCGGAGATCTGCCGCGGCGAGAACGCCGAGCGCGTCAGCATCGCCGCCGACGAAGCGGAGGCGCTGAAGCTGCTGACGGCGCGCCGCAGCGCGTTCACCGCGCTGGCGCGGCTGCGGCCGACGACGATCCTCGAGGACGCGACGGTGCCCCGCTCCAAGATCGCCGACATGGTGCTCGCGATCAATGAGATCGCGAAGCGCCACGGCGTGACGATCTGCACGTTCGGCCACGCCGGCGACGGCAATTTGCACCCGACGGCGACGACGGACGCCCGGGATGCGGACGAAATCCACCGCGTGGAGGAGGCGTTCGCGGAGATCTTCGAGGCGGCCATCCGCCTCGGGGGCACGATTACCGGCGAGCACGGCGTCGGGCTCGTGAAGGCGCCGTACCTGGAATGGAAGGTGGGCTCGGCCGGCATCGAGGTCATGCAGGCGATCAAGCAGGCGTTCGACCCGCATCATATTTTGAATCCGGGCAAGATGTTCGCCAAGTCCGCGCGCAAAAGGGTGGTGCTGCAACGTGGCTAAGACGCTGAGCGATCTCATTCCGGCGGAAGCCGACGGCCGCGGCGAGCTCGCGGCGACGCTGACGCGGACGCTGGATTACGACCAGCTGACGAACTGCATGCGCTGCGGCTTCTGCCTGCCGGCCTGCCCGACGTTCCGCGAGACGGGCATCGAGGCGGAATCGCCGCGCGGGCGCATCGCGCTCATGAAGGCGGTCGCCGACGGCATCCTGGATCCGGACGAGGCGTTCGAGACGCAGATGAACCACTGCCTCGGCTGCCGCGCGTGCGAGCCGGCGTGCCCGGCCGACGTCAAGTACGGCCGGCTGCTGGAGCAGGCGCGCGACTCCGTCGAGCGGCATACGACGACGCATCGCCGGTGGGTGAAGGCCGCGCGGCGGGCCGCGTTCGACGGGCTGTTCCCGCATCAGAACCGGATGCGCCTGCTCGGCGGCGCGCTGATGCTGTACCAGCGGACCGGCCTGCGCAAGCTTGCGCGCGGCGCCGGGCTGATGAAGCTGTTCCCGCGCCATATGCGGGAGATGGAATCGATCCTGCCGGACGCCTCGTATAAGGGCGTCGCGGAGCAGATCGGTGCGTTCCACCCGGCGAAGGGCGAGCGGAACGCGACGGTCGGCTTGTTCCGGGGCTGCATCATGGACGTGCTGTTCACGGAGACGAACAAGCACACGGTCGAGCTGCTGAACGAAGCGGGCTTCGACGTCGTCATCCCCGAGTCGCAAAACTGCTGTGGCGCGCTGCACGCGCACAGCGGCGAGCAGGACGGCGCGAAGGCGCTCGCGAAGCGCAACATCGCGGCGTTCAAGGCGGCCGGCGTGGAGTGGATCGTCTCCAACGCGGGCGGCTGCGGGGCGCTGCTCGTCGAGTACGGCCACTTGCTGCACGACGATCCGCAGTGGGCGAACGATGCGGCTTGGTTCGCGAAGCGCGCGATCGACGTGAGCAAGCTGCTCGTCGAGCACGGGCGGCTGCGGCCGGCGGCGCAGGCGGCCATCGCGGCCGGGGCCGGCTCCGTTGTCGGCGGCGGAGCGCCGGGAGCGGCGCCGGCATCGGCATCCGGCGGCGGTCATGCCGCGGGAGGAGGAGGCGGCTGCGGCGGCTCGTGCGGCGGGGGCGTCGGTTTCGCATCGGACGAGAAGGTTCGCATCACGTACCAGGACTCGTGCCATCTCCGCAACGTGATGCGCTCCTCGGAGGCGCCGCGGAAGCTGATGCGCGGCGTGGCGAACGCCGAGTTCGTCGAGCTGTTCGAAGCGGAGCGCTGCTGCGGCTCGGCCGGCATTTACAATCTGACGGAGCCGCGGATGGCGGGGCAGATTCTCGATCACAAGATGGAGCACGTGAAGCGGACCGATGCGCATTATTTGCTGACGAGCAATCCCGGCTGCCTGCTGCAAATGAAGCACGGCATCGAGAAGCACGGCATGAGCGGGCAAATGAAGGCCGTTCATTTGGTCGATTTCCTGCATGAACGGATGCGCGCGGGGAACGTTTAAGCGCGAGAGGCGGACGGCCCGGAACATCGTTGTTCCGGGCTTTTGCTCATGCGGGCGAGCGCCGGCGCCGCTATGAGGGCGGTCGCGGGCTCCCCGCCGCGGAATGCTCAAAATACGGATAACCCTTCGCCGCATAAGTATGAGTAACGACCGGTGCAAGGGGGTTGCGCACGATGAACGCGTTCACTTCGCTCCTGGCCAGACTGATGATTTTTCTATTCACCGCCGTGTTCATTTATCCGGCGATGCTGCTCGCCTTCCTGGTGCTCGGCTTTACGTCCTCCTGGAAATCCGGCGTCGTGATGCTCGTCTCGGCGCTGCTGCTGCTCTTCGTGCTCAAACGGGAAGCGGCGGCCCTGCCGCCGGCCCCGCGCGGGCGTCTGCGTCCGTTCGGCCGAAAACGGCGTTCCGTCCGGGCGCTGAGTCGATTTCCCGGGGAATATGACGACCGGGAGACGTCTCCTCCGCAGCTAAGCGACATCTACTTCGATCTTGCGGCCCGGATGAAGGAGGACGAGGAGCTGCTGTACATCCTGAAAGCGATGGACGGCGGACCGGAGGCTGGAGGCGGACGGCGGCGGATGCCCGCCGCCAATCCGGGCGCCGCGGCAGATGCCGGGGCGGGACTCGGAGCAAATGTCGAAGCGGGCCATGGAGCAGGCGCCGGAGCGGGCACCGGGCCGAGCGTGACGCTTCGCGCCCGGCATGCCGCCGGCTGCACGTGTGCGAGCTGCTCGCCGTCGCCGCGGAATCGCATCCATTGAGCTTGAACCGCCACCCCTGCGCTGTGCGCAGGGGTGGCGGTTTTTATATTGGCGCGAAGCATGCTACCGGAGCGGTGGGAGGAACGTAGTACCGCACAAAGGCCGGGCGCCGGCGAATTGCCGCAAGAGCGGTACCTAGTACCGCACATCCGCCCAATTCCGGCGAATTCGCCGTAAGAGCGGTACCCGGTACCGCACATCCGCCCAATCCCGGCGAATTCGCCGCAAGAGCGGTACCCAGTACCGCACATCCGCCCAATCCCGGCGATATCGCCGCAAGAGCGGTACCCAGTACCGCACATCCGCCCAATCCCGGCGAATTCGCCGCAAGAGCGGTACCCAGTACCGCACATCCGCCAAACGCCGGCGAACTCGCCGCACGAGCGGTACCCAGCCCCCGCTCGCGGCGCCGAACGCCAGCATTTCTCCCGCGCAACTGTCAACCGCAACCGCCATAACCGCCGTCTTCCGAAATTTCCCTTTCCCAACTGTTGACAATCAGCTTCCACAGTGATTATACTGTGTATATTAATATATACAGTGTACAGACCAAAGGAGCTGAAGCGACAATGACGACTTGGCAAGGCGCGATGACGCTGCTTCGTTCCGAGGGGCGGCGTTCCTGGGGCGGATTGGTTTTCACGATTGTTTTCTTCACCTATATCGCCATCGTCATGATGCCGTTGTTCCAGGATATGTGGGAGAAAGGGGCGGCGAGCCGCTTCGACTGGCTGGGCGATTTCGTCTACCTGACCATCCTGCCGAACATGGCGTTCGTCATGAACCGCAGCATGATGCACTATTGGAGCCGAGACACGTATTCCCGCAAGCTGGCCTACTGGCGCACGCTCCCGATCAGCTGGGATGCGATCGTGCTCTCGCGGATGATGCAGCACGTTGTCGTATTGACGCTCGTGGCCGCGTATTTCTTCACGGTGCAGTACGCCGCGATGAGCGGCCTGCGCGGGCTGCTCCCGGCCGGCTCGTACGTGCTGTACGCGCTGACATGGTACGGCTACGCGATGGCGGCGAGCGCCACGTACGTGTTTTTCGAACAGACGCTGCACGGCAAGGTCTACTGCTTGGTCTGTTTCGGCTACGTGGGGGTCTACGCGGCGGCTGGGATCGTGCTGTGGCTGACGGACACGAGCCTGATGTACGCCTCGATCGAAGCGGCCCGCGATCATCGGGCGCTCTGGCCGGCCGTCGCGCTGCTGGCGGGCGCGCTCGCCACGTTCCTCGTCGCGCGGCTGTTGCGGAGGCGGATTGCGAAGCGCAATCTGTTCCTCTAGGGAATCAGGAAAGGGGTGGCAGCGGTGTGGATACCGATTCAACTGAATGAACAGAGCGCGGAACCGCTGTACCGCCAAATCGAAGGGCAGCTCCGTGCTTTCATCGTCAGCGGGCAGATGCCGGAGGGCACGCTGCTGCCCTCGATCCGCGAGCTGGCGCAGCAGACGAAATGCAGCGTCATCACGATCCGCCGCGTGTACCAGGACCTCGAGAACGAAGGCCTGCTGCGCACCCGCCAAGGAACGGGCACGTTCGTGGCCAAGGTCGACGACGCGCTTCGGGACAACCAGCGGCGCGGCGCGGTGCAGGAAGCGGTCGAGGCGGCGGCGGAGGCGGGCGTCCGGGCGCACTTTACCGACGGCGAGCTGGCGGAGATGCTGCTCGAGGCACTGCGGCGGAAGCGGGCGGCGTACGAGACGGGACTAGACAAGACGCCATCGGGCGAAGAGGGGGAACCGACATGATGGAAGCGGTTGTGACGATTGAGGGGCTGGTGCAGCGCCGGGCGCATTTCCAGCTGGGGCCGGTCGAGCTGACCGTTCCGGCGGGGTACGTGACGGCGATCGTCGGGCCGAACGGCTCCGGCAAAAGCTCGCTGTTCCGGCTGATGCTGGGCTTGGCGCGGCCGGATGCGGGACGCGTCAGCCTGCTCGGGCGGCGGGTCGGCGACGGCGACGAGACGGCGTACAAGGCGCGCATCGGGTACGTGCCGGAGGAAGCGATCGATCTCGAGGACAAGATTACCGGCGACGCGAAGGCGGCGTTCGTGCGGCCGTGGTATCCCGACTGGGACGTCAACTACTACCGCGAGCTGCTGCGGCGCTTCGAGGTCGACGCGGGGCTTAGGCTCGGCAAGATGTCCAAAGGGATGCGGCGCAAGTTCGACCTGTCGCTCGCGCTGGCGCATCATCCGGAGCTGCTGCTGCTCGACGAGCCGTCCTCGGGCCTCGACCCCATCGCATGGAAAACGATGATCGACGTCCTTCACCGCTACATGGAGCAGGGCGACCGGACGATCGTGATGGCGTCCCACATCGTGGACGAGGTCCGGCGGCTGGCGGATTACATCGTCTTCGTCGTCCACGGCCGGGTGCTGGGGATGTACGAGAAGGACGCGCTGCTCGATTCCTGGCAAACGATGTACGTCGATGCCGGCGAGCGGGCGCTCGATTGGAAGGCGCTGCCCGGCTTCCGCGGCGGCGAGCCGGCCGGGGGCACGACGTACCGGATCGTAACGGAATCGGCGCAGGCGGCGGAGCGCTGGCTGGCCGAAGCCGGCGCGGCGCTCGTCAGCAAGCGGAAGCTGGAGCTGGACGATATTCTGATTCATCTCACTGAACATGCGAGAGGGGTTATGTAAATGAACGCGTTATCGGTTAATCACGTCATCAAGCAGTACGGCGGCAAAACCGCCGTGAACGGCATCAGCTTCGACGTCGCCCCCGGCGAGATTTACGGCCTGCTCGGCGCGAACGGCGCGGGCAAAACGACGACGATGCGCATGGTTCTCGGCCTCATTTATCCCGATTCCGGCAAGATTCTGTACGACGGCAAGGCGTACGGCAAGGAGCTGCTGCAGCAGCTCGGCTACCTGCCCGAGGAGCGCGGTCTCTATCCGAAGGTGAAGGTATGCGATCAGATCCTGTACCTCGCGCAGCTGCGCGGCATGTCCCGCCAGGACGCCGACCGGAACCTCAAGCGCTGGCTCGACCGGTTCGGCGTGCCGGAGTATTATGGCAAGAAGGTCGAGGAACTCTCCAAGGGGAACCAGCAGAAGATCCAGTTTATCGCCGCGGTCATCCATAACCCGCGTATCGTCATCATGGACGAAGCGTTCAGCGGCCTCGATCCCGTCAACGTCGAGCTGCTGAAGTCGACGGTCAAGGAGCTGCGCGAAGCCGGCTCGTGCATCCTGTTCTCGACGCACCGGATGGAGCATGTCGAGGAATTGTGCCGCAACATCACGATTTTGCATCGATCCAATCCCGTCCTGCAGGGCAACCTGAAGGCGATTAAGAAGCAGTTTCCGCGCGAGCGCGTCATTCTGGCGACGGACGGCGAGGTGACCGGGCTGGAGGCGGCGGGCGGCGTGCGGAGCGTCACGCGCCACGAGTACGGCTATGAGCTGTTCATCGACGATGAGGCGGCGGGCCGGGAGATCCTGGAGCTGGCGATGGCGCAGACCGGGGTGCAGCGCTTCGAGATCATGGAACCGACGCTGAACGAAATCTTTATTAAGACGGTAGGTGAGAACCATGAATAACGGCTTCTGGACGGTGGTCGGATTCACGGCCAAAAACAAGCTTCGGGGCAAGGCATTTCTCATCACGACGATCATTATCGCGGTCATCATGAGCATCGGCATCAATTTGCCGTATATTATTTCCAAGTTCAGCGGCGAAGGCAAGCCGACGGCGGTCGGCTACGCGGCAAGCGCGGCTGACCAAGCGAAATCGGAGCTGTTCACGCCGACGCGCATCGCCGATATGCTCGGCAAGTATTACGCGGCGCAGGCGAAGCCGGAGCTGGAGCTCGTCCCGATCCCGGACGCCGGTTCGGCGGAGGCGAACGAGAAGGCGCTGAAGCAGGCGGTCGCGGACGGCGTCGTCGACGGCTACGTGGAATTCGCGCCGGATGCGGCGAGCGGCGGCTTCCCGGCCGTCACGTACAAGTCGGAACGCCTGATGGAGTCGAAGGTGTCGCTGTCGCTCACGACGGCGCTGCAGGCGGTCAAGATGGACGCCGTCATTAACGGCGGCGGGCTGAGCGACGAGCTGAAGACGCTGCTGACCAATTCGATCCAGTTCGACACCGTCCAGATCTCCACCGCCGAAGGCGCGGGCTCCATCGGCAGCGGCAAGACGAAGGAGCAGCAGGGCATGGACATGATCACCGTGTACGTCATCCTCTTCATGCTGTTCATGGCGATCATAATCAGCGGCCAGATGATCGCGAGCGAGATTACGGCGGAGAAGAGCTCCCGCGTCATGGAGATTCTCATTACGAGCGTGGCGCCGCTGAAGGCGATGTTCGGCAAAATTCTCGGCATGTTCCTCGTCGTGCTGGCGCAGCTGGCCATCTACATCGCCGTCATCGTCGTCAACATGACGCTGCCGCAGAACGCCGACAAGCTGGGCGAACTCGGCATCTCGCTCGACAAGATCGACCCGGTGCTGCTCGTCTATGCGATTCTGTTCTTCCTGACCGGCTTCTTCCTGTTCGCGACGCTGTTCGCGGCCGTCGGCTCCATCGTCAGCCGGACGGAGGACCTCGGCCAGGCGGTGATGCCGATCACGATGCTGTCGCTCGCGGGCTTCTACATCTGCATGTTCGGCGGCATGAATTCGCCGGGCTCGATGCTGATCAAGGTCTCGTCGTACATTCCGTTCTTCTCGCCGTACGCGATGGTCGTCCGCCTGGGGCTGTCCGACCCGCCGATCTGGCAGGTATGGCTGTCGATCGCCATTCTGGCCGTCACGATATTGGCGTCCGGCTGGCTGTCGGCGAAGATTTACCGCGCGGGCGTGCTGATGTACGGCAAGAAGCCGTCGATGAAAGAGCTGTTCAAGGCGATGCGGGCGTACCGGTAAAGGAAGCCGGAGCTCCGCATAAAACCATATTTTAAAAGAAACAGCCGGGCCTGGCGCCCGGCTGTTCTTGGCCGAAAGGGAGCATGAAGCATGAAGGAACTGCTGAAAGCGCAATACGAACTCATTCGAATCACGCGGGAAACGATGTTCGCGTTCCTCGGGGAGCTGCCGCTCGAGAAGCTGCGGGCCGACGTGCCGGGCTTCGGCAGCGGCAGCATCCTCCGCACGCATATTCACGTGGCGGATTGTTACCGGTATTGGCTCGGCTCGTTCGCCTTCGGGCAGAAGCGGGCGGACTTCGCGTTCGCGGCCAAGGAGGACATCGCGCGAGCCGACGTGCGCGCGGTTCGTGACCGGTTCAAGCGGGCGGACGAAGCGGTGGACCGGTTTTTGGACGAGTACGACGGCCGGATGCTGGAGCGCGTCACGAACGAGGTGAAGTGGCAGCCGGAGTGGAGCACGACGCCGCTATGGCTGCTCACTCATACCGAGACCCACGAATTCCATCACAAAGGGCAAATCGCCGCCATGGCGCGGCTGCTCGGGTATGAGCCGCCGAACACGGATTTGGAAAGAGCGGGAACGGTCCCGACCGGCGGCCGGTAGCGCGCAGCCGCGCGCATAGACCGGCCGCCGGCGGCGAGCGCCCGCGTGCGCAGGCCTGCGCCGCGTGCATGCCGGGCAGCCGGTAACGGGAAGCCGCGCAGAGAGCGGCGGCCGGCGGCGAGCACCCGCGCGCAGGCCGGCATCGCGCGCATGCCGGCCTTTTCCGCGTGCGCCATCCGGCCCCGAATGCGAAGAGAACCGCCTGCATCCGACAGCTATTGACAATATTAGGGGTTGTCCTCCCCGTGGACAACCCCTATAATAAAGCTTACATCAGTATTATCGATTATCGATAATCGATAATGCATAAAGGAGCCGTGAACGCTATCATCCACGACCGGACGGACTATCCGACGAGTTCGATCAGCGAGCACGTGTATGCCGGCCTGAAGCGGGACATTCTCTCCGGAACGCTGCAGCCGGGCGCGCGCCTGATCGTCATGGACATTGCGGGCAGGCATCGAATCAGCCAGGCGCCGGTGCGCGAGGCGCTGGAGCGGCTGAAGCAGGAAGGTCTGATCGTCGGCGTGCCGAACAAAGGCTCGGTCGTCTCGACGATCACGGCCAAGGAGATCCGGGATATTTTCGTCCTGCGCGAGATTATCGAGGGCTTCGCCGTCCGGCAGGCGATGAAGTCGCTGACGGAGGAGGACTACCGCTATCTTCAACGCGTCATCGATGATATGGAAGCCGCCCACCGGCAAAACGAGCTGCTGCGCATCCTCGAGCTGGACATGGATTTCCACGGGTTCTTCTACGACCGGTGCGGCAACCAGGCGATTCTGGAGCTGTGGCATCACATGCGCACCAAGGTCATGCGCTTCATGGCCTTCTCCAACCGCCATTACACGACCAACGTGCTGGCCGAATGGCATCAGCTGCTCGTCGACGCCCTCCGTTCGGGCGATCCGGACGCGGCGGAGGCGGCGTTCGTCGAGCATATGCACGCGTACAAGCAGATCGAATTGGAATAAAGGCATCTTAGACGGGACGGCGGCAAGCCGGCCGGGCGCATACATCCTTTCGTAAAAGGGGACATGACGATGCTTCCTGAAGGGCTGCTGTATGAAGAGGACGTTATTTTGACGTGGATGCGGGACCGGTTTCTGCAGGATCTCGCGCTGGGACGCAAGCCGAACAGCGCGAACGCGAAGGATGGCCTGACCCGCCTGGGGCTGAATCCGTATTTTACCTACCCCGCCATCGCGCTGTTCGAGCCGTGCCCGCCGCCCGGCGAAGACGAGGAAGAGAACGCGCAGCGCATGGAGCGCATGCGGGAAGAGCTGCAGCAGCGGGCATTCCGCGGAAGCGCCGTGTTCATGGACGGCCGGCACCGCATCGGGCTGCTGTTCTCGTGGAAGTCCGCGGGCCAGCTGGAGGCCGTGCAGGCGCAGGTCGCGGAGCGGTTCGGCCTGCCGGTGAGCGTGGGCGTCGGCGCGCCGTGTGCCCTGCTCGGCGACGTGCATCACTCGTACCGGCAGGCGTCGCGGGCGCTGCAGGACACGTTTTACCGCGGCACCGGCCACGTCATCCGGCACGGCGAGCTGCCCCGGTACGCGGCGCCGCGCGACGATACGTCGGAGCTGGAACAGGCGCTGCTCGAGGGCTTGAAGGCGGCGGACGCCGACGCGGACATCGAGGCGGCCGTCGACGCGTATTACGACGCGCTGCTCGCGGAGGGGCCGATCGACATCCAGGCCATGTACGAGCTGACGGCGCGCCTCCTGGTCGGCACCGAGAAGAAGCTGCTTGCCAACGCCAATTATGAGAGCGCTTGCAATCGCTGCGAAATCATGTCCGTCGTCAAGCTGCGGACGCTGCGGGAGATCAAGGCGTACGTCGCGCGCTTCCTCGCCGGCGTCCGAAGCGCGCTGCTGTCCGAGCGGAAGGAGAGCCACCGCAGCATTATTAAGAAGACGATCCAGCACATGGAGCAGGATTACCGGGGCGCGTCGCTGCAGACGATGGCGCAGAAAGTGTACATGACGCCGACGTACCTCAGCCTGCTGTTCAAGCTGAACACCGGCACGACGTTCATCGAGCATCTCACGCGGATTCGCATCGAGAAGGCCAAGAGCCTGCTGGCCGGCACGCATTACAAGAACTATGAGATCGCCGAGCTGGTCGGGTACCACGATCCGCGCTACTTCAGCCAGATCTTCAAGCGCAAGGTCGGCCTGTCCCCGACGGAGTACCGGGAGTCGGCCGGCAAGGCGTAAGCGCCGCCAGCGGCGAAAAGGACTTCGGAACGGCCGGCGGCCGAACTCCGAAGTCCTTTTTTGCTCGTGCCGACACGGCCGCCGGGATCAGCCCGGCCGCTGCGCTACAGGCGCACGTCGTGCCGGCTGCCGCCTTCGGCGTCCCGCTTCGCCGCGTCCTCCAGCTCCTTCTCCCACGTCAGGTGCCGGTACGCCTCCGCGGCCGGATCGCTCTCGAACCAGGTCACGAAGTCCCGCATCAAGGCGGTCGTCCACGGCGCGTCGATCTGGGCGGTCGTATAGACGCCTTCCCGGAGCCGGACGAAGCCGAAGACGTCGCGCACCTGCGATTTCTCCGCCTGCACGACCGTCAGCTCCGCCAGGTGGGGCGGGATGAATATCACGCCGGCCGGCGTGCCGAGCACGACGTCGCCGGGCAGGCAGATCGCCTTGCCGATGCGCGCCGGCACGTTCATGCCCGTCATCGTGACCTCCGCGATGGCGGTCGGATCGCTTCCCCGGTAATAGATATTGATGTTGTCGATCTGGGACACCTGTTGGTTGTCCCGGATGCCGCCCCAGATGACGGCGCCGCCCCGCTTCGTCCGGGTCGATATCGCGGTCGACAGGTTGCCCCCGACGTACGTGCCGAGATGCACTTTGTCGAACATGTCGACGACGGCGACGTCGTCCTCGACGAGCGAATCGATGACCCATTGGTTGAAGAAGCCCTTGCGGCCTTCCTGCTCGTGTCCGTAGCGCAGCAGCGTCTCGTGCAGATCGGGGCGCTGCGGCACCATGACGGCCGTTACCGCCCGGCCGACCATGATTTGATCGGGGTGGACGATTTTGAGATCCCCTTCGAATTGAAAAGCGTAGCCCCGGTTCCACAGCGGACCCCACGCTTCCTCGAGCGTAATCTTCCGCATCCGCCGCAGCACGTCCGCAGGCACCTTCGGCCGGCCGTTCGGAAACCGTTCCCCTTCCCAGAGCGGCGTAAGCTGGACGATGTCTTCCGGATTGTCGAATTTCATCTGGCGCACCTCATTCCCTCGATTTGACGGCGCATGCGGCAATGCCGGCCAGCGGGCGCCGCCGGTTCTCGCCTTTATTGTTAGGGACAACCCGGCGTTTGTCGATGCGGCATTCTTACGGCATTTCGCGCGAAACGCATAATTATTCCCCCCTAACCGGCAACCGTGCGGAGGCGGAGGCCGGTTGAAAAAAATCGCTAAAATAATCCTACAAATTCATAATTTCTTCGCCTTTTACAATGTAACCGCTTTCGCTAAAGTTAAGGAGCGCCCGGAGCAGGGCGATTCATTCGAATATCGGAGGAGGAGATACAGGGGTGGCTTCTGACGCGTTATCCCTTGCCCCCGGCGCGGAGTCGATGACGGCGCCCGGGAAACGCCGCAGGAACAAGGGCGAAACCAATTTGGCCGGTTATACGTTCATAGCCCCGTGGCTGCTCGGCTTTTTTCTGCTGACGCTCTGGCCCATCGCGCAATCCTTCTATTTGTCGTTCACGGAATATTCGCTGCTCGAAGCGCCTGTATGGACGGGAACGGCCAATTACAAGAACATCTTCACGAACGACGCGACCTTCGTCCAATCGCTCGGCGTGACCTTCACGTTCGTGCTCGTCTCGGTCCCGCTGAAGCTGTTCTTCTCGCTGCTCGTGGCGATGGCGCTCAGCAAGAACATCCGGGGCATGAACGTCTACCGGACGGCGATCTACTTCCCGTCGCTGATCGGGGGCAGCATCGCGGTGGCCGCGCTCTGGCGCAACATGTTCGGCCTCGACGGGTACGTGAACCAGGTGCTCGCCTGGTTCGGCATTCAAGGCGTCGGCTGGATCTCGAACCCCGACACGTCGCTCGGCACGCTGATCCTGCTCAACACGTGGCAGTTCGGCTCGACGATGGTCATCTTCCTGGCGGGCCTCAAGCAAATTCCCCAGGAGCTGTACGAGTCCGCCGCGGTCGACGGCGCCGGCCGCTTCCGCAAGTTCGTCGCCATCACGCTGCCCATGCTGTCGCCGGTCATGTTCTTCAACCTCGTGCTCGGCATCATCGGCTCGTTCCAAACCTTCACCTCGGCGTTCATCATCACGAAGGGCGGCCCGATCAATTCCACGTACGTCTACGCGCTGTACCTCTATGACAAGGCGTTCAAGCATTACCAGATGGGCTACGCCTCCGCGCTGGCGTGGATTCTGCTCTTCATCGTGGCCGCGCTGACGGCGCTGAATTTTTTGGCTTCGCGTTATTGGGTGTTCTACGAGTCGGACGGAACGGGAGGGAAGAGCGGATGAACGCGTCTCGCAGCAAGCTCAATCATCTGTTCCTGGCGCTCTTCTCCCTCCTGATGCTGTATCCGGTCATCTGGTGGGTCGGGGCGTCGCTGAAGAAGACGGCGGAGCTCAGCCTGCCGACGCTCTGGCCGGCAACGCCGATGTGGGAGAACTACAGCAAGGGCTGGCACTTCTCCGGGGACTACACGTTCGCGCACTTCTTCGGCAACACGCTGCTGATGGAGCTCGGCAACGTCACCGGCGGCGTCTTCACCGCCGCGCTCGTCGCCTACGGCTTCAGCCGGCTGCGGTTCAAGCTGCGGGGCTTCTGGTTCTCGATATTGCTGCTCACCATGATGCTGCCCGGCCAGGTGACCGTGGTGCCGCAATATATCCTGTTCAATAAGCTGGGCTGGGTGGACAGCTACGTGCCGCTCGTGCTGCCGCATTTCTTCGGCGGCGGGGCGTTCTTCATCTTCCTGCTCGTGCAGTTCATCCGCGGCATCCCCCGCGATCTGGACGAGGCGGCGAAGATCGACGGCACGTCCGTGTACGGCATCTTCTTCCGGATCGTGCTGCCGCTCATCAAGCCCGCGCTCGTGACGGTCGCGATCTTCACGTTCATCTGGAGCTGGGACGACTTCTTCGCGCAAGTGCTGTACATCAGCTCCGTCGACAAATTCACCGTCGGACTCGCGCTGCGCATGTTCATCGACCAGTTCGACATTCAATGGGGGCAGCTGCTCGCGATGTCGCTGTTGTCCATTACGCCTTCCGTCCTGATCTTCCTGTTCGCGCAGAAGTATTTCGTCGAAGGCATCGCCACGACCGGGCTGAAAGGCTAACGGTCCAATACACGATCAAGAGAGGGGATTGCGAGTGATGAGAAGAAGAAAGCCGGCGGCACTGCTACTAACGGGGCTGACGCTGCTGCTTGCGGCGACGGCGTGCGGCAGCGGAGGAGGGAACAGCGGCGAGGGGAACGATAACGCCGGCGCGGACGATAACGGCGGGGAGACGAAGCCCGCGGCCAAAGTCACGCTGGGCATGATGTGGTGGGGCCCGGACGAGCGCCATACGGCGACCAAGAGCGCGCTCGAGCTGTACGCGAAGCAGTTTCCGAACGTGAGCTTCAAGCCCGAGTTCATGGCCTGGGACGCGTACTGGCAGAAGCTGCCGACGCTGGCGGCGTCCAAGTCGATCCCGGACGTGCTGCAGATGGACGCGGCGTACATTCAGGAATACGTGTCGCGCGGGCAGCTGGAGGATCTGTCCGACGTCGACTTAAGCGGCATCGTCGATCCGAAGGTCGTGGAGAACTTGAAGATCGGCGGCAAGCTGTACGGCATCCCGCTCAGCCAGAATGCCGCCGGCATCGCGTTCAACAAGACGGAGCTGGAGCAGTACGGCATTCCGCTTCCGCAGCAGAACTGGACGTACGACGAGTATTTCCAATGGGCCAGGGACGCCCGCGCGAAGCTGCCGGAGGGCAAGTACCCGATCGGCGACACGACGTCCTGGGACGGGTTCAATATGTACCAGACGTCGATGGGCAAGCCGCCGGTCATGGCCGACGGGGGCAAGACGTTCACGCTCGACAAAGACCTGTTCATGCAGTTCTACGAGACGTACGCGGACTTCCGCAAGAATAAGATCGTGCCGCCGGCGGAGAAGGCGGCCGCCTTCCTCGAGAACGACCCGCAGGCCGATCCGATGGCATCCGGCGTGGTCATGACCCGCGGCGCCACGACCGGCTCGGTCAGCGCCCTGGAGCAGCTCATGCCCGGCAAGGTCGGCGTCGTCAACATGCCGACGGGTCCTTCCGGCGGCGGCTGGGCGCAGTCGACGATCTTCCTGAGCGTCAGCGCGAACTCCAAGAATAAGGACGAGGCGAAGCGTTTTGTGAAATGGTTCATTACCGACAAGGAGGCGGGTAAGACGCTCGGCCTGACCCGCGGCATTCCGATCAATCCGGAGATCTACAAGGAGCTCGAGCCGACGCTCGCGCAGAAAGACAAGCTCGGCAAGGAAATTTACGACCTCTCGGTGGAGAAGGCGCTGCCGTTCTATTCCGCCGCGGCGGGCTTCTCGGAATGGGTGGATACGTATAACAAGGAAATGCAGGCGGTGACGTACGGGCAGCAGTCGATCGAAGCGGCGTACGATAAAATCAACAAGATGGGCACGGAGCTGGCGGCGAAGGCCGGCTCGTAAGACGGGCCTCGGCCGAAGCGGCGGCAGGCCGATGGAAGATGGCGGATACTAAACGAAGGGAGCTAGTGTGCTATGCAGCTTGCGGAATTTTTCTCGTCGCAGCCGTCCCGGCTGTGGCAGCTGGCGAAGCAGATGAACGTGAATTACGCGGTCGGAGGCCTGCCCTGGGAGGAGACGAAGGAGAAGCCTTGGGATCTGATGCCGCTCGTGCGGATGAAGCAGCGGTACGCCGATCACGGCCTGGAGCTGCTCGTCATCGAATCGATGCCCCCGAGCAATTGCATCAAGCTCGGCACGGAGGGCCGCGACGAAGAGATCGAGACCTTCCAGAAGTTCCTGATCAATATGGGGGCGGCCGGCATCCCGGTGCTCTGCTACAACTTCATGGCGCAGTTCAACTGGTTCCGCACGTCCACGACGACGGTGTCGCGCGGCGGGGCGCTGGTCTCGAGCTACGATCACAGCCTGATGCAGAACGCGCCGCTGACGGAAGCGGGCATCGTGACGGAGGAGCGGCTGTGGGAGAACCTGCATTACTTCATGGAGCGGATCGTGCCCGTCGCCGAGGAGGCGAAGGTGAAGCTGGCGCTGCACCCGGACGATCCTCCGGTCACGCCGATTCGCGGGGTGTCGCGCATTTTGCGCAGCGCGGCCGCGCTGCAGCGCGCGATCGACCTCGTGCCGAGCCCGTACAACGGCATCACGCTGTGCCAGGGCACGCTGGCGACGGCCGGCGACGACATCCCGCGGGTCATCCGCGAGTTCGCCAAGCAGGATAAGCTGTTCTTCGTCCACTTCCGCGACGTGAAGGGCACGGCGGAGAAGTTCGAGGAGACGTTCCACGACAACGGGAAGACGAACATGCTCGAAGCGATGCGGACGTACTACGAGGTCGGCTACCGCGGACCGGCGCGGCCGGACCACGTCCCGACGATGGCCGGCGAGGATAACGGCAATCCGGGCTACGAGCTGCTCGGCCGGCTCTACGGCATCGGGTACATCAACGGCTTGATGGAAGCCGCTTCGGCCGGCTGAAGCGAGGGGCCGCAGGCGGGAAGGGAAGCCGCGGCATGCGGCCATAGACGAACGAAGGACGATCCCCGGATCGGCGCGGACGGCGCGCTCGACCCGGGGATCGTCCTGTGCGTGGAGCAGAGTCCCCGGCTGTATCGTCTCCCGGCTCCCGGTCCGCGCGCTACCTTTCGCGTTTGGCCGCGCTGACCAGGAGCAGAATGCCGGTGACCAGATGGAGGAGCCAGCCAAGGAACGGAATCCAGCCCAGGACGCACGTGATCAGCCCCATGACCGAGCCGTACTTGGCTTCGCGGTTCTGGATCGAGAGCCCCAGCGCGATCAGATGCAGCACGAACATGATGAAGAGCGGCGCATAGCTCGTTCCGATGATGATCACGGCGCTCAATAGGGGAATCGCCAGCAGCAGCTCGCATACCCCGGTCGTCCATCTCAACGCTCGAGAACCCGTCATAACGCATTCACTCCTTTCTCCTTGTTTTCCAGTTCCTGTAAATGGTAACGCATGGGACTTACCATGGTCAATGGCCGGATATCCGCGCCGGCCGTATGGGCCGCTTCCATGCGCTGCCTGGCTGCTCCGGAGAGCCGGATTCCGGCTCGGCTGCCGTACGGTTCGGCGCGGGCGGGCAGCCAATGGCAAAGGCAAGAACCCCCTTCCGAACGGGAAGAGGGTCCTTGCCTGCTCTTGCCTGCTTGCCTTGCGCGCGCGCCGGCTCAGCTCCAGAGCCGGTCGTTGGAATGGTACTTGTTCCACTGGTCCGTCGACTCCCACAAGCCCGGCACGTCGGGATGCAGATGCGCCGCGAGCACCTCGTCGTTCAGGTCGTCGATGCCGAGACCGGGCGCGTCGCTGACCTCGATGAAGCCGCCCTGCACCAGCTTCTTCGGCAGCCGGCTCCCGACGACGATGTCGTCCCACCAGTCGACCTCGCAGGAATGGTACTCGAGGGCGAGGAAATTTTCCGTCGCCGCCGCCACATGCGCCGCCGCGAGGCAGGCGATCGGGCTTTCCGCCATGTGAATGGCCATCGCGACGCCGTAGTCCTGCGCCATGTCGCCGATTTTCTTCGTCTCCAGAATGCCGCCCGCCGTCAGCACGTCGGGATGGATGACGGAGACGCCGCCGGCTTCGAGCAGCGGCCGGAAGTTCTCCTTGAGGTAGATGTCCTCGCCCGTGCAGACCGGCGTCGTCACCGCGCGCGCCAGTCGCGCGTACTGCTCCGTGTACTGCCACGGAATCATGTCTTCCATCCACGCCAGGTTGAACTTGTCGATGCGGCGGCCGAGCTTGATGCAGTCCTCCAGGCCGATATGGCCGAAATGGTCGATGGCGAGCGGCACCTGGCCGCCGATGACCGCGCGCACGTCTGCTACGTACTGCTCCAGCATGTCCAGCCCCTTCTCCGTCACATGGATGCCGGTAAAAGGATGCGGAATGTTGGAGATGTCGTAGTGGCGGTTGACGATCTGCCGGCGTTCGGCGTCGGTCAGGCCGCCGGCATCCTTCCGGTACCGGTCGCGGGACCTCGCGCGCATCTCCTCGAGGAAGCCGAGCGGCGCGCTCAGCGTGCCGGGCTCGTGGATCAGCTGGCCGATGCCGAGGTCCATCTTCAGAAACGTAAAGCCGTCGTCCATCCGCTTCTTCAGCGCCACGCCCATCGCCGTGCCCGTCGCCTTATCGACGACGTCCGTGTCGCAGTACATGCGGATCCGGTCGCGGAACCGGCCGCCGAGCATCTGGTAGACGGGCACGCCGTAGGCTTTGCCCGCGAGATCCCACAGCGCGATCTCGATGCCGCTCACGCCGCCGCCTTGGCGCGCATGGCCGCCGAACTGCTTGATCCGGCGAAACAGCTTGTCGACGCTGCACGGATTTTCGCCGAGCAGCCGGCCTTTGAGCAGCTGGGCGTACACCTTGTCCGCGCCGTCGCGCACCTCGCCGAAGCCGACCAGGCCTTGGTTCGTGTAGACTTTGATCAGGCTGCTGTGAAACGGCGCGCCGACGATGTCGGCGAACCGGATATCGGTGATGCGGAGCTCCGACGGCTTCGAATGCCCGCTCACGTGCGCCAGCGTTTCCTCGTACGTTTGCTCGTTCATGCATGGATGCCCCCTTCGGTCGTTGGATTCCCGTTTTCCTCTTCATCTTAGTGAACCGGAGGCAAAGGGGCGATGCCGTAAAGTTATGATTTCGTTTGATTTTTCGTTTGATTTTCCCGTTTCGTTTCTCGGCCCGGGGCAGGCGGTGCGGCGCGGCGGCATTTTGCAGTGGGACGGCGGACGATCGCGTGCTAGAATAAGAGGCGAATCGATAGAGGAAAGGCGGGAACGCAGATGAAAATCGGATTGAGCACGTACAGCCTCCTGAATGCGCTGAAGGCCGGGGAGATGACGGTGCTGGACGCGATCGACTGGATCGCCGAGAATGGCGGGGAGCATATGGAGATGGTGCCGTACGGCTTCACCCTCGTCGACAACCCCGAATTGGCGGACGCGGTCCGCGAGCGGGCGAAGGCGGCCGGCATTGAACTGTCAAACTATTCCATGCCGGCGAACTTCGTGCAGCCGGACGAAGAAGCGTTCGAGGCCGAGATGGCCCGCGTGAAGGCGCACGTCGATCTCGTGCATCGGCTCGGCATGAAGCATATGCGCCACGACGTGACGGCCTTCACGATCGAGCCGGCGCAGATGACGATCGGCTGGTTCGAGGAGAGCCTGCCGCTCATCGTCAAGGGCAGCCGGATCATCGCCGACTACGCGGCGCAGTTCGGCATCACGACGACGATCGAGAACCACGGCTTCAGCGTGCAGGCGAGCGACCGCGTGCAGCGGGTATTGCTGGCGGTGGACCGCCCGAACTTCAAGACGACGCTCGACGTCGGCAATTTCATGTGCGTGGACGAGAATCCCGTCATCGGCGTCATGAAGAATCTCCCTTACGCGTCGCTGGTCCACTTCAAGGATTTTTACTTCCGGCCGTTCGACGAGCCGCCAGGCGGCGGGGACTGGTTCCGCACGAGCAACGGCAATTACCTGCGCGGCGCGATCGTCGGGCATGGCGAGATCCCGCTGCGCCGCATCGTCAAGCTGATCAAGCAGTCCGGCTACGACGGAAATATCACGGTCGAGTTCGAGGGCATGGAGGAATGCAAGCGGGCCTCGCGCATCGCGATGGACAACCTCCGCGCGCTGTGGAACGAAGCCTGATCCCGGTTTCCGAATCGATTGAACGCGAGGCGCGGACGGCAGTCCGCGCCGATTGAATTTATGGGCAACTCTCGCGCCGCCGGTCATATACTTCTGTATAACCGCCTGAAAGAGGGGATGACCATGACCGACTTCGAGGAACGCTTGATTTCCGTGCTGAAAGAAATCAAATCCGAGCTGAGCATGATCAGCAAACGGCTGGATTCCTTGGCCGACCACGTGGACGATTCCAGAAGAAGCCTGGATACGCTCAACGAACTGGTGCAGGTCATCGCCTATTCCGACTGACCGCGCATTGCCTTTGCAAACGTTTACGGGATGCGCCCGACTGGAAGAGAAGCAACGCATCGTCGCCTGATCATAGCATAGTCAAGCCGCCCGATCTCGGGCGGAAGGCCCACGCCTCGGCTTGGGCCTTTTTTGCGTTCTTCGGCAGACCCCGCCGGTGAAGGAGAGACTCGGACGGGCAGGGATAAGCACGGGATTTATTTGCACTATTTGTATAGTATTATATGAAACTCGGACAGGGAGTCTCTCTATGGATTCGGATGATTTATACAAGAGGAAGGAACGGAACTTCGTCAGGACGCGATTTTACTCTATTACAATCTTACATAATACGTCATTATTATGAGGAAAATCCTTTAATAATTTAACGCTTTACTAGGACAATGTTTAAAATTATAAAGGTTTTGAAAATTAAGAGAGAAAATGATCGGCAAAATTCATCGTACTATTTACATGTGTATGTTACATGTATATGAAATATTTCAAATTGCAATAGTACTTTAATCTTATCACTATGTAAGCATTTTAACAATAAGTAGTAAATATTCATTGTCAGTGAATTTGTACTATGTTACAATTCTCTCGAATTTTACGTTATGCTAGATTTGCCGCGAGAGGCAGGTGGACCACAGCCGGAAAACCGCTCCGCTCATGTCTACATAGGTCTAATTTCTGCTTATCTGGAGGGTGACAACTTGAAAAAAGAACTGGTAAAGAAGTCGATCGCGATCGCAGCCTTTTCCTCGCTGCTGGTCGGTTCGGCTGGGCCCGCGCTTGTGCACGCGGCAGGGACGGACGCAAGGAAGAGCGACTGGACCGCCGAAACGGCCCCCAAGGAACGCGTCGTGCAGGCTGCGCCGCAAACCGGCAAACCGAAGGACGGCGCTAAGCCCGTCCTGCCGGGCAAAGCCGGCCTGGCCGAATCCGGCGGCCGGATCATCGTGAAGTACAAGCCCGGCTTCCGCGCGGCTTCGGCGTCGATTCTGCCGTCCGCCAAGACGAAGAGCAGCGTCTCGCTTCCGGGGCTTGGCGCTTCGCTCGTTCAGCTCGCGAACCCGGCGGACGCGGAGCAAGTGCTCGCCGCGCTGAACAAGGACCCGAACGTCCTGTACGCCGAGCCCGATCTTCGAATCGGCACTTCGCGTTTGCGTACGGACGACGCGGCGGCGAAGGAAGCGGCTGCTTCCAAGGTCGCGAAAGAAGGGAACGCAGCGAAGTCGGCCAAGTCGGTTAAGGAGGCGGAAGTCGAATCGCCCGACGATACGTACTTCCCGCAGCAGTGGGCGCTCCGCAACACGGGGCAAACCCCGCCGTTCAACTACAACGACCCGGCGCTGGAAGGACATCCCGGATTGGTCGGACTCGACGTCAAGGCACCGGAAGCGTGGACCGTGACGAAGGGAAGCCCGCGCGTCACGGTCGCCGTCATCGATACCGGCGTGCAGGCTGACCATCCGGACTTGGCGGGCAGCATCTGGACTAATCCGAAGGAGCGGGCCGGCAACGGGAAGGACGACGACGGCAACGGGTTCGTCGACGACGTCCACGGCTGGAACTTCGTAGACGGCAGCAATGTGACGTACAGCGAGATCGACGGGGACATCCACGGCACGGCCGTGGCCGGCCTCATCTCGGCCGCCGCGAATAACGGCATCGGCGTGGCGGGCGTCGCGCCGGACGTGACGATCATGCCCGTGAAATACGTCAGCAAGGTGGGCGGCTACGTATCGGATCTGATCAAGGCGATCGCCTACGCGGAGGCGAACGGCGCGCAGATCGCCTACCTGAACGCGGAATCGTACGTCTACAGCCAAGCGCTGAAGGACGCCATCGACGGCTCGTCGATGCTCTTCGTCGCCGGCTCCGGCGATTATGGCATCAGTACGGACGGCATCCCGTCCTATCCGGCGTCCTTCGACAGCCCGAACATCCTGTCGGTCACCGGCATCGACAACGAAGGACGCCTCACGGCCGACGCCAATATCGGCTACAAATCCGTCGACGTTGCCGCGCCGGGCGAAGCGGTCGCGACGACCATGCCGGTGTCGAATCCGGGCCTCGCCGCGGAGATCGCGGACCCCGCGAACGGCTCCAAGGTGATCTTCAACGGCATCGCCTTCGAGAACATCCTGGACGACGAGGATGCGGATTACGATTACCGCCAGGACGCGTTCGACGCAGCCATGGATTACCTCGGCGCGTCCAAGTACGACTCCGGCAAGAAGATCCTGCTCGTGCAGGACGATTTGTCCAATTACACGGAGATTCCGAGCTCCAGCAAGCTGGCGAAATACAAGGACTTGCTGGAGGATTACGCCGGGCAAGTGGATATCGTGCAGTCGGCGCCGGACGGCGGGGACGGCCCTTCGGCGGAGCAGATGAAGGGCTATGACGCGGTCATCTGGTTCACGGGCATGGCCGATCGGTACTACGTCTCCAATCTGACCGAGAACGACCGCAGCAGCTTGACCGCATTCATCCAAGGCGGCGGCCATCTGATGCTGACGGGCTCCAACGTGCTGAACGGCCCGACGGAAGAAAGCGGCGAAGAGGAGTCGAGCATTATCGACACGCCGTTCGTCAAGGACGTGCTGCATTTGGCGTTCGTGAACCAGTATTTCTACAGTAAAGCGGTCGGCTTGCCGGATACGATTTACGCCTACAAGGAATACCCGCTGGACGAAGACAAGGACAGCTACAACTGGATCATTTCCCGGGATCCCGCGATCGCCAAGATCAACTTGATGAACGTCGTGAAGGACTTCCAAGGCAGCAGCTACACCTACACGCGGGGCACGGACATGGCGGCGGCGCAAGCGGCAGGCGCGGCGGCGCTCGTGCTGAGCCAGGACGAATCGCTGAGCGCGCTCGCGGCGAAGCAGCGGGTCGTCAACAGCGGCACGCGCCTCAGCTCGCTGACGGGCAAGACGGCGAGCGGACGGCTGATCGACGCGTATCAAGCGCTGTCCGACGACGACGTGCCGGGCACGCCGTTCCCGGGCGGCAGCGTGTCCAACCGGCTCGATGACCAAGCCGACCGGAACGACGTGTACGCGGTGGAGCTCCATGCGGGCGAGGACGTGAACCTTGCGCTGACGGGCGACGCGGGTACCGATTTTGACCTCTATCTCTACGCGCCGGAGGCGGCGACCGTCGATTCGAACGCGAATCTGCTGGCGTATTCGGAGAACAAGAAAACGTCCAAGGAGTCGATCACCTATAAAGCGACGCGGACCGGAACGTATTACGTCGACGTCTATGCCCTTAATGGCAAAGGCGCGTATACGCTGACGCTCGCGACGGATAACGGCATCGGCGGTTACGAGGATACGAGCAAGTCGCTCGCGTTCACCGGCGATTGGACGCAGTTGACAGGCGGGGCTTACACGGGCGGCAGCATGAAGCAGATCGACGCCGCGGGCAGCGTGGAATTCGCGTTCGACGGCAGCTATTTCGCCTGGATCGGCTCGAAGAATCCGAAGCAGGGCATCGCCGACGTGTACGTGGACGGCAAGCTGGCGGCATCGCCTTCCCTCTACGCCGCGAAGCCGCTCGACAAGCAGACCGTGTTCGAGAAGCAGCTGCCGAACGGACGGCACGCGATTAAGATCGCCTGGACCGGCAAGCACGATCCGAAGGCCAAGAAATCCGACCCGACGTTCATTAACGTCGACGCCTTCGACGTGAAGCGCCTGCTGCAGGAGATCGACTACGATATCGCCTACACGGGAAAATGGACGATGACCTATGGCGCGAAGTATTTCGGCGGCGAAGCCGCTTATTCGTCGCAAGCGGGAAACAGCGCGACGGTGGCCTTCGAAGGCACGAAGGCGACGGTCTACGCGAACGTCGGCCAGGACCGGGGCAAAGCGAACGTGTATATCGACGGCAAGCTGGTCACGCCGGACGCGATCGACCTGTACGAAGCCGCAGACCGCTACCGCGCCGTCATCTTCGAGACGGAGACGCTGTCTCCGGGCAAGCATACGCTGAAGCTCGTCAACCTGGGCGAGAAGAACCCGCAGTCGGACGGAACGATCGTTTCGCTCGATGCCGTGGCAATTGCTGCCGAATAGAAGCCGACCATTTTACGAAAAGAGGAATCGCACTTGGCTAAATCCACTCTTATCCTGCAACGCACGGCCGCCGTTCTCGCGGCCTCCATGCTGCTGACGGCGCCGCTCGGCGGCATCGGCGAGGCGGCGGGCACCGCCGCCGGCGAACCTAAGCCTGCCGGTCAGCCGGCCGCAACGCCCGGCAAGCCGGACTCGGCACAGCTGCTCGCGCTGGCGTCCGCCAGCGGCGCCCGCGCGGCGGCCGGCTCCGTCGAGGAGCCCGTCGTCGTCGATCCGGGCATCGATACGTCCTCGAAGGAGGACATCAACGTCATCGTGCAGCTGAGTGAGCCGCCCGTTGCCGCCGCCCGGCACGCCTCCGAGCTGGCACGCGCCTCCTTCTCGGCCGAATCGGCCGAGCGCACCGTGAACGCGGAGCAGTCGACCTTCGTGTCCGCCGCGGCACGCAAGGGCATCGACCTGCACGTGAATTACAAGTACGACACGGTACTGAACGGCATGGAAGTGACCGTCCCCGCGGATCGGATTCCGCAGCTGGCCGCCATGGGCGGCGTGAAGTCCATCAGCAAGAACCTGACGTATCACGCGATCCCGCTGCCGCCGTCCGCCTCCGCGGAAGGAACCGCGGCGGATCCGAGTTTCGACATCGATCCTATCCGCCAGATCGGCGCGGACACCGCCTGGGCGAAAGGGCTGACGGGCAAAGGGCTGAAGGTCGGCGTCATCGACACGGGCATCGATTATGACCATCCGGACCTGAAGGACGCGTACAAAGGCGGCTACGACTCCATCAACAAGGATTATGATCCGTACGAAGACGTGCCGGACATCAGCTTCGGCTTTGCGGGCTCCGAGCACGGCACGCACGTCTCCGGCACGATCGCCGGCCGCGCGGCCAACCCGAACTCCGAGATCGTACAGAAAGGCATCGCATACGAGGCGGACCTGTACGTGTACAAGGTGCTCGGCGCCAAGATGGACCCGCGGACGTTCGAGATCAAAGTCACCGGCTCCTCCGCGCAGGTCATCGACGGCATCGAACATGCGGTCAAGGACCATATGGACGTCATTAATCTGTCCCTGGGGACGGATGGCGAGAAGAGCCCGGCTTCGCCGGACTCCATCGCCGTCAATAACGCCGTCCTGGCCGGCGTGACCGCCGTCGTGGCGAACGGCAATGCCGCCGATACGGGACCGTACTATTACTCCATGGGCTCGCCGGCAAGCGCGCAGCTGGCGATCTCCGTCGCCGCAGCGACGAGCGAGAGCAGCCATTTCAGCGGCAGCTTCACCGACTCGCTGACGGCGGAGCATCCGGCCTATTCGATCGACGTCATGGCGTGGCAGAACGGCCGCAGCGACTTTGCCGCCGAGCTGGGCACGGAGCCGCTGGACGCCGTGTATGCCGGCCTCGGGGCGGATCAGGATTACCAGACGGACGCCGAGGGCAAGGTCGTGCTCGTCTCGCGGGGCACGCTGGCGTTCGTGGATAAGATCAACATCGCCAGGAAGCACGGGGCGAAAGCCATTATCATCTTTAACGGCAACGCGCTGACGGACGCCCCGGAGACGGCCGACCTGTCCGAGCATGTCGAGGACCGGGACGGTAAAATCGGCTCCTCCGCCTTCCTCGGCGAGAACGGCGATTACATCCCTGCTTTCGACATGTCCGGTACCGAAGGCCGCGCGCTGGCCAGACGGATACTCGATCCAGCCAACGCGGGCGCTCCGCTGCAGATCACGTTCGGAGCGGACTTCCCGGAAACCGTCGTGCCGGGCGACACGATTGCGGAGTTTAGCTCCCGCGGCCCGAATTCGGACGGCAACTACGGCATCAAGCCGGACATCACCGCGCCGGGCGTGAATATTCGCTCGACCGTGCCGGCTTACGGCGAGATCGATTACGGCAGCGACCCGCAGCCGGATTACGACACCGCCTATTACCGGCTCAGCGGCACGAGCATGGCGTCCCCGCACATCGCGGGCCTCGCGCTGCTCATGAAGCAGGAGCATCCCGATTGGACACCGCGCGACGTGCGTGCGGCGCTCGCCAACACGGCGGATACGCTGCATGACCTCGACGGGACGCAGTACGACGTCTATTCCCAAGGCGCCGGCCGCGCGAACATGGCGAACGCCGTCCTGACGCCGGCAATCGTCGAAGCGATGGACCCGATCAAGGTCTACGACGAGAAGTTGAACGAGAAGATCATCGAAAGCGAGGCGAGCAGCGTCAGCTTCGGCGCGATCGAATCGGCGGCCGAGCCGGTCGTCAAGCCGCTTCGCGTCAAGAACCTGTCGGACGCGCCGGTGACGTACGCGGCCTCTGTCGTTCTGCATCCGAGCGTCACGTCGGATCCGAACGATCCGGTGCCGACGCCGGACGTCAGCGATCTCGCCATGTCGCTTGGCGGACTCGGCGAAGGCGATACCGTGACGGCGGAGGCCGGGGCTAGCGCATCCTTCACGTTATCGGCGACGGCCAAGGAAGGCGCGGCCCACGGCGTATACGAAGGCGAAGTTCGGCTGACGGCCAAAGGACTGCCGACGCTGCACCTGCCGTTCGTCGTTCACGTCGGCGACGACGCCGGGGACAACGATTTCGCGCTGGCGGATTTCGCACTGTCGAGCCAGCGGATCGTACCGGGCGCGCCGATCGACGCGACGGCGGCCTTGCTCGACGGTTCCATGAACTATGCCGAGGTCGATGTCTTGAACCTCGATGAAGACTACATGGGCACGCTGGCCTTCACGAACAGCCTCGACGAAGCCGGGCTGAAGCGGGTGCCGTTCGGGGAAGGTCCGATCAAGTTCGAGAAGCTCGACGGCAGCTACCACATGGAAGGAGAAGTCGACGAATACGGCTACGACGTCGTGAAGCAGCTGCCTGAAGGCCAATACTTGATCTCGATGTTGGTCGCCCATATTAACGAACAAAACGAACCGGACGCGGTCCAAAAGATCGGTTCGATGGTGTACGTGCAGGAAGAAGCGGGAGACGACGGGGCGGACAACCCGGGCAACCCGGACAATCCAGGCAACCCGGATAACCCGGGCAATCCAGGGAATCCAGGGAACCCGGGCAACCCGGGCAATCCAGGGAACCCGGGCAACCCAGGGAATCCGGGCAATCCGTCCGATCCGGGCCAAGGCGGCGGAGCGCCTTCGACCGGTGCTCCTGAGCCGGACGGCGCCTTGACGCCGCTTATGCTCGCGGCAGTCGCCGCGGCGGATCAGAAGGTTATCGCCTTGACGGGCAGCGCCGCATCCGAAGGCGGGAAGACGGTCGTGACCGTCACGGACGATGCCACCGCGAAAGCGCTGGACCAAACGCAAGGCAAGCCGGTCGTCTTCGGCATCACCGCCGGGACGGAATCGGAGCGCGGCACGGGCGCCCGCCTGACGCTCACCGCAGCGCAGACGAAGCTGCTCGCGTCCGCGCCGGCCGGCAGCGCCGTCGCGTTCGCCTGGAACGATGCGTCGGCTGCGATTCCGCTTGCGGCGCTGAAGGGCGAGGCCGGCCTTGCGGTCGACATCGCGCCTGCCGCGGACGGCAAGCCGCTGTTCGCTGGCGACTATCCGGAAGCGACCGTCCTCGGCACACCGTATTCCTTCGCGGCATACTCGCTCGCGGACGGCAAGGAGACGCCGCTGGCGCCGGCTCCGGACCAGCTGGTCCGCAAGGCGTTCGCGCTGGATGCGGGCATCGACGCCGCTCATGCCGGCGCGCTGTACGCGGACGGCGGCCATGCTAATCCGGTACCGGCGGCGTTCAAGAAGACGGCGGACGGCCGCACGATCGTGACGGTGTCGCGCCCGGGCTTCTCGACGTATGCCGCGGCCGAACGGCATGTCTCGTTCGTGGATGTGAAGACGTCCTGGGCGGCCGAGCCGATTCAGACGCTCGCGGACAAGTTCCTGCTGAACGGCACGTCCGCGGCAGCGTTCTCGCCGAAGAGCGCCGTCACGCGCGCGCAGCTCGCCTCGATGCTGGTCAACGCGGCCGGCTTGGACAAGGAAGCGCCGAAGGCGCCGTTCTCCGATGTCCAGGGCACGGAATGGTTCGCGGGGGATGTAGCCGCGGCGTATGAAGCCGGGCTGATTACGGGCAGCGGCGGCGCGTTCCGTCCGAACGATCCGGTGTCGCGCCAAGACCTCACCGTGATGCTCGCGAGAGCCATGAAGCTGCTTCATGTCGTGCCGGCGGGCGGAGCCCCGTCCCGTCCGTACGCGGACGCAGCGTCGTTCGGCGCTTATGCGCGAGTCAGCATCGACGCGGTGACCGCCGCAGGCTTGATGCAAGGCAGCGAACGGCAGGGCCGCGTCTTCTTCGACCCGGCGCAGCCGACCACGCGCGAAGCGGCCGCGAAAGTGCTGTACGAATTGCTTTCGGCTGCGAAGCTGATCTAATCGGAACGTAAAGGTACCAAGCAAAAGCCCTCTATCCGGGATGCGGATAGAGGGCTTCTTGCCGTATCGGCGCCGCGGCCGCGGCTGGACCCGGGGATGGCGGGCGGTTCGCGGCGCCGGTCCCCGCAGCGCAAAAAATCCGGCCGACTTGCTATATCTCCTTCGCTTCCCGGCTTCTATAATAGAGGAGATAGGATGCAAGATTACCGCGAGGGAGAGTGAACGCCATGACGACACGAAGCGGCGTCCGGCCGATAGCGCGGACCGGAACGCGAATGCGGGGGATCGGGGCTCGGACGGCGTGCCCGGCGAAAGAGGCGGTGCGGCGATGAGCCGCAGCGATGCGGAGCACGGCGTCTATCGCTGCCGGTATGCCGCGCTTTCGGCCGACGGCTCCGTTCAGTGGGCAGAGATCGCGTCCGTCTTGCTGACGGACGTCTCGACGGGGGCCGCCCCGGCGCTGCGGACGGCCGTGCAGGCCTGTTGGACCGGGAGCGACCTATGGTTCCGGTTCGAATGCGAGGACGACCATGTCGTCGCGACGATGACCGGCCATGACGATCCGCTCTACGAAGAGGATGTCGTGGAACTCTTTCTGGATGAGGATGGCGACGGGACGACGTATTACGAGCTCGAGGTCAGCCCGCGGAACGTCGTGTTCGACGCGCGGATCCGCAACGATTTGGCGGGCTCGAAGATGATCGAGCTGGAATGGCATGCCGCCGGAATGACGACGGACGTCCGCGAAGACGGACCGCTACGGATCTACGAGATCCGGCTGCCGCTCGCGAACTTCGGCCGCCTGCCGGCGGACGGCACGGCCTGGCGATGGAACGCCTACCGGATCGACGAAGACCGGAGCGGCGAGCGCCGCTATTGGGCCTGGCGCCCGACGGGGGCCGTGAACTACCATATTCCGGAGCGCTTCGGCACGCTGCTGTTCACGGGCGGTCCGGACATGAATGAGGAGGCCTGACGCAAGATGAACGAGACCCAATCGAAGCTCGAGCTGCGGTGCATCAGCTCGCTCGCAAAAGTATTCGCGGACGAGCCCCTGCGCGAAGCGCCCTACCGGCGGGCGAGCGCGCTCGAGAACGAAATCGCGTCCTTCCAGGTCGCGTACCGCGCGGACGCGCTGATTAAAGACATGCGGGTGTCCGTCCGCTCGGACATCGAGGCCGACATTACGCTCCGGGCGGTCGGCCTGGCTCCGTCCGAGCTGCCGGCGTACGCGGATCACGACGACGGCGTTCTGCGAACGGCGCCGGGCCTGTATCCCGATCCGCTGTTCGAGCTGCCGGGCGGGGCGGGCGCGGCGGCGCTTCCCGGCCAATGGCGCTCCGTCTGGGTGACGGTCGAGCCGCGCGCCGGCGTGCGGCCCGGCGCGCATACGATCGCGGTGGCTTTCGCTTCGGCGGCGGGCGAACCGCTCGGGGAGACGGACTTCGAGCTCGACATCGTCCCGCTGCGGCTGCCGGAGCAGCGGCTGCTGCACACGGAATGGTTCCATGCGGATTGCCTGGCGACCCATTACGGCGTCGACGTGTTCGGCGAGCGGCATTGGGAGATCATCGCGGCGTACGTGCGCACCGCGGCCAAGCACGGCGTGAACGTGATCCTGACGCCGATCTTCACGCCGCCGCTCGATACGCGGGTCGGCGGGGAACGGCCGACCGTCCAGCTCGTCGACGTCCGCGCCGAAGCGGACGGGAGCTACCGGTTCGGCTTCGCCAAACTGGAGCAGTGGGTGGCGCTGTGCCGGCGCGAAGGGATCGAGCGGTTCGAATTCTCGCACCTGTTCACGCAGTGGGGGGCGAAGCACGCGCCCAAGATCGTCGCGGACGCCGGCGGGACGGAGCGGCGGATCTTCGGCTGGGAGACGGACGCGGGCGGCGAAGCGTACGAAGCGTTCCTCCGGCAGTTCGTGCCCGCGCTGCGGACTTGGATCGAAGCGAACGGGCTGCGGGACCGCTGCCTGTTCCACGTCTCGGACGAGCCTTCGCTCCGGGATATCGAGGCGTACGCCCGCGCGAGCCGGCTGATCGGCGAGCTGCTGGAAGGTTATCCGGTCATCGACGCGCTGTCGGATTTCGCGTTCTACGAGAAAGGGCTGGTCAAGAACCCGGTCCCGGCGAGCAACCATATCGAGCCGTTTCTCGCGGCCGGCGTCGGCGGCTTGTGGACGTATTACTGCTGCGGGCAGTACAAGGAGGTCGCGAACCGCTTCTTCAGCATGCCGTCGGCGCGCAACCGGATTTTAGGCATCCAGCTGTACAAATTCGGCCTCGCCGGCTTCCTGCACTGGGGCTACAACTTCTGGTACGCGCAATATTCTGTCGGCCCGATCGACCCGTACCGGGTCACGGACGCGAGCCTCGCGTTTCCGTCGGGCGACGCCTTCCTCGTCTACCCGGGCGCCGACGGCCGGCCGGTCGAGTCGATCCGGCTGGAGGTGCTTCGCGAGGCGCTGCAGGATATGAGGGCGCTCGGGCTGCTGGAGGAGACATACGGCCGGGATTACGTCATCGCGGGCTTGGAGGAAGGGCTCGGCGAGCCCATCACGTTCAGCCGGTATCCGCGGGACGCCGCCTGGCTGCTGGCCAAACGGGAATGGGTGAACGCGAAGCTGAAGGAGCGGCCGTAGCCGCGTTCGATCGGAAAGACCAAACAAGCCTTGGCGGCCAATGCCGTCAAGGCTTGTTGTATGGTTCGGACGGCTCGGGTGCCGCGCCGGGGCCGCGGCCGGCTGCGGCGCGCGTCCGCCGTGCCGTTTGCGGCCGTGTTGGCCCGGCGAGCCTTGCGCCGCCAGTGCCATTCGCGTCTGGCTGGCCCGGCGAGCCGCGCGCCGCCGATGCCATTCGCGTCCGGCTGGCCCGGCGAGCCTTGCGCCGCCCGTGCGGTTCGCGGCCGCTGACCTGGCGAGCCTTGCGCCGCCTGCGCCGTTCGCATCCGGGCTGCCCCGCCAGCCTTGCGTCGCCCGCTTCGATTCCCTTGGCTTAATTTCCCTTTAGAATGACCGGATTGGAATACGTCTATTCTGCGCCGCGTTTGCTTAAAGCGTGCGCGGCGCCCGCGCCGGCACCGGAACGGCGCCGGAGCTCGCCGCGTGCCGGCAAGCCTTCGCCGCCGGGCTAGCCGAATGGTACAATAGAACCGTGCCGTTCCTCGCGAACGGATGTTTATTGTCATGACTGGGAGAAAGTGAAGTGACGCGCGTGGAGCAAGACGAACAATTGACCGTGCGGGACGTGCTGGCGAGGCCGGCGTTCCGGCACGCATACCTCGCGGCGGGCGCGGCGGGCCTCGGCCGTGCCGTTCGCTGGGTGCATATCATCGAAGTGATCCGGTTCGACCAGCTGCTGCAGGGCGGCGAGATGATTCTGACGACGGGAGCCGCGTTCAAGAACGACACCGCGGCGTTCCTGACGTATTTGGACCAGCTCGTCCGGTGCGAGGCGGCCTGCCTGTGCATCGAATTGGGCCATCACGTCAGCAGCGTGCCGGACGAATGGCTGCGCGCGGCGGAGGCGGTCGGCTTGCCGGTCATCGTCTTTCCGCGGAGCGTGCGGTTTATCGATATTACGCAAGACATTCATACGTACCGCATCCATCAGCATCATCGCGCGCTGCAGGAGCTGGAGAAGACGTCCCGCGCCTTTCACCGCATGACGCTGGCGTCGCAGGGCGTGAACCGGGTGCTCGAGCTGCTGCGCGACAGCGCGCGGGCGTCGGTCATCTACGTGCCGGAGGACGGCCCGCCGAGGTTCGTGCCGCCCGTCCCGGAGCGGGAGGCGGAGGCATGGCTCGCCTTTCTCGCCGGCTGGCGAAGCCGCGCCGCGGACTCGATCGGCGGCGGGGAGGCCGCGGAGGCGCCGGCGGTGGCGGAGCATGCCGGGCGGAGCGTCGTCATCCAGCCCGTCGGCGCCATGGGGAAGACGTGGGCGCATTTGCTGCTCGCATTCGGCCGGAAGCCGCAGGAATACGAATTTCTGATCCTCGATTCGGCGTCGCTGTCCATCGCGCAGGACCTGCTGCGCACGCGCTACGTCGAGGAGCGCCGGCTCTATTCGGAGACGCTGTGGGTCGATGATCTGCTGCATTTCCGGCTCCGCGACGAGGAGCAGGTCAAGCTGCTCGCCGGCGGCGCCTACCGGCAGCTGAACGAGCTGCCGTACCGGGTCGTCGTGATCGAGTTCGGCGACGGGCCTGCCGCCGCCGCTTCCGGCTTCGGGGACGACGGGACGGAGTCGGCGGGCATTCACCTCTCGCTCGCCGTGCGCACCGTGTTTGAGGGGCAGACGTTCCATCCGCTCATGACGCTGAAGAACGGCCGGCTCGTCGTCATCGCGTTCGACAAGGCGCCGAAGAAGCCGGTCAAAGAGCGGCTGCGTCAGGCGCTCGGTTCGCTCGGGCAGTTGAAGGCAGCGGGGGACGTGCGGATCTCGGCGGGCGTCGGCCGTCACGGCCGCGGCCTCCTGCAGGCCCACACGAGCTATCAGGAGGCGCTGCAGGCGCTGTCGCTCGCGCCGATTTTGCGGACGGACCCGGTGTTTTTCGATGAGATCGGGGTGTTCCATCTGCTGTTCCATATCGCGGACAAGGGTGTACTGGCTTCGTTCGTGCGGACGTACCTGGGGCCGATTCTCGACCACGACGAGGCGAAGGGCAGCGACCTGCTGCGCACGCTGAAGGTCTATCTGGATTGCGACGGCTCGAAGCGGATCGCGGCGGAGCGGCTGTTCATCGTCCGGCAGTCGCTGTACTACCGGCTGGACAAGATCGAGGAGCTGCTCGGCGCGGACTACATGGAGCCGGAGAAACGGCTCGCCCTGCAGGCCGGCATCCGGGCGTACCAGCTTCTGAAACCGGACGCGCCGGTGTAAGCTGTAAAAATCACGGTCCAAACGTTGGACATTTTGTCTAATGGAACCTCTCTCCCGCCGGCTTATAGTGGAAGCATCGAAACGATGACGAGAGAGAGGCGGATGCCGCATGTTGATCGGCGTACCTAAAGAAACCAAAAATAACGAGTTCCGCGTCGGCATGACGCCGGGAGCCGTGCTGTCTTATGTGAAGGCCGGGCACGAAGTGCAGGTAGAAACGGGGGCCGGCGCGGGCATCGGCTTCGCAGACGAGGATTACGTCGCGGCCGGCGCGACGATCGCGGCGGACGCGGCGGAAGCGTGGGCGGCCGACATGGTCGTGAAGGTGAAGGAGCCGCTGCCGGAGGAATACGGCTTTTTCCGGGAAGGGCTGATCCTGTACACCTACTTGCATCTGGCGCCGGAAGCCGGCCTGACGCAGGCGCTCGTCGAACGGGGCGTGACCGCGATCGCCTACGAGACGATCCAGCCGGACAACGGCACCCTGCCGCTCCTGACGCCGATGAGCGAAGTGGCGGGCCGCATGTCGGTGCAGATCGGCGCCCGTTTTCTGGAGAAGGCAAACGGCGGCAAAGGCGTGCTGCTCGGCGGCGTCCCGGGCGTTGAGCCGGGCAAGGTGACGATCATCGGCGGCGGCATTGTCGGGTCCAACGCGGCGCAGATGGCCGTCGGGCTGGGAGCCGACGTGACGATTCTCGACTTGAACCCGGACCGGCTGCGCCAGCTCGACGACCGGTTCCAGGGCCGAGTGAAGACGCTCATGTCGAATCCGTACAACATCGCCGAAGCCGTCCGCCGCGCGGACCTCGTCGTCGGCGCCGTGCTCATCCCCGGCGCGCGGGCGCCGCGGCTCGTGACGGAAGAGATGGTCCGGGCGATGAGCCCCGGCAGCGTCATCGTCGACGTGGCGATCGACCAAGGCGGCTCCATCGCAACGATCGACCGCATCACGACGCATGACGAGCCGACCTACGTGAAGCACGGCGTCGTCCATTACGCCGTCGCGAACATGCCGGGCGCCGTGGCGCGCACGTCCACGCTGGCGCTGGCCAACGCGACGACGCCGTACGGGCTGCGGATCGCCGGCAAAGGCTGGGCGCAAGCCGCCTTGGACGACAAAGCGATCGCGCGCGGCGTCAACGTCGCCGCCGGACGCGTGACGTATAAGGCCGTGGCCGACGCGCACGGACTCGCGCACACGGACGTGTACGCGCTGCTGCGGTAGCTTGCCGCGAGCGAAGCGTGAGGCGCGACGGAGCGGGCCGCGCGGGGCGGCCGGGGCCGGTGCGGCGCGAGGGTCGCGCCGAACGGTCGCGATGCGAGGGCTGCGCCGAACAAGCGCGCCAGGCCGGCTCGCGGAGCGGCTGGCTCGCGTGAGGCGAGGCGAGGCAGCCTGCGTTGCGCGCGGAACGGCCGGGGCTGGTGCGGCGCGAGGGTCGCGCCGAGCGGTTGCGATGCGAGGGCTGCGCCGAACAAGCGCGCCAGGCCGGCTCGCGGAGCGGCTGGCTCGCGTGAGGCGAGGCGAGGCGAGGCAGCCTGCGTTGCGCGCGGAACGGCCGGAGCAGCCAGGGGCCGGTGCGGGATGCAGCTTGCGGCGGTCGCGGCTTGCAAGCCGAAAAAGCCTCCGATTCCACAATGATGGAGTCGGAGGCTTTTTGACGTGTACGCCCAGCATGGGCGTCATCTCTAGGGTGAAAGTCCCGAACGGGGGCTGGCGAACGCCTACCGTTAGCCAAAAGCAAGGGTGTCCGCCGCGAGGCGGAATCTGAAGGAAGCTTACGGCAAA
>NZ_JBHSHY010000016.1:0-119121 GCF_042653205.1 Paenibacillus sp. GCM10023250 | reverse complement strand
TGTTTATACTTCATTGTAGAGTGCCTCCTGAGCTGGGATTTGTTCTTTGGTCGGAACGTTCCCCAGTATACAGAAGGTGCTTTTTTCATTCAAACCTCGAATTCATTCATTACAGGAATGGCTCCTTTTATATCATCGTTAAAACCTTACGTGGCCTACCAGTTGCCAGCGTTTTGGCCGCCGTCGACATAAAGAATCTCTCCTGTCACGAAGTGTGCAGACTCCAGGTACACAATGGCGTCAACAATATCTTGAACCTCGCCGATTCGGCCTACGGGGTGCAATTTAGACAGAAAGCCATGTGTATCAGCCGCGTGCATAGGTGTGTTGGTTACCCCAGGCGCGATGGCGTTCACACGAATACCCTTATCCGCATACTCAATCGCTAGCGATTTTGTTGCAGAGTTCAACCCTCCTTTGGTCAGTGCTGCAAGTACAGATGGAAAAGATTTGTGTGGATGTACGACAATCCCACTTCCTGTGATGTTTACGATATGGCCGGAACCCACTTTCATCATTTCAGTCACCGCACGCTGCGTAACATGGAAAAATCCCGCCAAATTGATGGACAACATCGATGTGAAATCCTCTTTCGTGAAGTCCGTGAATGGTTTCGCAATAAAAATGCCAGCATTGTTCACCAGTGTGTCGATCCGGCCAAAGCGAGAAAGCCCTTCTCCGATTAAGCGGTCTGCGATTTGAGGGTCTGAAATGTCGCCGGCAACATACGCGACGTGTGCACCTGTCGGATCAATTTCTCTTGCAGCCTCTATCAGCATTTGTTCGCGGCGGCCATTAAGAATTACATTTGCTCCTCGGTTCACCAGTTCAATTGCCACTGCTTTTCCTATACCGCTGCTTCCGCCTGTAATCACGACGACTTTTCCTTGAAATTCCATCTCCCAATCTCCTTTGATCCAGTATTCGTATCAAGTGATTGTTTGATTATAAGTCGAAATTAAATCGGTGTTCTGTAAAGTTGATTACAGTTTTCCATCCTATTTTTTGAAGGTGGTCTAATTGACGGGGCAGTTCGCGGAGAAATCTGCTCTTTTTCATTAAAGTAATGGGCAGCATTCCTATCTTGAAGAACTTCGAGGTTTGATAAACTGGGTCAACCAATGATGCAACGGGAGCCGTCTTGATTATCATCGTGCTGGATATCGTATTTCCGCCGGTGGGGATGGGAATTTTGAAGAACAAGCAGGTCAACCGCCTTCATTCGTTGATTTCCGTCAGTATATACCCTATACTCGCGAATGAAAATGTTAACGAAGAATGAAATGGGTGAGGATATGAAGGTGCTTAAGAATCATTGGCTTCAAATGGGTCTCAGGCAAAAGCTGATTGTGGCATTTGCCTGTTTCATCATTATCCCGTACATCATCATTGGCGGCACCTTATCGTGGCTGTTCGTTCAATCCAATAAGCGGATGATCCTCGACGCGACCTTGGCTAATAACAGGCAAATTGCGCAAAATATCGATACATCATTATCCCCGCTATTGCGATTGACCATGATTCCTGTACAAAACAAGGCGCTGTTCCAGTTGATGCGGAAGGATTACGAGGCCGCTGCGTTTCCATTGCTGGAAAGGTCGCAAGCGTTTGACGAGGTCGGGGATGTGCTCCGGAACAGCATCATGCTGTATACGGATCTGATCAATTCAGCCGTTATTTACCAGAGCAAAAATAACATGATTCTCGGAAGAAGCAATAATGACTATATGAATCATGCTTATTTAGAGCACGAGTTCTATCAAGAACCGTTTGTTCAAACGATTCTAAGCCAGCATGGAAAGTATGTTTCCGTAGGCATCCATGAGGAAAGGCTGCTTTCCATAAAATCTACGCCCGTCGTTTCCATCGGACGAGCGGTGGTCGATCCGTTCTCGAAAGAGAAGCTCGGGTTCATCCTGTTTAATATCAACGCGGAAAATCTAAAGCTGCTGTGGAGCGATATTCAATTTACAAAGCATGCGCGTTATTACCTGTTGGATCAGAACGCGAATATTATATACAGCAAGGACGGCGGCGACATCGGTAAATCGGCCGAAACCGTGCTGGGCAAGAGTTTCCAAACCATTGCCGGAGGCAAGGAACAATTATATCCAGACAAGCAGTACTTTGCGATTAAAGCAACCTCAAGCCTGTCCGGCTGGAGCGCGGTAACCGTTATACCTAAACATGAGCTGTTCGGCTTTGTGAACACGATCCTGCGAACGATCGCCATTGCGCTATTTGTACTGCTTGGCTTGTCGATCGCCGCGTCGATCTATATTGCGACCGGCGTCACGAAACCGCTGCTTCGATTAGAACGGCAAATGAAGCTCGTTTCGCAAGGCAAACTCGATATCTTCATTGACATTCAGCATGGCGAAGTCGGCAAAATCGGCGTCACGATCAATCGGATGCTTGAGGATATCAGAAGGATGATCCGTACCATCTATACGGAAGAGCAAGAGAAACGAAGGCTGGAAACCCTTGCTTTGCAATCGCAGATAAGGCCTCATTTCATGTACAATACCTTGAACTCGATCAAGTGGATGGCCAACATGCAGGGAGCGTCCGGCATCGAAGAGGCGCTGACCGCGTTTTCGTCGGTGATCCAATTTACGGCCAGAACGCAGCATGATTTCGTCAGCGTCAGGGAAGAAATTCAATTCACTTGCGATTATGCGAAAATCTTGGACATCCGATATTTGGGCAAGTTCGAGCTGAAGCTTGATATCGATGACGGTGTTTGGGATTATCAGATCTTGAAGTTTCTGCTTCAACCCTTGGTCGAGAATGCGATCTTTCACGGGTTCGATACCATCCCCTATAAAGGGAAGCTTGAGATCCGCATGCGCGAAGAAGAGGGGAACATCAGGATAACGGTGACGGATAACGGGAGAGGCATGTCTCCTCAGCAGCTGGAGAGCATGAATGCTAGCAGGCATAAGGACGATAATCTGAATGCCATTGGCATCCCCAACATTCGCAAACGAATCGAGCTGCACTTCGGGACAAGCTACGGATTGACGATCACCAGCGTGGAGAACGCCGGCACTACGGCTTCCCTTCTGGTACCCGTAATCAAACAAGCAATCAAGGGAGACTCCCAATGAAAATTCTAATCGCGGACGATGAGCCGCTAGTCCGAATTGGCATTAAGTCGTCGTTTAATTGGGCGGAAGCCGGTATGGAAATCGTCGGAGAGGCAGCGGACGGCGAGGAAGCGCTTCAACTAATCGAAGAGCTGCAGCCGGATATCGTCATCCTGGACATCAAGATGCCAAAGAAAGACGGCATCGAGATATTAACGGTCCTGCGGGACCGCAGGATGAGAACCAAGGTGATCATTCTAAGCAGCTTCGACGATTTCGTCCACGTCAAACAAGCGATGCAGCTTGGCGCTTTGGATTATTTCCATAAACCGAGCATGAACGTTCAGGAGATTATGAGCTTGCTTCAAAGCATCCAGGCGGAAGCGCGAGAGAGCCGGATGATCGGCGCGGAAGCAGCGGAGGCCAAGCCGGCGGGGAAGGCTGCGATTCTCCGGGAGCTGATCGCAGGGAACTCGGAGCGCGCGGAAGAAACCATGCTGAAGGAATGCAATCTATACACGGTTTTGTTCACGGTCAAACGGTTTGGACAGATTTTGAAACGGTACACGCAGGGGAATGCAGTCAATCTGCCCGCCACCATTTTCAATATCGTCAGCGAGCTGTTAGGGAAGGAGCCGGAAACGGAATGCATGCAGCTGGAAGACAATGCGTTCCTCGTTGTCCTATCGCACGGCAATTCCAACAGCGCGCAGGCTTCGTTCACGCATGTCAATGAAATCGTATTTATGATTCACAACACCTTGAAACGTTTTCTCAATATTGAGCCTATTTTCGGCATTAGCAATGCCTTTCATACGTATGCGGAGCTCCCCCAGGCCGTTGATCAGGCTAGAAGGGCACTCGACATGAAGTTTTACCATCCGAACGATCCGGTATTGTATTACCAGAACCGCAAAGGCGACGATGAATCGGTCCAAGAGCAGATTGGCGCGGCGATCATGGCGATGAAGGACTGCTTGAAGGAAGAGAAATACGATTCTTTCGCTGCTGCACTCGCAAACTGGGAACAGCTGCTCCAGAACTATGAAGCGATGAATGAAAGAGACGTCAAAAAGGTGTACGAGGGTCTTCTGTTCATGTTGTCGTTCGGAGAGGACGAGGACCTGCCAGCCGGAGAAGCCGCGCAGCTTGACGATTTTACGGAATGCTCTTCTTACTATCATGCCGTGTTTAACGAGAAGCTGCGGGCCCGCATTATGGGCAAAAACAAGGAATATAGTCCGCTCATCCGGAACGTGGTCCAATTTATCGATACCCGCTATAACGAGAATATCTCGCTTAAATTGCTTGGCGATACGTTTCATTCCAGCCCGAACTATATCAGCAGACTCTTCAAGCAAGAGGTGGGCAGAGGCGTATTCGATTATCTGAACGTCGTGCGAATTCGGAAGGCCAAGGAGCTGTTAAAGGACTATCGGAACAAAATCTATGAAGTTGCGGAAAAAGTCGGTTTTAACAGCCAGGTGCATTTTGCGATCGTGTTTCACAAATATGAAGGGATGTCGCCCTCGGAATACCGCAAGGAGCTTAGTTAGATCATATCGTTAAAGAAAACGCATTTTAATTATAAAAAAGGCGTGCGGGCTGCTGCCTCAAGCGTCTAACAAGTTCATTTTGTTAAATGAAAGCCGATTTAAATGATTCTGATCGTGAGGACCAACCCTTAAGCTTAAAGAGCAAACATTACGACAGACAAAGGGGATGCTTGAATGCGTCAAAAAATGAGGGTTGGAACAGCGATATTGCTGATGATCTGTATGGTCGCCGTGCTGGCTGCCTGCGGAAGCAAAGGCAACAACGCGAGCGATAACGGACAAGCTTCGCCGGATACCGGCAAAATGACGACGGTGACGATGGGCTTCTGGGGAACCGCGGAAGATCTGAAAATTTATCAGGATGCGGCCTCCACGATTTCCAAGCAATACCCGAACATCGATCTCAAGATCAAGCAGTATCCGAGCAGCGATCAGTTCTGGAATACACTGCCGGGTGAAATCGCAGCAGGCGTAGCGCCCGATTTCATTAAAACGACGAACGAAGGCTCTTATGAATACATCACGAAAGGCTTGTTCGCTCCGCTGGACGATCTGATTGGTCCTGCCGGCGTAGACCTCAACCGTTATGATTCTTCCGCGAATGACATTTGGAAAGTGGACGGCAAGCAATACGGGCTGCCAAGCAGCGTAATTCCGGGGATGTTCTTCATCAATGAAGAGATGTGGAAGAAAGCGGGTCTCGGCGCCTACCCCGCCACGTGGGATGAGGTGGAAGCGGCGGCGAAGAAGCTGACGACCAAGGATGTGCACGGCATCGTCATCAACCTTGATCCGTACCATATCACCAACTATGTGAAGAGCTACGGCGGCGGATGGGACAACGGCAAAACGATCAACTCGCAGGAGAACATTAACGGATTGCAAAAGATTTTCGATATGTACAAGGACGGCTCAGCCGTCACGCCGAAAGCGCTCGGCTACGGCTGGGACGGCGAAGTATTCGCGAACGGCAAAGCGGCCATGACGACGGGCGGCTACTGGTATAAAGGCTTCTTGAAGGATGCGGCTCCCAACTTGAAATACGTCGCGCTTCCGATTCCAAAAGGAACGGTAGAGGGCAGCACGATGATCGCTGACGGATACGTCGTACTGAAAGATGCAAAAGATAAGCAAGCGGCTCTTCAAGCGGCTTATTACATGACAAACGATCAAACGCAAACGGCGTTCATGAAGAACGGCAGCAACTCCGCGGTCAAGACGCTTACGCCGCAGTATTTCCAAGAAAATCCGGAATTTAAATCCGTCGAGCCGGCTTTGAAAACGGCAACGGACTTTGCTTATCCGGCTGAAACGAAGAAATTCAAGGACGAGCTTGTGAATCAAATCGAAGCCACGATTCTCGGAGGAGCGAAAAAATCGCCGAAGGAAATCCTGGATGCGATTCAACAACAATTCAAGTAAGAAGCGCATGGCAGACCGTTCCCGTTTCATACGCAGCGGGAACGGTTTTCATTTTTACAGCCTAGAGGCTGGCTGCAAGGAGGGAATTGAATGCGAGCTGGTGGAGATACGACCGCGGAGAGGCGGATAACTGGCGAAGAAAGCCAATCATGGCTGCGTAAAGTCTTGGATTCGGATCTATCAGTAGGGTGGTTGTTCAGCCTGCCGTTTCTGGTGCTGTGGGTATGGTGGTTCTTCTACCCGTTCCTGCAGTCCTTTATTCGAAGCTTTCAGGACGCAAACTTCGCTGCATTGGACCAGGCGAAATTTATCGGATTGCAAAATTACGTGAAGATCCTGCAAGATCATGAATTTTACCGCGCGGTCCTGCATTCTTTGGAAATCGTGGTCATCGCCGTACCGCTGCAAACCATCATCGGCTTGATCATGGCGATTCTCGTGAATCAAAAGATCAAAGGGAAGGGCCTGTTCAGGACGCTGTTTTTCATTCCGTACATCACTTCCCAAATCGCGATTACGACGGTGTTTATGACGCTGTTCAAACAAGGCACCTTCGTGACCGACTTTATCGGATGGTTTGGCTTTGGCAATGTGACCTGGTTTGCGGATACGCATTATGCACTGGTATTCATTGCGATCCTATTTATTTTCCAGCAATGCGGCTTCAGCATGATCGTGTATTTGTCCGGCCTGCAGGAAGTGCCCAAGGATTTATACGAGGCAGGCCAGATCGACGGCGCATCCAGGTGGGCGCAATTCCGCTATATTACGGTGCCCTATTTGAAGCCCATTACCTTTTTCATCGTTTCGGTGGCGACGATTCTCGGTTTTCAAATTTTCGACCAAATTGCCGCCATCTCTAGATACGGTGCCCTTGGATCTCCGGCCGGCGCCACGAATACCGTCGTCACCTATTTCTATCAGAATGGCATTCGCTATCTGAATATCGGCTACGGCAGCGCAGCGGTGGTGCTGTTCTTCTTCATCATTCTGATCATTACGTTCCTACAGAAAAAACTGCTGGATGAAAAGGGGTGAGCACATGACTAGCAGAAAGAGCTTCGCTCTGATCGGCAATTATGCGCTCCTGATCGTGCTCGGCTTACTCTTTGCCCTTCCGTTTCTCTATACGCTGTACACCTCGGTGCTCCATCTGGAGGACGTTAATAAATGGGCAAGAATATCGAAATGGACGTTTGCCAATTATCAATTGTTCTTTACCAACGATGCCTATAATGTGCCGAAATGGCTTGTCAATACGATCGTGATCACGGCGCTCGTCATCCTCGGGAACTTCATCATTAATCCCATGGTCGGATTTGCCCTTGCGAAGCTGGACTTCCCTGGCAAGAACTTGATCTACTGGATCGTGGTGGCCTCCATGATGGTGCCGTACCATATGATTCTGATTCCGGTCTACGTGAACGTGGCCCATCTCGGCTGGCTGAATTCCGTTCTGGGATTAACGGTGCCGTTCCTATACCAATGCTTGTATATTTTCATGCTGCGACAGTTTTTCACGAGCATTCCGAATGAATTTATCGAAGCGGCTCGAATAGACGGGCTTACGAAAATGGGTGCTTTCTGGCGAATCGTATTTCCGCTTGCCAAGTCGTCGCTCATTACCATGTCGATCCTGGCCTTCTCCGGAACCTGGAACAGTTACCTTATTCCGAGCACCTTTACGAGTGACCCGGCGAAATATGTCCTTGTGGTCGGATTGAACAGCGTGAAGGATCAGTTCTTTGAGAATACGCCGCTTATTATGTCTGGGGTCGTGCTGACGACATTGCCGATCTTGATGTTCTTCTTTATTTTTCAGAAGCAATATATCGAAGGCATATCGAGCTCCGGCGTGAAAGGCTGACAAGCCTTTTCCCGCCGGTTGCTTTTTGTATGACACTTGAACAGGAATAAGGAGGAAGCCGCATCCATGGACTATCGAGTCATTAAAGAAGGAAACGTATTTTTGCTTACCGATCTCCACGGCGACGTGACGGGCAACGACGAAGCCGGGCATGGATTATATACGCAGGATACGCGCTTTCTTAGCCGAATGGAGCTCTATATAGACGGGGAGAAGCCCGTGCTTCTTCATTCCGATGCCGACAAAAGCTATTACGCGTCCTTTCGATCGATGAAGGTCAGCAAAGATGATGGCGCAATCGAGCTGCTTCGGGAGCGCTACATTTATGAGGGGATTCTCTATGAACGGGTTTCGCTGACCAATTTCTTTCCCCGGGCGGTAAGCTTCGATTTCGCGGCGGCTTTCGATGCGGATTTCCAGGATATGTTTATCGTCCGCAAATACCGTACCGGCGACGTTGGCGAAATCGTCGGGCGGGAGATCGGCGATCACACGGCGAGCATCCGTTATCATGGCAAGGATGACATCCTGCGGGAGACGCTGATTGCATGGGACTGGCCTGAGGCTGCGAAGACGGCTCCAGACGGCGGCATTCATTTTACCGTTTCGTTGGCGCCCGCGGAATCCAAGCAGATCTGCTTTACGATTGCACCGGTGCTTAACGGGCAAAGCGCCCAAGTCCGCACCTTTGATCAAGGTTTGCGGCTGCTGGATGAAGCATACGAAACGTGGTATGCGGATACGACGGCTGTCGCATCGAATGTTCCGCTGTTCGACGAGCTGTACAACCGCGGCGTCCAGGATATGCGCATGCTGTTGACAGACGTGGGATATGGGCAAACGCCGGTGGCGGGCCTGCCATGGTTTGCGGTGCCCTTTGGCCGCGACAGCCTCATCACTTCCTTGTTCATGCTTCCGCTGAACGCCCATCAGGCGAAAGGAACGCTGAGAACGCTGGCCGCCTATCAGGGGACGAAGACCGATCCGACCCGGGATGAACAGCCGGGGAAAATCATGCATGAGATCCGCTTCGGAGAACTGGCGAATACGAAGCAGTCTCCGTTTTCGCCGTATTACGGCTCTGTAGACGCAACGCCGTTATTCTTGGTGGTCCTCGGCGAATACGTCCGCTGGACTGGAGATACGGTGCTCGTCGAAGAATTGAAGCCGAATGTGATCAGGGCGCTCTCCTGGATCGACAGTCATATCGGCAGCGCAGAAGAGGGCTTCCTCACGTATCATCAAGAAGCCGAGAGAGGATTCCCGAACCAGGGCTGGAAGGACTCCAGTAATTCCATCATGCACGATAATGGCGACTATGCTTCGTCTCCCATTGCGCTATCCGAGGTTCAAGGTTATGTCTATCAGGCGAAGAAGGCACTTGCCCCCATTCTCAGGCAGCTGGGTGACATCGAGCTGGCGAAGAGGCTGGATGATGAGGCGGAGTCGCTTCGGTCAAGGTTCGAACAAGCCTATTGGATGGAAGACGAGCAGTTCTACGCGATCGCCTTGGATCAGGAGCAGAGACAAGTGCGCTCCGTCACGTCCAATCCCGGGCATCTGCTGCTGTCGGGCCTGCCGAATCCGGCTCGCGCAGCGCTTGTGGCCAGCAGACTTATCGCCGAGGATATGTTCAACGGCTACGGTGTCCGTACCATGAGCTCGAAAGCAGCCGGTTATTACCCGATGAGCTATCACAATGGCAGCGTATGGCCCCATGACAACGGCATGATTCTGCTTGGCTTAAGCCGGCTCGGGATGAAGCGGGAAGCCGAACAGCTCCTGTCCGGGTTACTCCAAGCGTCCAAGTCCTTCGAATACCAGCGGTTGCCTGAGCTATTCTGCGGTTACGACAAGGCCGTATCCGGCAAGCCCATCCCTTATCCGACGACATGCTCTCCCCAAGCATGGTCCGGCGCGACCACGTTCGTGTTCCTGCAGGTCATGCTGGGCATAACACCGGATGCGCTGGCGAGACAAATTCGTATGAATCCGTTCCTGCCGGACGGATTCGACGAGCTGACGGTGCGGCGCATCGCAATCGGCGAGGGACATTTATCCGTGAAGCTTACCCGGGCTCGCGAGTCGGCAGAGGATCATGTCCAATGCGAGATCATCGGGAATACGACCGGCTATGCGCTGATTTTGGAATAAAGGAGCACCAAGATGGACAAAAGATGGTGGAAAGAAGCGGTCGTCTACCAAATTTATTGGCGCAGCTTCTTCGATACGAACGGAGACGGCTTCGGCGATCTGCAGGGCGTCATCGAGAAGCTGGACTATGTCCGCAGCCTGGGGATTGACGTGATCTGGCTGAATCCGTGTTACGAATCCCCGGATGTGGACAACGGCTACGACATTTCCGATTACCGATCCGTGATGGCCAAAGCAGGAACGATGCAAGACTTCGACCGGCTGCTCGCGGAGGTCCATGCCCGAGGCATGAAGCTGATTATGGATTTGGTCGTAAACCATACCTCTGATCAGCATCCGTGGTTTCAGGAATCCCGTTCCTCGAAGGACAATCCGAAGCGGGATTACTACATCTGGCGAAGCGAAAAGAACAATTGGCGCTCCTACTTCACACCTTCGGCGTGGGAGCTCGACGACCGGACAGACGAGTATTACTTTCATTCCTTTGCCACGGACCAGCCGGATCTGAACTGGAGCAATCCTGAGGTTCGGGAAGAGATCTATGACATGATGCGCTTCTGGCTCGATAAGGGCATCGACGGCTTCCGCATGGATGTCATCAACCTGCTCGCCAAGCAGGAAGGGTTCCCGGACGCGGACAACCCGGGCGTGATTTCCTATTTGGGCAATAATCCCGGCATTCACGAATACCTGCAAGAGATGCATGAGCGGGTGTTGGAGCATTACGATGTGTTTACCGTCGGCGAGATTCCGTTCGTATCGCCGGAAGACGGCGTACTCTACGTCGGGGAAGAGCGGCGCGAGCTCAATACGCTATTCCACTTTGAAGTATGCGATTATATGGCGCACTGGGACATCCATCGCTTTAAGGAAATCCAACAGCGCTGGTACGATGGCATGTGGGGCAAAGGGTGGAATTCGCAGTTTCTGAACAATCACGACCACACCCGGCTCGTGACTCGCTTCGGCAATGATGCCGCCTACCGGGTGGAGTCCGCCAAATGCTTCGCGACGCTGCTTCACACGCTTCCGGGGATGCCGTATGTGTATCAAGGAGAAGAGATCGGAATGACGGGGGTTCGCTTTCCTTCGATCGATGATTATAACGACATTGCCATGAAGAATAAGTATCGGGAAGAAGTGGCCAAGGGAAGAGAGCCGCAGGAGGTGTTCGAAAGCCTGCTTCATCTCGCCAGAGACAATTCCCGAACGCCGATGCAATGGGACGATACGGCAAACGCAGGGTTCAGCAAGAGTAAGCCTTGGCTGAAGCTGAATCCGAATTATCGGGACATCAACGTAAAACAAGCGCTCGCGGATCCGGATTCGGTGTTCTATTACTACCAGAAGCTTATCCGATTGCGAAAAGAAAACGACGTGATGGTATACGGCACCTACGAACCGATTCTGGACGATGATGCGCGCATCTACGCCTACTACCGCACGCTCGGCGATGTGAAATGGCTGGTGCTGCTTAACATCTCGGAAGAAGAGACGCTGTGCCGTCTCCCGGATGCGGCGGCTGCCAGGATCGGGAAGACGATCATTCGGAATTATCCGGAATGGGCAGCGGAAACGGAAGATGGCGTTCTTCTTCGGCCTTATGAAGCACGGATCTATCAGATCCATTAAAGCGAAAACCAGACAGCCCGCGGGTTGTCTGGTTTTTTGTCGCGGCTTTTCGGGAGGCGGAGGAACTATATTGCTCTCAGTCTACGTTGTGCTTAAAGCGATGCAGGAATCTCGATGATGACGCGTGTTCCTGCGGACGGCTGGCTTCTAATGGTGACGTCGTATCGATCGCCGTAAGCAAGCTTAATCCGTTTCCGGGAATTTTCGATACCGAAGCCCTTATACAACTGTTTCAACTCGGAGGAGGCACCGGAATTCTGCGTGCTTGCGTCGAAGCCTAAGCCGTTATCGTCAATGATGAAGAAAATGCTGCTTCCTTCGAGATTGGCTGCAATCCGCAGAAGACCGCCAGTCTTCTTCGGGTTCAATCCGTGCAGGATGGCGTTCTCCACGAAAGGCTGCAACATAAGCTTCATGCACGTACAGTCGGCTGCTTGTTCATCGATATCCCATTCCACCTTATAATTGGCGTCATAGGTGAACTTCTGCACATGGACGTACTCCCTGATGAGCTGTAGTTCATCCCGGACCCGGATCGTTTCTTTTCCCTTATTCAAACTAAGCCGGTAGAAGCGGACAAGCGAATCGATGACTCCGTCGAGATCTTTGTATTTCGGCGTGTTTACCGCCCATTTTATGGAGGACAGGGAGTTGTACAGAAAGTGGGGGTTAATCTGTGCCTGGAGAATTTCCATCTCCATCGCTTTCTTCGCTACTTCTGCTTCCAACTGTTTCTCGGTCAGCTTATTGATCCGAGAGATCATCGTGTTCAGCAGCTTTCCGATATCCGCTACTTCATCATGACCCGGCGTATTGAACGTAATATCCGTCTTACCGGTATCGCGGATATGCTTTATCTTATCCATCAGTTTGTCGAGCCGCTTCGTAATGAGATTCGCCAAGAGAAACGAAATAATGGCGACCAGCACAATCGACAACACAATCGTCAGCCGAGTGATATTGCGAATGGAAGCAATTTGATCCGTAATATAGCTCTTCGGATACGAGATTAGAATCGTGCCATGATTAAGCGGTGTCTTCCCGTATACGAGAATATGATCCTTGTCCTTGATCGTGCCGAACCTGCTGCCGGTAGACAGAACGGTGTTGATGGAGCTGTCCGCAATGGATCCGTGTCCAAAGCTCGTTAGCACTTGCCGGCGCTCGTCGAGGTAGATCCCCGCGCTTTCCTCGGACAGCTTCAAATTTTTGAATACATCGTCCAGCATTTTGACGGGGATATACATATCGGCAATGCCCAGCATTGAACCGTTATAGCTATTAATGCTTCTTGAGAATGTAATGATCTTTTCATATTGCTTATCCGTGCTCCCGGCTTTATCTCTTAGCGTGTAATAACCGAGCTCGCTGTTTTGATTGACTTTTATCATGGAAGTGGCAGGGAGCCAGGAGAACTGGATCTCGTTATTCAGCAGCTTCTTGTAATTCGGGTTATCTGCAATTTCATCAATGCTGGCGATGTTTCGGTTGCCGCTTAGCAGCGACTGATTAGTCGTATAGATCATGATGTCGGCTAACGGCTGAATGAGCCGAAGATCATAGAAGGTTGGATCGATCACATCGATGTAGGCCTCGTTGAGCCCTTGAATATCCTGACTGAAATCGGTCATCAGCACGGTTCGCAGCTGCTTGTTATTAAAGAGGGCATCACTCTCTTTGCGGCTTAGATCCAGCTTATAATTAATATCCTCCGTTACCTGGTTCAGTTCCTTCTCTAGCGAGGATTCGGCCTCCTTGATCATAAAGCTTTCCGACTTTTGATAGGAATATTCGCCGACAACGACGATCGGTACGATGATAACCGCCATATATACGAGGGATAATTTATAGCGGAGCTTGAGGTTAAACGTAAAATTGCGATGAACGTTCCGAAAGTTAATCATTTAGGCGCCTCGGTCGCGGTATTCGAGCGGTGTCATGCCGCATCTTTCTTTGAATACCGCGCTGAAATAGGAATTGTTTTTGTAACCGACCTTCTCGGAAATCTCGTATACCTTCAGCAGGGAGCCTCTTAGCAGCTTCTTGGCTTCCTCGAATCGGATGCCGGCCAGATGCTCCATGAGCGTTTCGCCGGTTTCCTTCCTGAAGATATAGTTCGTATAGCAAGGACTTAAGTAAACCTTCGAGGCAATGCTCGATACGGATAACTCTTCGAAATAATGCTCTTCCATAAAGGCTAGAATCGTATCGATCACCTTTTTGTTTTTCTTGCGGTGTTTGGAGTTGAGATGAACGCTGACGGATTCGATCAGGGATATCAGCCACTGCTGCAGCTCCGGGATCGTATTCATCTGCGAGATCCTCTCGAAGACGACGAATTCATGGTCAAAAATGCTGCTTAAGCTTTCATTCAGTTCGATAAGATGGATCTGAATAGAAGAAATGACGCTGATACAAACGAACTGAATGTACTGGCGATTCATGTCGACCTGGTCATGGCGAAACAGCTCGTCGACGAACTTGTTGATATCGGAGCGCTCGCCGGTTTTGAGCAGATATTTCAATTCGTTCTGTACGGCGACGGCGTTAAACGTATTGAGTTCGTTCGGCCTGCTGTCGTCGTAGATGTCGGTATAATTGAGCGTTTCATTGGCACCGAGATAGGACTTGAATTTGAGCGCATCGCAAGCCTCCTGATAGCAGCGTCCGATTTGTAGAACGTCCATAGTCGAGCTGCTTACGCCGATCGTAAGCTCTAGTCCGAACCGGTGATCAATGCCGCTTTTCAGCTTGTCTGCAAGCGCCTCGGTCGTGAAGTCCTTCGCACCGTCCTCCGAATGATTCAGAATAAGCGCAAATCTCGCTTTCTCCATCGCGGTGATGCAGAAGCTGCTACCGTGACTCGATTCCGTGCATATTTCCCCGATACACTCGGCGACCTTCATGTAAAGCAGCTGCTTGGAAGTTTCGGACGATTCGCCAAGATTTCCGCCGGCACCGCCGAGCTCTGTTATCATGACAATGAACTGACCCGGCATCAGCCGTGCGTCTAGGAACTGGTTCTTGTCCCAGACCTCGTGGCTCGATTCGAATTTGCCGATCAGAATATCCTTAAAGAACTGCTCTCGCAAAATAGGGAGGCTCTCCCTCAGACGCCTTAGCAGATCCTCTTCTTCCTTGCGCCGCTCTAACTCGCGGATATGGATGCCGGTTACTTTGCTTACCGTAGCCAGCAGCTCTCCGGAGATAACCGGCTTGAGCACATATCCCATCGCATCAAGGTCGATTGCGGATTTCACAAAATTAAAGTTATCGAAACAGCTGATAAAGATAACTTTGATGTCGGGGAGGAAGGAGCGGATCTCCTCGATCATTTTGAAGCCATCGAATTGGGGCATCACGATATCCGTGATGATCATATCCGGAAGCAGCTGCCTTGCTTTCTCGATCCCTTCCCTGCCGTTCTCCGCCTCGCCGACAATGCGGATTCCGATGCTGCCCCAGTTGAAAATGTCCCGTATGCCTTCACGTTCTGCTGGCTTGTCGTCAACAATCAATAGTTTGAGCGCATTATGATCCATGACGGACTCCTTTATCACTTAATTGAGATCAGAATGTCGTTACAACGATGAAGCGCTCTCACACCGAGAAAGCGCTTTCCTTTTGTTGCGAGTTTTCTCACCGCCATGCGTACGATCAAACCTTTAATGTATTTTGACATAGGCATACAGCGGTTATCAAGTGTTTCTCCGGGTTTCGAAACTAACAGAATATGGAGGGATCGGGTCAATATTAGAATTCATCGATTTGTTATAGTATAAATTTGTAGGCTTACAAATCGTACACTTTAGGCTACAGTGATTCAGATGCAAACCAACATAATTCAATTTATGGTTTATTGAACCGTAATCGTCTGCCCGCCATAATTAGACTCATCTCACAACAATCAACCCGCAAATTCGTATTGGATGGTGAAGGGAATGGAACTGGCAGCCAAGCCGGAAGCGAATGTCAAGCAGGTGCCGGGTTTGAAGCGAAGACAGCTTCTGCGCACGATAAGGAGCCAGAAGTGGCTATTATTGTTTGTAACGCCCGCGGTCGCGCTGACCTTCGTTTTTTCGTATTTGCCTATGTTTGGAAATATCATTGCGTTTCAGGATTATGACATTGTGAAAGGATTTTTTGGAAGCCCTTTCGTAGGCTTCAAACACTTTAAAGAGCTCTTCCAGGACCCGCATTCGCTCCTCGTGATCAAGAATACGGTCATCTTGAGTTCCTGCAACCTTATCTTTACCTTTCCGGCGCCCATCCTGCTTGCCTTGCTCCTCAACGAGCTGCGCAGCATGGTATTTAAACGAACGGTGCAAACCATTTCGTATTTGCCCCATTTTATTTCGTGGGTCATCATATTGGGCTTTTATAAGGAAATGACCTCGATTGACGGGGGCTTGTTCAATGAAATCAAGATGTATCTTTATGGGGGAGAGCCTGTCATGTTTCAGGCGAAGGCCGGATGGTTTCTTCCCGTAGTCGTCATCTCGAACATATGGAAAGAGATCGGCTGGAATACGATTATCTTCCTGGCTGCCCTTAGCGGCATCGACGAACAACTCTATGAAGCGGCGGCGATTGACGGGGCAGGCAAGCTGAAGCGGGTACTGCATATTACATTGCCGAGCATTCTGCCGACCATTATGATTTTACTCATTCTAAGTTTGAGCCATATTTTCGGAACGAACTTCGATCAAGTGTACAACCTCATTAACGTCCATATCCAGGATAAAGTGGACGTGCTCGAAACGTACGTATTTACGGAAGGTATTGAGAAGGCCAGATTCCCCTTTGCGACGGCGGTCGGTCTGTTCCAGGGCGTTATTTCCTTCATTCTCGTCGTCGTAGCCAATAAGCTATCCAAGAAATTCACAGAGATTTCGATCTGGTAGGGAGAAGGGGTGGACAACCTGTGAATCATGCGATAAGCAGACCCATGTCTGAGAAAGTGTTTGATGCCTTCAATGTCTGCGCCATGCTGCTGCTCTGCGCAATCACGCTTTATCCATTTCTGAACGTGCTGGCCATTGCGCTCAATGAGGGGAGCGATTCCGCTCTGGGCGGCATCACAATCTTTCCCCGCGATGTAACCATCGAGAACTTCAAGACCGTATTCCAAAACAAAGATTTGCTTCAGGCCGGGGTCATCACGATTAGCAGGACGCTGCTCGGTACGCTCTTGAGCCTGTTAATCACTTCGCTCGCAGCATACGCACTGTCGAAGAAGAAGCTGCTCGGTAGAAGTGCTATACTCGTCTTCATGACGATACCGATGTTTATCGGCGGTACGCTCGTATCCAATTTTATCATCATGCACGACCTTCATCTGCTCAATAGTTTCTTTGTCTATATCATCCCAGGGGCTTTCAGTTTCTTCAATATGATCATCATGCGAACGTACTTCTACACGATCCCGGAGAGTTTGGAAGAATCCGCGAGGATCGACGGAGCCTCCGATGTGACGATCTTCTTCCGTATCATGCTCCCGCTGGCGATGCCAATGATAGCCGCGCTCGGCTTGTTTATCGGCGTCGGCCATTGGAATGATTTCTTCACCAACCTGCTGTACATCACGAATGCGAAATTGAATACGCTTCAATTCATTCTCATGCGGATCGTCAAGTCGCAGGACATGTCGAACTTCCTGGACGAATTGAAGAACTATAAGCCGGGCATGACGAACTTAAGGCAGGTTACGCCACAGTCGATTCGCAATGCGACGACGGTCGTCACGGTGTTCCCGATTATCGTGATCTATCCCTTTCTTCAAAAGTATTTTATTAAGGGCATGATGATCGGCGCGGTGAAAGAGTAGGCGCCGGGCAACAATCGGTTTACCGGCCTAGGCGGGGAGACTGATGTATGGCATAACTAACAATAAGACAGGGGGAAATCGAAGTGAAGCGTTCAGCAAAAGCGGTTAGCTCGGGGGCGGCGCTTATGGTGGCGGTCTCGCTGCTGTCCGGTTGCAGCGGCAATGGCAATGACAGTAGCGGCAATCATAAGTCGGCAAACCAAGGAACGAATGCGAATGCAGCGGCGACAGATGGCAACTATGTGCCTGAGAAGGATTTGAATTTGAAGGTTTGGTACACCTGGGCTGATACCGCGCCGACGAAAGGCCCTACCGAAGATGTGGTATCTCCCGAAATTAAGAAGATCACCAAAGTCAATTTCACTCAAAAGGATATTATTGTCAATAACGGCGTTACCGGCTTGGAACGTCTCAATATGTACCTGGCGACAGGCGATCTGCCGCATGTGATTTATGCCCAGAGAAGCAGTTCCGAAGACATTATCAAGAAGCTCGTTGAGGCAGACAAAGTATGGAATTTGGATGATTACTTGGCGAAATACGCACCCAATGTGTTGAAGCGGGTAACGAAGGATGCATGGGATTCGACGAAGATCGGCGGCAAGATCTACGGCATTCCAAGCGACGTTCCGGCGAATACGACCAATGCGCCAGAGCTGAAAGGATCGATGTTCGAGAAGAACGCCTCCGGGAACGGTGCATGGCAGCTGGTCGTACGCGACGATATTTTGAAGGCGTATGATCCTAGCGCCAAGACGGTCGCCGAGCTAGGCGATGCGTTGAAGAAGAACGGCAAACTCACCTATGACGATATGAAGGTGAATATGAAGACGCCGGACGATCTAATGGATTTCCTGCAGAAATCGAAGGACATGAACATGAAGACCGTCAACGGCAAAGATGTCGTCCCGCTCGATATGTGGACGCAGGGCTGGTGGATCGGTCCGTGGTCGCAGGCGTGGGGGTTTGCCGGCGGGTCCGGCGGTCCGGTGTGGGACGACGAGAAGAACTCGCTTTACTGGGCTCCGGCCACAGCGGATTACAAGAATTACTTGAAATGGCTGCATACAGCCTATCAGAACAAACTCATGGATCAAGAAACGTTCACCATGAGCGATGACCAGCGCACGAGCAAGCTGAACAACGGCCAATATGCCGTTACGCATTTCTGGCAGGATATTAGTGCGCTCAACGATACGCTGAAGAAGAGCGGGGAGAAGTTCCAGTACCGCCTTATCCAAGCGCCTGCGAATCCGATTGCCGATTCTCCGCAATATGATTTCCAGGATCCACGCGGCGGAAATTTTATTATGATCTCCAAGAGCGTGCCCGAGGACGAACTGAAGCAGATCCTCAACTGGATCGACTTCCAGTACTCGGAAGAAGGCGAGCTCCTGATGGCCTGGGGACCTGAAAGCGCAGGACTATGGGAAGAGAAGGACGGCAAGCGGAAGTTCAAGGATCCGGCGCTTGATCAGAACGCGCTGCTCGGCACGCAGACGGATAAAGACTTGGCCTTCTACGGTCTCAGCGGCGGCAACTTGAACCAAATCGATTTGGGCAGACTGATTTATACGCATGAGACGATACGCGGCTATAAGTCCGTCTATGAGACTCCGAAAAACGTGGACAATCCGTACGGGGAAGAGTGGAACGCGATTACGCAAGCAACGGTTCGTCCGATCAAGATGGATTTGACCGGCATGTTCATTAACCAAGTGCCGGAGTGGGGCAAGCTTACCGGTGAAGACGGCGTTATCGGCTGTATGAAGAACGAATGGGCGAAGGCCATTGTCGCCGATAACGATGCCAATTTCGAAAAATATTACGAAGCAGGCATGAAGCGTCTGAAGGATCTGGGACTCGATAAGGCGATCGCCGATTTGACAACGTTAATAACCGATTATCAAGCGAGCATAGGTAAATAATCCGACTAGGCATGATAGGGGTGAACCATTTCACCCCTATTTGGATTGGAGGCATGCGCCGCTACAAGCAGTCGGGCCTGGGGCGGCTGAGCACGCTGCAGGGCTTCCGTTGTCTGGCGGACAGGACAACCCATGAGCAGGCCGGGAATCGATGGGGGAGCGCAGAGTGGTTCAATCTCCCTTCGATTCGAGGCGAAGCTAGGTTACGGCGCGGCCTTCTTGCGCCTGTAGGCGGTCGGCGTGGAGCCCGCCAGCTTGCGGAACGTCCGGTAAAAGCTTTTCAAATCCTTGTAGCCCGCGGCATACGCGATCTCCGACACGCCGAGGTTCGTCGTTTCGAGCAGCAGGCAGCTTCTGGCGATCCGCTTATTGTGCACGTACTCGAGAAACGTCTGCCCCGTCCGTTCCTTGAACAGGCGGTAGAAGTGCCGGGGACTCATATCCACCGCCGCCGCTGCCTTGGCTAACGACACCGGGCCGTCGAAATGGCGGTCGAGCCATTCGAGCGCGGCGTCGAGATGCCTGCCGGCAGGCCGATGGCCGGTATCGGGCGTCTGTGCCCGCTGGAACAGCTTGACGTGCAGCAGCATCAGCCAGGCCGTCAGCGCGGCTTGGCACCCCGGTCCCCGAAGCGCGTATTCCGTAAACAAGCTGTGGAAGATGTCTCCGATTTGTTCGCTGCGGTCCGAGAAGGCGTACCAAGCCTTGCCTGTCGCGCCGTCCCGCGGAACGCCGCCCGCAGGATCGAACGGGAGCGCTAGGTCGTGCATATCTTGAAGCCGCTTCAGATAAAGGGGCTCGACGACGCAGTTATAGACAATTAGCTGCGGAGACGGCGGCTTGCCGCTCGGCCGCAGCACATGCGAGGTGCCGACGGGCAAATAGAAGACGTCGCCCCTGCGCACGCGGACGAGTTCGTCCTCGATGTAATGAAAGCCTTCGCCTTCCTCCACATAGACGATCTCGACGAAATCATGAACATGCTGCTCGAGGTAGAACCCTTCCTTCGTCCGGGTAACATGAATCGGCAGCCATTCCGCGAACAACGTGTTCCATTCCAGCACTCGTGTAACGCGCTTCATTGCACTCTGCCTCCAGCGGGTGATTATTGTCTTGAACGGCCCATGAATTTGTCTTGTTCGGCAACCTTGTCCCGTGCTGTCTTTCATTATAATGATGGATAGACAGAAGAAAAGCGCTTTCTATTCCGAGCGGCAAGGGGGCGACAATGGCGGCCGACGAGCGACAGCAAAGCGCGCAGAAAGCATGCAATCGGAATTGCGAAAGGGAACCACAATAATGAAAGCGCATTCAGTTCTTTGAGGCGAAAGGGAGGATTTTGATGAACAAACGCATTCGTATGGCCGCGCTTGCCGCGCTGCTGCTGGTGCCGGCGAACGCCGCGGCGCTCGACGCGCACGCCGATGCGCCGGCGAACGACACGTACGGCGTCAACCTGATCCCGAACGGCGATTTTGAAGACGGCGACCTCGCTTGGCCGAACTGGACCAACATCGCGATCGGTAAAGGCGGGCAGCACGAGGGCGAGATGGCGCTGAAGATCGCGGGCGGGTTCGGCGTAACGGGGCTTGACTTCGGCGCGCTGGAGCCGGGCCGCACGTATCGCTTCGGCGCCTGGTACAAGTACGAGAACGGCGAAGCCGGCGGCAATTTGAAGCTTACGCTCGGCAAGAGCTTCTCGCGGCAGCTCGACTTCAACGAAACGGACGGCAGCTACCATTACGCGGAAAGCGTGTTCACGGCACCGGAGGAACTGACGAAGCTATCCAATTCCAATCTGCAGCTCGTCAAATGGGCGAATGCGGACTTCTATCTGGACGACGTCGCGCTGCAGAAGGTTTCCACGCCGGAGGAGCTGCGAAAGGAAGCGATATCGCCGTCGTTCCTCCATTCCACCGACAATACGGAGACGCGCGTCGACCTGGCGTGGGACGCGCCGCAGGAGAAGGAAGGGCTGACGTATACGGTATACCGGGACGGCACGCCGATCGGGCATACGAGCGGGACGACCTATACCGCGGATGGGCTGCGGACCGGACAAGCCTATGCGTTCAAGGTCGTTGCCGAGCAAGAAGGACTGACATCGTTCCCGACGAATACGGCGACCGTCCAAACGAATACGCCGCTGCCGGCGCTGACGAAGGCGATCTATCCGGGTCAAATCGGCGTTGGGCTGGAAGGGATCGGCGGCCGCGGCTTCGAATTTGCGGACGCCGCGAAGACGCTCCGCGCCTGGTCGAAGCCGGACGGCTCCCCGGGCGTGAAGACGGACGCCGACGGCTGGCCGCTCGAGGATGCGTCGACGGTCTTCTTCGATCATCGCCCGGTGGCTGCCTGGCTGAACGATATCGACGATCCCGAGCGGAAGATCCCCGACATTAGCGGCACGTACAAGCTTTCCTTCAAAGGAAGGGCCGTTATCGGCAACATGGACCCCTCCAGTCCGTTCACGGTCGCCAATCAACGCTACGATGAAGCGAGCGGCACGACGACGGCCGATCTTACGCTCCCCAAGGGCGGCGGTCTGCTGTATGTCCGCTTCACGCAGACGGACGGCGGCGTCCGCGACGTGAAGCTGATGCGGCCAGGCTATGCGGCAGCCGGCGGCGAATTGTTCACGCGCGAATTCCTGCAGGCGCTTCAGCCGTTCGGCACGCTTCGCTTCATGGATTGGCTGAGCACGAACGACAACAATCCGGCCTATCCCGCCGTCACCGAATGGCAGGACCGGAAGCAGCCGACGGATGCCACCCAGCTGGAGCTGAACGGCACGAAGGGCGTAGCCTGGGAGTACGTCATCGCGCTCGCCAACGAAGCGCAAAAAGATATTTGGATCAACGTGCCGGCCGCCGCCTCCGATGATTACGTGCGGGAGCTGGCCTTGCTGCTGAAAGAAAAGCTCGACCCGGGGCTCGATATTTACGTGGAGTATTCGAACGAGGTGTGGAACGACCTGTTCAGCCAGCAGGAATACAATAAAGCGGCCGCAATCGCGGAGGGCGGCGCGGGTTCCGATCTGAGCCGTTACGTCATGACGTCCTATTTCGACGACCCGAACGACGCATCATATCCGCCGGAGCAGCGCTCATGGGCGCGCCACCGCGTGGCCAAGCGGGTCGTGGACATCGGCCGGACGTTCCAGTCCGTTTTCGGCGAGGATGCGCTGAATACCCGCATCCGTCCGGTGCTGAGCTGGTTCGTGCTGTTCCCCGACCAATACGAGGATATGCTGAACTGGGTCGACAAGACGTACGGCGATCCGCGAAACTACTTCTACGCGATCGCGACGGCGCCGTACTTCAATTCGTCCCAAGCAAGCGACGCGGCGTCGAAGACGGAGGTACTGACCGCGATGCAGGCGGACAGCGCCCGCCGGAGTTTGCCGGAGGACGGCAAAATGAAGCTGATCGATCTCGCGGCGCAATACGGACTCCATTCGTTCACGTATGAAGGCGGACCGGATTCCGGCGGCGGCAGCACGATCAACGTCGCGAACCGGATCGCCGCCCATCGCTCGGAGCGGATGGGCGACCTCGTGACGTATGACATCGGCAACAATTTCCTCGCCAAGGACGGCGACATGTTCATGTATTTCACGTTGACGAGCGGCTATAGCCGGTACGGCATGTGGGGAGCGGCGGAGGATATCTTCGGCGGCCTCCAAACGCCGAAATACCGTGCGCTCGAATCGCTGCTCGGCACGAACGTTGAGCCGTTCGCCGACGTTCCGGACGGCCATTTCGCCTCCGAAGCGGTGAAGACGCTGTACGCGAACGGGATCGCGGACGGTGAAGGCGGCCGCTTCCAGCCGAACAAAGCCCTGAAAGCCGGCGAGCTGGGCGACATGCTGGCGAAACTCTCGAGCTTCGCCGACGAGCGCAACGGCACCGGGGCCGCGGCCGCGGCTTCATCCCGGCCAGCCAAGCAAGCGGCGGAGGGTTCCGGCTCGCCCAACGCGGCCGTAAGCCGCGAGCAGCTTGCGATGGGGCTGATGCGCGTATACGAGGCGGAAACCGGACGGACGGTCAAGCATCCGGAAGCGGTGAAGCTGAAGGACGGAAAGCAGATTTCGGACGAGGCTCTGGCGGCGGTCGAAGCCGCGATCGCGACCGGAATGATGACGGCGGACCAAGAGAATTTCCGGCCGAAGGCGGCGGTCAGCCGGGCCGAGGCGGCGGTCGCGCTGGCAAGGCTCCTCGAGTATATCCGATAGGCTGTAGCTGAACGGAGGACCCCGCGGGGTCCTTCTCCTTCCGCGGTTATTTACGAACCTTTATGAATGCGCTTTCAATTATAGAAGGGAAGGAAGGGCATCATGCGCATCGCCCGGTTCGACATACCGCTTCCGCAATCGCTGAAATTCCGCTTGATCGTCGCGCTGCTCCTGGCAGCCGTCATACCGGTCTCCTTGATCGGCGGCATCTCCTATTACACCATTGACCACCTGCTCTCGGGCAAGCTGGAGAAGGGCATCCAGAGCACGCTGAACCAAGAGAAGGCCAGTCTCGACGCGACGCTCAGCAATCTGGATTACGCCTCGCAGCAGCTGGCGCTGATCGGCGATATACGCAGCCGTTACAACGCCTACATCCACCGTAAGGACCCGCTGGAGCGGGGCGCGATCGAGAAGGACGTCTATAAATATACAACGATCGTCAACTATACGAATCCCGATCTGGGCTTGATGAGCTATTATCTGCCGGATGACGAGTCCTTCCTGTTCTCCAACATGAATGTGAATCCCGATCTGCATCTCCCGCAATTTCCTCGCATTGTGACGCCGTACGCGGGGCTCGAGTTTCTCGGTCCGCACCGGACGCTCTATCCGTACAGCGCCAATACGGTGCTCTCCGTGCTGCGGACGGTCGGCGGCGGAGCCGGCGAGAAGCGCATCGCCGTCTATATCGAGACGAATTTCAAAGTGTTCGGTGATCGGCTGAACCGCCTTCCGTACGGGCTGCCGATCAAGCATGTGCTGCTGAACGCAAACGGAGAGGCGGTGTACAGCGAGCAGCCGGACGTGTTCCCGCTGAACCGCCCGGTCGAGCTGGAACCGGCGAAGGGCCGTTCCTATTTCGCGAGCGGGGATTACGCGGTGTTCGCCGCCGAGGGCCGCGCCGGCTGGACGCTGTTGACGGTAGTCGCGCGCAAGGAATTTTTCCGGGAAACGAACGAATGGATCGCCGGATTCGCCGCCGTCGGCCTGCTATCGATCGGCGCCAGCCTGCTGCTGGCCTGGTTTATCTGGCGGACGATATACCGGCCGCTCGTTCGGCTTAACCGGTATTTGCAGCATACCGCCGCGACCCTCTTCAACGAGCCGATCCGCAAGACGGGCGTATCCGAATTCGACGAGCTGCTCGGCACGTTCGGTTACATGAAGGGCGAAATCGTCAGCCTGCTGAAGGAAATCGAGCTGAAGGAGCGCAACAAGCGGGATTTGGAGGTGGAGAAGCTGATGTATCAGATCAATCCGCATTTCATCCACAATACGCTGAATACGGTGCAGTGGCTGGCGAAACTGAACGGCCAGCGCGATATCTTCGAGCTGGTGTCCTATTTCGTCGAAGTCCTGGACTATAATCTTGGCAAGGAAGGGAAGATCGTCACGATCGGGCAGGAGCTGAAGGCAGTCGGCGATTACGTGAGCCTGCAGCGGATCCGGTATCAGCATGCGTTCCGCGTCGACTTCGAAGCGGAGGACGGCACGCTCGATATTCCGTTCCCGCGGTTTCTGCTGCAGCCGATCGTGGAGAACGCGCTGTACCACGGCTTCAACAATAAGGACGGCTTCATCCGCGTGACGGTCGCCCGGGAGAAGGGCGGATTTGTCTGCGTGCGGATCGCCGACAACGGCGAGGGCATGTCGGCCGAGAAACGCAGCCAGCTGTTCGACCAGCCGGCGGATACGGCGAAGAAAGCCGGGCTCGGCATCGGACTGTCGTACGTGCAGAACGCGATCCGCTCCTTCTACGGCGAGCAGTACGGCATGCAGGTGGAGAGCGAACCCGGTATCGGCACGACGATCACGATGCGGCTGCCGGACGAGATCGGAGGGGAACACCTATGATCAGGACGCTGTTCGTGGAAGATGAATATTTTGTCCGTCAGGGGTTCGTCCACTCGCTTCCCTGGGAGAGCTACGGCATCCGGATTATCGGAGAGGCGGACAACGGGGAGGCGGCGCTTCGCTTTCTGCGGGAGCACGAAGTCGATCTGCTGATCACCGACTTGACGATGCCGGTCATGTCGGGGCTGGAGCTGCTGCGCGAAGCGAAAGCGCGATACCCCGGGCTGCCGGCCGTCGTGCTGACCTGCCATCGCGATTTCGACTATATTCAGGAGGCGCTCCGGTTAGGGGCACTGGACTACATCGTGAAGACCCGGCTCGATCCGCAAGAAATCGAACGGTCGCTCCGCCGAGTCAAGGACAGAATGACGGAGCTGCGGGCCGCCGGCCGGAAGCGGGACGCGGTGCTGCTGCTCGCGCCCTTCTCGGACGCGCAGCCGGACTGGCCGGCTCGCTTGCGCGCCGAACGCGGGCTCGGCATGGCGCGAGCGGGCGAATTCGCCTGGCTGATCGCCGAGCATCCGGGCGAAGCGGCAGCCGAGCGGATCGCGGCCGAGGCGGCGGATCGCGGCTGGTTGGCCGTACAGGTGACGGACTGCCGCGCCGATGAGATTCGGGGCATGGAAAAGCCGCTTGCGGATGCGGCCGCGCAGATGCTTCCGTACCGTTATCAAGCCGGCGTGGGCCTGCCGACGGTTTCGCTCGCCGACGTGAAGCGGCGGAGCGCGAAGCAGCGTGCCGACAGCTTGGCGGACATCGAGAAGCGCTGGCATACCTATGCTTGGGTGTTCGCGGAGCGCGAATTTCTGGAATGGTCGGCTCAGGTGCGGGCAGGCGAGCCGCCGATCCATGCGCTGGGCGCGTTTCTAACGGAAACGCTGCACGGCTGGTCGCTCGTCGAAGGGTTGAAGGACGCGGGACTGCCCGCTCTTCCCGAGCCTGTCCTCTATTGGGAGCAGTGGCTGGAGCTGCTGCGGCAGGCGCGGTCGGCGCTCGGCCGCAGATTCGCGGCGCTGCATTATTCGAAGGAGGTCTATGCGTGCGCGCTGAAGTCGCTCGACGTCATACGCGAGCAGTTGAAGGACGGTCTCCCTCAAGGCGAGGTTGCCCGGCTCGTCGGGCTCAGCCGCAGCTACTTCAGCCAAGTGTTCAAGGAGACCTTCGGCATGTCGTTCAACGAATACGCGCGCGCCTGCAGCATCAGCACGGCCCGCAAGCTGTTGGCCGGGACCGATTATCCGATTTACTGGATCGCGGAACGGTCGGGCTTTCAGGACGAACGGTATTTCAGCCGCGTTTTTCGTGAATGCACCGGCCAGCTGCCATCCGAATTCCGGATTCGGCAAGCGAACGGCAAGCATCGAACCGATTAATGCTGTCCGAAGGCCGTGCGAAAAGCGTCCGATATCCGGAGCGAAGCGGAAACGGTTTTCGCCGTCTCTCCAAACGATCTTCGCTGATCGATGGTCCGTGCGATCGGGTAAGCTGGACTCAGATCTTCCACATTCCGAGAAGAAAGAAGGGGTAGGCCATGAAAAAGCTGCGCGCGGGCCTTGCGCTGACGGCGGCGCTGCTCGTCCTGTCGGCGTGCTCGAATGCGAACAACGGGGGAAGCGGAGGCACGAACGCCGGCGGCGCGGGCGGATCCGGCGGCAACACGCAAGAGGCCGGCACGAACAAAGAGCCGGAGGCGGCGCCGGATCCGTTCGGAAAATACGCGGAAACGCTCGAGCTCAGCGTCATCTACGACCGCAACCCGGAATCGGAGAAATCGTTCATTCCGGGAAGCACGTACGAATCGAACTGGACGAACGACTTCTGGCTCGACAAGCTGAATATCAAGCCGGTCGTCAAATGGAGCGCTCCGTCCGGAGACCAGTTCAACCAGAAATATAACCTGATGTTCGCGAGCAACGACCTGCCGGACGTGTTCATCCTGAAATCGACCGACAACAAGCAGTCCGCCCGCAGCATGCTGAAGCGCCTCGTCGACGCCGATATGGTCGAAGATTTGACGGACGTCTATGCGAAGTATGCGTCGGACGAGGTCAAGGACTACTATCAGACGTTCGATAACAAAGCGCTCGATTACGCCGCCTTCGACGGCAAAATGTACGGTTTGCCATCCCAGGGCGACACGTATGCGAACGTACAGATATTGTGGGTGCGCCAGGACTGGCTGGATAAGCTGGGCCTGCAGCCGCCCAAGACCGTCGACGATCTCGTCGCCGTCGCCAGGTCGTTCAAGGAGAAGGACCCGGACGGCAACGGCAAAGCGGATACGATCGGCCTTGCGATGCAGAACCAGTTCATGGACCCGGCGTTCACGGACGCCGTCTCGATCTTTAACGCCTATCAGTTATTTCCCAAAAATTGGGTAAAGGACGACGAGGGCAAGGTCGTCTGGGGCGGCATTCAGGCAGAGACGAAGAAGCCGCTTCAGGTGCTGGCGGACATGTACAAGGAAGGACTGCTCGATTCGGAATTCGCGCTGAAGGACGGGAACAAGGAAGCCGAGATGATCACGTCGGGAAAGGCCGGGATGCAGATCGGTTCCTGGTGGAACGGCAGCTATCCGCTGACGTTCAATATCGACAACGATCCGAAGGCGGACTGGAAGGCGTATACGCTGACGACCGACAATACGATCCATGCCGTCATGGACTTCCCGACGAATCAGTTCCTGGTCGTCAAGAAAGGGTTCAAGAATCCGGAAGCGGCCGTGAAAATATTGAATTTCGGCACGAAGGTCAGCCATTCCGGCTACCAGGAAACGGTGGACCGCCGCAATGAACTGGACACTCAGTACGGGCGCGACAAGGTCGATGCGCCAACGATCATTCCGAACTTCGGCATCGCCTACCTCGATACGACGCTCCGCAGCGTCAAGCTGTTCGAGGATATTTTCGCCGGCAAGGCGACGGTGGACGATCTGACGGTCGGCGAGCGGCAAATCTTCGAAGGCTCGCTGCAGCCGAACCACGACAACCCGCGCAAGGACCCGGGCAAGTATAAAGATTACATCAACTGGATGTCGGCGCTCTCCGCGATCGCGCATTCCAAGCTCGATATTCAGTGGAACGCCTTCAACGGCTCGACGCCGACCTACGACGCCAAGATGGGCTCGCTCATGGACAAACAGCTGACGGCGTTCACGAAGATCATCATGGGCAAGGAGCCGATCGCCTATTTTGACACGTTCGTCAAGGAGTGGAAAGCGCAGGGCGGCGATCAAATCACGCAGGAAGTGAATGACGCGGTCGCCAAAGAAGGCGGCTGACGACTATAGTCCGCTTAGCCGGACGGCGGCAAGCCTAAAGCCTGCCGCCATCCGCTTCGAGACGGCGGCAGGAGCGAGGACGAGAGAATGACCAAACTCTTTAAAAACGATCAGTTCCATTATCACATCATGCTGCTACCGGTTTTTGTCCTGTTCATTCAGTTCCATGTGCTGCCCATCTACGGGATATTGCTGGCATTCAAGCATTTTGTCCCGACGAAAGGCATCGTCGGGTCGCCGTGGGCGGGGCTGGAGCATTACGAATTTCTGATCCAAAACCCGGAAATCTGGCGCGTGCTGCGCAACACGCTGCTCATCTCGGTCGGCAAGCTGATCACGCTGCTCATTCTCCCGATCGTGCTGGCCCTCATGCTGAACGAATTGCGCGTCAAGTGGTTCAAGCGGTCGGTGCAGACGATCACGTACTTGCCGCACTTTCTGTCATGGGTCATATTGGCGGGGATCTTCCGCGACATTCTGTCGACCCACGGCATCATCAACCATATGCTGGAGTCGATGTTCGGAATGAAGCCGATCATGTATCTCGGCAGCAATTTTTGGTTTCGTCCGATTATCATCCTCTCGAACATGTGGAAGGAGATGGGGTTCTCGACCATCATTTATTTGGCCGCGCTGACGAGCATCAATCCCGCCTTATACGAAGCGGCGGAGATCGACGGCGCGACCCGGTTGCAGCGCATCCGGCACGTGTCCATTCCCGGCATCGCCATGGTGATCGCGCTGCTGGCGACGCTCAGCTTGAACGGCATTCTGTATGCGGGCTTCGATCAGATCTACAATTTGTACAACGTCATCGTATACGATACCGGCGACGTCATCGAAACCTGGGTCTTTCGCAACGGCCTGGTCGGCGCGCAGTACGAAATGGGCACCGCGGTCGGGCTCGTCAACAGCGTGATGGGGCTGTCGCTGATTGCGCTCACCTATACACTGGCTTATCGGTTTGCCAACTACCGCATATTCTAGCCCGGGAGGAGAACACCGCATGCTTGCTTCCAAATCGTCCGGTTCGCGGGCATTCGATGCTGCGTTGATATTGATACTGACGGTCGTCTCGGCCGCCACGCTATTTCCGATCTTGCATACCGTCGCGGTCTCGTTCAGCAATCCCGCCATCGCCGGTTCCGGCACGATCACCGTGCTTCCCAAGGGGCTGTCGCTGAATGCGTACGCGCGCGTCATGGACGACAAGCAGTTCTTCCGCTCGCTCTGGGTATCGGTAGAGCGGATCGCCATTACGCTGGCGCTCGGAACCGTCGTCACCTATTTGGCCGCCTTCCCCTTCTCCCGGGAAACCCGGGATTTCCGGATGCGGAACGTGTATCTCTGGCTGCTATTGATCGTCAGCAGCTTCAACGGCGGCATCATTCCGGGGTACATGAACGCCAAGAATCTCGGCTTGTACGACAATTTCTGGATCCTGGTTCTGCCGTACTTGTTTAACTTCGGCAACATCTTGCTCGTGTTCAATTTTTGGCGCAATCTGCCGAAGGAGCTGGACGACTGCTCGAACATCGATGGGGCAGGTCCGTGGATGAAGCTGGCGTACATCTACTTTCCGCTGTCGCTCCCGGTGCTGGCAACGATATCGCTCTTCACGATCGTCAACACGTGGAACGAATATTTCCAGGCGATCGTTTTTATTAACGATCCGCATCTGATGCCGCTGCAAACGTATTTGCAGCAGATCGTCGTCACGATCGACCCGACCCGTCCCGAGGATATCACGAAGGCGGGCGGCTCGCTGTCGGACATATCGAACCAGACGCTCGATGCGGCAAAAATATCGCTGACGATGCTGCCGATTGTATTCGTGTATCCGTTCTTGCAGCGATATTTTATTCACGGCATTACGCTCGGATCGGTGAAAGAGTAAGCATGGCTTGCCGCAGCATGCTCGGCATGGGTTCGGTCATATACCGGACTCATGCCTTTTTATGTATACGACAAACTGTAATCTACTTCACAGAACGCCGCTCGAACGTGGAGCTATAATCGGGTTATCACGTGATATTGGAGGTTTCGTAACGATGAGCAACCCGAATTTAACCGAGCAGCTGGAAGCGGCCGTCCGGCAGTTTAAGGCCGATTCGCCGATGGAAGCGCAGATCCAGATCGGACAAATGATCGAAGAACTTCAGAAGTCCGGGGTCGCGTCCGGGAAGCAAGCCGGCGAGAAGGCGGCGGACTTTCGATTAACGAACGCCCTGGGCCGGGAGGTCATTTTATATGATGAGCTCGCGAAAGGACCGGTCGTACTCGTGTTCTATCGCGGCGGATGGTGTCCCTTCTGCAATATGCAATTAAGGGCGTACCAGCAAATCCTGCCGGAGATCCAAGCGATGGGAGCGCAGCTCATCGCGATTAGCCCGCAACAGCCGGATCATTCGTTGTCCCTTCAGGAGAAGGAAGGATTGGAATTTCAAGTCCTGAGCGATCCGAACGGCGTGGTCACGGCCAAGTACGATCTGTTATTCGACGTTCCGGCGGGCGTACAGGCGCTCATGGAAGGAATCGGACTCGATCTGGCCGAGTATAATAATACTTCGAAATGGGTGCTGCCGGTTCCGGCTACCTTCATGATCGACGAGAATGCCGTGATCCGCTCCTCCTACGTCAATCCTAATTTCATGCAGCACCAAAGCCCGGAGGACATCTTGCGCGAGCTCAAAAAGCTGTAACGACTACAACATTACATTGTGCTTAAGAAGGAGAATGGATTATGACGATAACCAAAAAAGAAATTTTAGACGCGCATCGTTTTCGGCATGCAACCAAAGCATTCGATCCGAGCAAAACCGTCTCCGACGACGACTTTCAGTTTATTCTGGAAACAGCCCGGCTCTCGCCCAGTTCGTTCAGCACGGAGCCGTGGAAATTCGTCGTGGTTCGAAACGAACGGCTTCTGAAGCAAATCAAACACATCTCGTACGGAGCGGCAAGCAAGCTGCCGGAGGCCAGTCATTTCGTCATTATTCTGGCCCGGACTCCGCTCGATATGAGATACGACTCCGCCTACCTGACGGCGCAGCAGGCGAGAGACGTTCCGGCGGAACATCTGCCGAGGCATCTCGAAATACTCGAATCATTCCAGCGAGATGATTTCAAGCTGCTGGATCATGAACGATTCCTTACCGATTGGGCCATCAAGCAGACCTATATACCGCTTGCGAATATGATGACGTCCGCGGCGCTGATCGGCATTGACTCGTGTCCGATCGAAGGCTTTGATATCGAGACCATGAATCGGCTGTTGGAGGAGGAAGGGCTGCTGGAGGACGGGCATTTTACGATCTCGGTCATGATTGCCTTCGGTTATCGTCAAAAAGAGCCGAAACCGAAAACGCGCAGACCGTTCGACGACGTCGTGAAGTGGGTCAACTAAACGTAGGAGACGGGACATGACGCAATATTGTGTATTACGGCGACGCCTATAACGAGATTGCCGAGATGGCGATGCGCACCGATAAATACGTGTTCGTCTCCCCGAATCGAAAAAATCCCCCTCGAGGGGATTTTATGTTGAATGCTCCATCGGCGCCGCCTGTCTGCCGGCTCGTTCGCCATTTACGACGGATGTCTGAGGACGCTCGCAATCGTCTGGATGCCCTTTATAATGTTCATGTCCTCCACATTGCCGAATCCCATAATAAGCCGATTCTCGTACGTTCCTTTCACGATGGTGTATCGGTCAGCCGGATAAACTTTAATATGACGTTCCTCGAGCCGAGCGGTGAAGCGGGCGTCGCATACGCGATCGGCCATCTCCGCGACCAGATGCAGGCCTGCGGCATCCCCGGATATGTTCACGCTGCCGCCGAATATGTCGGACAAACCGGCGATGAGACTTTTTCGCCTTCTGCTGTAAATGCGCTTCATGCGGGCGATGTGGCGCTCCAGGTGGCCATCGGCGATAAATCTCGCCAACGTGAGCTGCGGCAAGACCGGACTGTGCATGTCCGTCAGCCGCTTTACGCGAAGCAGCGGCGTCAGCAGCTCGTGCGGAACCACCATATAGCCCATACGCAGCGCGGGAAACAAATTTTTACTGAACGTCCCGACATAGACGATCCGCTCCGCGTCGAGCTCTCGCAGGGCATGTACCGGCATGCCCGTATACCGGAATTCGCTGTCGTAGTCATCCTCGATAATGTAACAGCCGGTTTGCCGGGCGTATTCGATCAGCTGCAGGCGCCGCCCGATCGATAGAATGCTGCCTAACGGAAATTGATGCGAGGGCGTGACGAATACGCATTCGGGGTGCCGATGGGCCGGGATGTCGTCCACGCGCAGGCCGTGCTCGTCCACGGGAACCGGTATAAGCTCGGCGCCTGTCGAGGCGAGAATATGCTGCACGAAGGCGGCGCTCGGATCTTCGATGACGGCCTCGTCCCCCGGTTTCAAGAATAGCCGGGACAGCAAGGCTATGGCTTGCGTCGCGCCGGAGGTGATGATCACCTGCGAAGGCTGGCACCGAATGCCCTTGGTATGCAGCAGCAGCCGGCAAATCTGCGCGCGAAGCTGCCAATGACCCGCGGGATCGTCGTCATAGCCGAATTCGGACGCAGGCGTATTCGCATAGGCGGCCATGGCGGTTTCTCGCCATCTCTTGATAGGGATATGCGCCAGAGACGGAAAACTGGGGCGAAAATCGATCCCTTGGAAGCGAGCCGGCGGTTCCGCATCGGCCGCTTCACCGGGAGCATCGAGTCCTTGGAGCTGAGCAGGGATGCGTCGCGTGCTTCCGCCGAAATCCACGACATAGCTGCCGGAGCCTTGCCGGCCTTCCAAGTACCCTTCAGCGATGAGCTGTTCGAACACATCCACGATGAGCGCCCGCGATACGCCGAATTCGTTGGCCAAATCCCGCGTCGAAGGGAGCTTGACACCGGCCGCATAGACGCCTTGAAAGATCTGTTCGCGCAGGAACGAATAGATGGCTTTGGTTTTCGATTCATTGGCAGCAGACAACATGCGTCGGTGCATCAAGCAAGCCTCCCTCATCCCGAATAAGTGGTATGCTGATTTTTGACCAAAAGTGGACCTGATGGAATCCAATTGTACATGCTAATATGGATATTGCAATGCAAATTTTCCTAACAAGGCATGCTGTCATCCCGTTGGCTTGCACCAGGAGGCTCGATAATCCATGAACAAGCTCTGGTATTTGTCGCAAATCAGCATTTTCGATGAAATGTCGCGAGAAGAGATGCGAGAGATCGATCAATTGGATACCATCCATCATTTCAATCGCATCGCGAAGAACACCCTGGTCCAAACCCCGGAGTCCTCCCGCGAGGGCCTCTTCTTCGTCAAGGAGGGCAAGCTTCGCCTCTACAAATTGAACGAGAGCGGCAAGCAGTTTACGCTGGGCATTCTCTCGAAAGGCAATATTTTCGGTGCGCTCAATTCGTTCTCGTTCGGAACCAGCCGGGTGTATATCGAAACGCTGGAACCGTCCCTGCTATGCACCATGTTCGAGCCTCAGTTCGAACGGCTGATGATCAATCGGCCTCAGCTCGCGCTGAAATTCCTCAAAACGCTCGGCGAGCGGTTAAAGGAGCGGGAGGAACAATTGGAGCAGCTTGCGCTGTATGGTCTTAGAGAACGCGTGCTCCATATCCTGTCCACGCTGAGCGCGAAATTCGGCATCATTCGAGACGGGTATGCGCTGATCGACCTGCCGCTGTCCCATCAAGAGATTGCCAATATGCTCGGCGCCAGCCGCGAAGCGGTCAGCGGCGTCATGAGCGAGCTTGCCAAGGAAGGCATCGTGAAGACATCGCGCCTGTCCGTTCAGCTTGCGGTTACGGTACTTGAAGAACAACTGTCTTAACAGGCCGATATGGACTCTTTTACGAAGGAGATGATCCGATTTGATCCATACGCTCATCGAATACTGTCTATGCAAGCAAGGAGCGGCGAAGGATTATCCTTTGGGTGAACGCGGTCCATTGGCGATCAAAATCGCAGGGAAATTATTCGCGCTTTTTTATGAGGATAAAGGGTTCTTGAACCTGAAATGCGACCCGCTGATCGCGGAAAACTTGAGAGAGCAGCATGAGGACATTCGGCCGGCGTACCATATGAACAAAAAGCACTGGAATACGATTATTCTCGAGGGGTCTTTGCCGGAATCGGATATCTTCGCCATGATCGACCGATCTTACGATTTGGTCGTTCACAGCCTCCCTAAGCGCATCCGGGCGTCTATTTGAGTTGTCCGAAGGCTCATTCACCATTTGATTCTTTTGATCAGACGGAGCATGGTTTCTTTCTCCTCCTCGCCGAGCGGCCATGTCCGGATATCGTCTTGGATGGCTGGCAGATTGGCATACCCTTTGGCCACGCCGTTCAGCCTGGCCGCCAAGGTGGCGTTCGTCAGTTCTTGAGGGGATGGATAGAGCCTGCTCAGCGCTTCGATCGCGCTGGGATAGCGTTTCAAATAATATTTCTGATGCCGATCCTCGGCGGGGTAGAACCGGCTATAGGGAGCAATCTCGGTGTCGGGCTTTCCTTTTCCTTGTTCTTCCCGCGCTTTCATGACGTTTTGGATCACGCCTAGCTGGCTGGGGCCGCGGTACAACACCAAGGATTGATACTGACGGCCTTTATACGCGTTGATATTGAACGGATTGTGGTTGTTCCAAAATACTTCCAACAGGTTCTCTAGCGTAACGATCCGGGGATCGTAATCCATTTCGACCGTTTCCGTATGATCGCCGAGCTGCCGGTAAGTCGGATGATCCAGGGTTCCTCCGGCATAGCCGACGCGGGTTCGTACGATTCCTCTTAGCTGCCCGAACAAGGCGTCCGGACTCCAAAAGCAGCCCATGCCAAGCGTCACCGTGCTTAGGTGATCGTCCTTCATCTAATCCGCCTCCGTTACTTTTTTCCTGATGGTTAGTATGTCCGGCCGTAGAATGTACATATGCGAAGCATGACTGGATATGGCTCTTTGGACCAATTTCATCGTTTCCTAAATATGGTACCCTTAATGAAAACGTCCATGGGAGTGATACGAAATGAACCGAAGATCCATGCTTTGGATGTGCGGACTGCTGCTGCTGACGCTGCTTCTGCCCTTCCGGGCGACCGCTTCTGAAAGCGATTTCGCGGCGGCGCAAGAAGACATCCAAATCACGTTGAAGCAGCTGACGACCGATCACGCAGCCACTAAGCTGCAAATTGCCGCGGCCGTGACATCCTTGTACGAGCTTAAGAGCGTCACGGCTTCGACTAGCGGCCGCGAAGTGCCGCTGACACGCGCCTGCCCGAGCTGCGATTGGAAGGGAGAATTGCCGCTAAGCGGTCTGGCGAAAGGCAAACATACCTTAATTATAACAGCTGTGGATATCTATGATAGCACGAGAACGGGGACGGGCGCCTTTACCTATGACGAACCTCCCGTCATCACGCGAATGGAACCGGCTAATGGAGCCATTATTCGCGATACTAGCCTGCACGTCATCGCCGAAGCCGAGGATGACCTCGCGAAGCCTTCTTTTTTGGTGCAAATCGGACTGTCCCCCCGTTATCCGGATTTCATCGAGAGCGATGGGGGCACAGGCAAGTTCGACCGAGTCTTCGATGTAACGAAGTTCAACGGCAGATCGCTGAGCATCGAATATATCATTTCGGATGGACAACAATCGCCGGGCGGCGATGACAACCATCGGATCAACTTGTTTCGCACCGTCTATGTCGAAACCAGTCCCGAATTGGTGGAGATGGAGCGCGAATCGGGTTCGGTCTTGGATGCGGATGAGTCTCGTCTGCTGCTTGCCGGGAGCGGTGAATTGATCATCAAGAACCGTAGTGACGGTACCGAGACGAAGCTGCCAAATGACGGGTATGCGAACCACGGATCTTGGTTCAGGCTGACGCCCGCCGGAGCCGCCTTCCTCGTCGACGAAGGTCAGGATGGGTATACACGAATGATGCTGCATACCTGGAATGGAGAGAAGCTCACGTCCACTGATGTGCCGCCCGAACTGACTTGGCAGTTCAGCGGGAACTATGCATTAGGAGGCGATTCGTGGTGGATCGATACCAAGACCGGGACCGCCCGCACGATTCCGAAGGAGAATGACAACGAACTTGCCGTTGCGCTGGAACCGGGCGGTACCCTTTTGCTGGATTCGGATTTGAGCGGGCAGAAGAGCGGCCGGATTTTCCGCTATGACCCGGTTACGGGAAGCCTGACAATCGCATTCGAGTATCCAGGGGCACCGAGCAGACCGGTGACCGACGGACAGGCGGTTCTGTTCACCGTGAACGACGGCAGCAGCCTCATGAAATACCAGGACGGAACGGTAACGGAAGTCGATCGCGGTACGACAGCGGGACGCATAAGCGACTATACGGTACACGAGGGCTGGATAGCCTTCCAGAAGCCGAGCGCAAGCAATGTGCGGCAAGTGTATTTGCGGTCCCCTGAAGGCAAGGTCACGCAGGCCACTTCCTTTAACAAAGCGTCTAGCATTCATTCTTTAGATAGCTCGGGTACCCTGGTCATCGAAAACGACAGCAAGTTGTACCAGTACCGCCAGGGAATGGACAAGCCGACGCTGATCGCCAGCAGCCAAGGCAAGTTGAAGTCGATCAACGGCCAGCTCGTTTATTTGCTCAGCGATACCCTCTTCGGCGTGAAGTCTCCGTCGCCGAGCGATACGGAGGCGCCCGCGTGGCCTCAGGGCGACGTGCTGACGTATTCCGATGTGACCGCGAGCAGCGTACAGCTGCATTGGCAGCCGGCCGCCGACAATACGGGAGTAGCCAACTACTTGCTCTATCAAAACAATCAGCTGCTGACGACCTTGAGCGGATCCGCGAACCGCTACGAAGTGAAGGGATTGTCGCCGAAGTCGTCCTACCTCTTCTCGCTGGCCGCTGTCGATGCTGCCGGCAACGTAAGCTCGAAACAGAATGTGACGGTCGCGACTGCCGCCGACAATCCTGCTCCGACGCCGGAAACGCTGCTTAACCGCTTCGACGGAACGATCCTGGACTTTGACCAGCATCGTATCGTTTGGAAAGCGGCCGGCGATCCCGTGCTCTGGCTGTACAACCGTACGGACCGAACCCAGGTCAAGGTGTACGACGCTGCCGGGACGGACTACACGATCGGCAAAGCCATGTTATCCGCCGATGGCGTCGTGTATACCCTGTCGCTCGATGGATCGCCCATGACGTACTATTGGAAGAACGGCGCGGTTCTGCAGCATTGGGAGGGGGAGACGCAGTACGATACGAGAGGGATACCGGACGGCGCCGTCGTGTATAAGCTGAACGGCACCACGTACCTGTACTCCACCTTAGAAGGAAAGCAGTTGTATTCCTTCAGCGGACCGGGAGAGCTGTATTACCGGGAGCATGTCTACAGCGGTCCGGGAGCGCTGCAATACCGGTACGGCGCATGGTACCGCGTTGACGGCGGCACCTTGTATAGCATTCGAATTTAAGGAAAGCCTCCTGAAACCCGGGGATCTCCATCCGTAACCCGTAAGCCGATTCGGGCCGTTCGCGGCCATGCATCGCTTGTCCTCAGGCAGCGCCCGTCCTCGTGACGGGCCTGTTTTTTTTCGTTCGATGATCGCCCGGGGTACGCCGCGGCCGGGAGCGGGATTGGTATAAAGCCGCGGCAATCCGAACAAGCTGTGTACAGAGATGCTGGCATAAGGTGGTAAACCGCATGGAATCGAGCCTTCCCTTGCATGTGGACGAGCGCGTCGGGATCAATCACGACGCGCTTCGCCGCATATTTCATCATTGCGCGGATATCGTGTTCCGGCCGCTGAAGCTCGCGGACCGTTCCGAGCTCTTGCTCGTCTACATCGACGAGCTGACGGATTCGGCCAAATTGGAGCAGATCATATCGGCCTGCATGATCAGCCGCGATGTCGACCGGCTGCGGCAGTACGAGAGTGTCACGCGCCTGTCGGAAATCGTCGCCAAAGTGCTGAAGGGCTGCACGGCCATTTTTTTGGACGGCCAGCCGGTCGCCTATGTGGCGGAGCTGACCGCCTACAAGCAGCGCGCCATCGCCGAGCCCTCCAACGAAGCCGCCATCCGCGGGCCGCGCGAAGGCTTTACCGAAGATCTCAAGACGAACCTCAGTCTGATTCGGCGCAAAATCAGCCATCCGCGCTTAAAGTTCGAGCAGCATCAGGCGGGCGAGCTGACCAACACGGACTTTGTCGTGGCATATGTCGAAGATGCGGTCAAGCCCGGACTGCTGCAGGAGGTCCGGAGCCGGCTCCAGGCGATGAACACGAATCAGCTGCTCGATTCCGGGTATATCGAAGAATTCATCGAAGACCGCAGGCTGTCCCTGTTTCCCCAGATCCAGAACACGGAGCGCCCGGACACCGTGTGCGCCAGCCTATTGGCCGGCCGGGTCGCCATTATCGTCGACGGCTCTCCCAATGCGCTGCTGCTGCCCATGACCTTCTGGGCGGGACTGCAGGCGGCGGAAGACCATTACGAGCGCTTCATCTACGTCTCGGCCGTTCGGCTGCTGCGGCTGCTGCTCGCCATGCTGTCCTGCTTGCTGCCTTCCATCTACGTCGCGCTGACGACGTTCCATCCGCAGATGATCCCGCTCGCGCTGATGCTGAGCATCGCGGCCTCCCGGGAAGGAATTCCGTTTCCGACCGTCATCGAAACGCTGCTCATGGAGCTGATGTTCGAGGGGCTGCGGGAAGCGGGACTTCGCTTGCCCAAGGCGATCGGTTCGGCCGTGAGCATCGTCGGCGCGCTGGTCATCGGGGAGGCTGCCGTTCAAGCGGGCTTCATCTCCGCGCCGATCGTCATGATCGTGGCCGGCACCGGCATCGCGTCTTTCGCCTTCCCCAGCTACAGCCTTGCGCTGCCGTTTCGCATCCTGCGGTTTCCGCTGCTGATCGTGGGCGGGTCCCTGGGGCTGTACGGCGTTGCCATCGGCATCATGTTCATCATGATTCATCTGGTCACCCTCAAGTCGTTCGGCGTGCCGTACTTGAAGCCGGTCGCGCCCATCGGGAAGACGATATGGAAGGATTCGCTGGTGCGGATGAACAAACGGTTCGCGCCGGCGCCCAGGAAGCCATGAGCTGCCTGCGCGCGGCAGGCTGCCTGGCCGTCCTGCTCTGCCTCTCCGGCTGCTGGGACCGCAACGAGATCAACGATTACGCATTCTGGATCGGCACGGGGCTGGACTTATCGGAGGACGGGAAAGTGAAGAAGAGCGCGCAGATCGCCGTGCCCGCCGGGTTCAAGAGCACGGGCGAGGGGGCAGGCGGCGGGCAGCGGGCCAATATCGTCATCACCGCGTCGGGCTCGTCGATCGTCGACCTGGAGCAGCAGGTCCAGGACAAGCTGCCCCGCAGAATCTTCCTCGGGCACCGCAGGTCCATCTTCATCGGCGAACGGCTCGCGCGCAAGGGGATCATCGACCTGATGGATCAATTCACGCGCAATACCGATACGCGAATGCGCACGGACATCTTCGTCGTGAATAACGGCGAGGGACGGGACGTACTCGAGATCAACAGTCCGTTCAACCCGTTCTCGGCGATCGTGGCCGTCGATCAGGACCGGTTTTGCCGCTTGGGCGATACCGCCTTAAGAGACGTCCTGCTGGACGTGGGCCGGGACGGCATCCGGCCCTCCATGCCGATGGTCGAGATCCCGCCGAAGAACGAGCGGGAGAAGAACGAAATCCTCGAAGTGAAGTCCGTCGCGATCTTTAACCGGCAGCTGCAGATGGTCGGGAAAGTGACCGGCCGCGAGTCCTTGGAATTGTTTTGGGTCAAGGGCGTGCTGAAAAATCAATTCCTGACGGAGGAAACGGGGGGCGGCACCGTCTCGCTGTACGAATCCAACCTGAAAAAGACCGTTCGCACCGAAATCGACGGCAACCGGCTGAAAGCCTACGTCAAGCTGGAGGGGACGGGAAGAGTGCTCGAAAACAATACGAATATCGATATCTCCGCCTCCTCCGAACGCATTCCGCTCGAACGCAAGCTGAACGCCATGAAAGCCAAGCAGGTCGAAGCCACGATCAAGAAGGTGCAGCGGCAGTACGGGCAGGACGTGTTCGGGATCGGCGAAGAAATCCACCGCGAGCACCCGTACCAGTGGAAGAAACTCCGGGACAAGTGGGATCAGCTGTTCCCGACCGTCGAGGTATCGGTCACGGTGAAGCTGAAGATCCAGAACACGGGCGGGATCGGCAAGCGCATCCCGGGAATAGGAGACCGCGCATGAAAATTTCGCCTTGGCAGTTGTTTTGGATGTTCACGACGCTGGAAATCTCGATGAGCATCTGGCTGACCGTGGCGCCGACGATCGAGACGGCCAGGCAGGACGCCTGGATATCCCTGTTGATCGCCGGCGTCATCGGGCTGTTCGTGACGCTGATCTTGATCCTCGTCAGCCGGAGGCATGCTTCGCTTACGCTCGTGGAATTCGCGCAGCGGCTCGTCGGGCGATGGCTCGGCTGGCTGATCGGCGCGCTCTACATCGCGGTGTGGTTCTCGGTGTCCGCGGATATTTTGCGCATCTTTTCCTTGTTCGTCAAGCAGTACCTCTTTCACGACACGCCGATCTGGCTCATCGCGTTCCTGATGGTCGCCGCCATGACGTACATCAATTTCGCCGGAAGCGTCGAGGCAATTGCCCGCTTCAGCGAGATGGCCGGTCCGCTGCTCCTGGCGGGCATTCTCGTGACGTTCGGCTTGAACCTCACCAACTTGCACGTCTCGCTGCTGTTCCCCGTCTACGCGGATTCCGGGGCGCTGTCCATTCTGAAAGGGGCGCTCGTGAACGCGTCGTTCCTCGGCGAGTCCATGATGATCATGATGCTGACGCCGTTTATCGCCGACGCGAAGAACATGCTGAAGCCGGCGCTGCTCGCGATCTGCGTACCGTCGCTGATCGCCGTCGTGACGTCCGTCATGGTGATCATGACCTTCGGAACGAACATCGGGTCCACTTTGGTCTTTCCGTACTTCAGCATGGTTCGCTTCATCAACTACCTGGAATTCGTCCAAAACATGGACGTGTGGATCATGTTCATCTGGATTTTCAGCGTATTCGTGAAGCTGGCCATCTATCTGTTCATCAACAGCTACGGCACCGCGCAGTTGTTCGGCGTGCAGAATTGGCGAATCATGATCGGTTTCGCGGCGCTCGTCATTTTCGGCATTTCCTTGATCCCCTCGAATGTGTTCGGGATGTTGGACTATGCGAAATGGGTCTGGATTCCGTATATTTTCCCGATCTTCATCGTCGCCTTCCCGATGCTGCTATTGCTCGTCAGTCTCGCAAGAGGGCGGACGGTCGCAGGTTAGGAGAACCTGGGGAAATCTGAAAGAAACCTGGGCAAAACCTGAACCTTGAAGGATCTCCTTCAAGGTTTTTCTTGTGCGCGCATACGGTACGGGGGTACATTTCGCCGCCTTCCCATGGTACGATAGCTGAGTTAAGCGGACGCGCGTTTCGCGCATCCGCGAGCCCGTCGAAGGCTAACGGCTTTGCGCCGCCATTGAGGCTTCTGAGGAAGCGCCGACGGCGGCGATTCTAAAGAATGAGGTTGAACATGACTAGCATCCAAGAACGCATTAAGCATAACATGATCGTCATGCGGGAACATATGAGCGGCGTCTGCCCTCGAATCGTGTTCGAGCGGACGCCGCGGGTGATCCGATACGAATCGGATTTGCCGCATCCCGTATACAACCGCGTCATCGCCTATTCGGCGGCCGCGTCCGAAGATGTACAGGGCGACGTCGGATGCATCGCGGAGCGCTACCGGACGCGCAAGGTTCCGTTCACGTGGCTGACCTGGGAGCACGACGCCGGCGCCGCAGGTTTGACGAAGGCTTTGGCGGCGCACGGGCTGAACAAGGTCGACGAGGTATCGGGCATGTCGCTTTCCCTGACCGGGTGGACACACGAGGAGCCGGCGATCCCCGGCTTCACGGTCCGGCCGGTCCGCACGCAAGCGGAGATGGCGTGGTTTCGGCAGATCGTACCGCCCATATTCGGATTTCAGGGAGAAGCCGCCGACGTGCTTGTCCGGATCAACGAAGCGGCCGCCATCGGCGGGAATCCCGCCTTCCGGCATTACGCCGGCTTCGTGGACGGCCAGCTCGCCGCGATCGCGACCGCGGTCCGGGACGGGGAGACGGTCGGCATCTACAACGTGGCCACGCTTGCGGACTACCGGCGCAGAGGCCTCGGATCCGCGTTGACAGCGCATGCCCTGCGCGAGGCACAGGCCTCCGGCGCGCAGCTTGCCGTGCTCCAATCGAGCCGGATGGGCGAAGGCGTGTACCGGGCGATCGGGTTCAGCGCCGATGCCGCGATCGGCGTGTACTTAGGCTAAGACGCGGCGGTCGATAGACAGCCGACCGGGCGCTGCGCTTAGAGGGGTCCGGCAAGCGCGGACCGTCCGATCCGCGCGAGCGGCGTCTGTTGCAGCAGCGCGGCTGCGGCCTGCGCGACCAGCACGTCGTTGTCGCCCGAGCTGCCGCTGACGCCGATCGCGCCCAGCAGCTCGCCGTTCATGACGAGCGGCACGCCGCCCTTCAGGATGACGATTCGGCCCTGATTGGTCGTGTTGATGCCGTATAGCGGACCGTTCGGCACGGCCGTCTCGTTCAGCGCGGCCGTCGGCGTCTGCATGGCCAGTGCCGTCCACGCCTTATCGATGGCGATCTGGATGCCGGCGATTCGCGCCCGGTCCATGCGATGGAACGCGAGCAGATTGCCGCCGTCGTCCACGATCGCGATATTTTCGAGAATGCCGAGCTCCTTCGCTTTGCGCTCCGCTTCGTTCAGCATGCGCTTCGCCGCTTCCAGCGTCAGTTTCACCGGTGGCACGCTCCTTGTCTATGGTTTGATAGGCATTGACCCTACAATGTATGATCTGGCCCCCCGTTGGTGAACGCGCCGCAGGGCCGCCCGGATGCCGAATCGTCTGGAACGGACCTGTCCGAATCCGGCCGAGCGGGCCAGCCCCTCCGCGAATCCCCATTGACAGCGATCCGGGCGGCGTGTGACAATGAAGAGCAGCATTAACATCCATACTCGAAACGGGTGGGGCGCGATGAACATAGAGCGAAAGCTTGATACGGGACAATCGCATAGCCCTTGCAAAAAGGGACCGCGTGGAAGCGAACAGCTTCCGCGCGGTCCCTTTCTTATGTTAAAGCAAGAAAGGGGATAAACGGGAATGCAAACGGTCCAACAACATGAGAGGGGTGCCAGCATGAAGACGGTGATCGTGGACGGCCAAGGATTGACCCCGGAGGCGGTTGCGGCGGCCGCGGCGGGCGGCGCGAAGTTCGCGCTCGGCGGCGAAGCGGAGGCGCGCGTGCGCGACAGCCGGAAGATGGTGGAGGATCTCGTCGCCGCGGGAGAAATCGTGTACGGCGTCAGCACGGGGTTCGGCAAATTCAGCGACGTGCATATATCTAGTCAAGATACGGCGCGGCTGCAAATCAATCTGATCCGCAGCCATGCGTGCGCCGTAGGGCAGCCGCTGCCGGCGGATGCCGTGCGGGCGATCATGCTGCTGCGTGCGAACGCGCTGGCGAAGGGGTACTCCGGCATTCGCCCGGAGACGCTGCAGCTGCTGATCGACTGCCTCAACCATGACGTGCTGCCGGTCGTGCCCGAGCAGGGCTCGCTCGGCGCGAGCGGCGACCTGGCGCCGTTGTCGCACGTCGCGCTCGTCCTTATGGGCGAAGGCGAAGCCTTCTACCGGGGCGAGCGGCTGCCGGGGGCGGCGGCGCTGGCGAAGGCAGGGCTGCGGCCGATCGCCCTGCAGGCGAAGGAAGGGCTGGCGCTCATCAACGGCACGCAGATCATGACGGCCATCGGCACGCTGACCTACGTCAAGGCGCAGCGCCTCGCGCGGATCGCGGATGTCATCGCCGCGCTGACCGTGGAAGGCTTGCGCGGGATCCCGGACGCGTTCGCGGAGGAGGTGCAGCTCGCGCGGCCGTATCCCGAGCAGATCGGCGTGGCGCGCAATCTCCGCGCGCTGCTGCGGGGCAGCGCCTGGACCACGCGGCAGGGCGAGCTCCGCGTCCAGGACGCGTACTCGCTTCGCTGTCTGCCGCAGGTGCACGGCGCGACCCGCCAAGCGCTGGACTACGCGCGCGGCAAGCTGAGCATCGAGATCAACGCCGCGACGGACAATCCGCTCTTGTTCCTCGCGGACGGCAAGGTCATCTCCGGGGGCAATTTTCACGGGCAGCCGATCGCCTTCGCCATGGACCTGCTTAAGATCGGCGTGAGCGAGCTCGCGAACATCGCCGAGCGCCGCACAGAGCGGCTCGTCAACCCGGCGCTGTCCGGGGGACTGCCGGCGTTTCTGAGCCGCGACCCTGGTCTTGGCTCAGGGCTTATGATCACGCAGTACGTCAGCGCCTCGCTCGTCTCGGAGAACAAAGTGCTCGCGCATCCCGCGAGCGTCGATTCCATTCCGTCGTCGGCGAATCAGGAGGACCACGTCTCCATGGGCACGACGTCCGCCCGGCACGCGGCGCAGGTCGTCGCCAATGCGGCGAAGGTGCTGGCGGTGGAGCTGATCTGCGCGGCCGAAGCCGCCGAACTGCTCGGCCCGGACGGCTTGGCGCCCGCGACCCGCGCGCTGTACGACCGGCTGCGCGAAGCGGTGAAGCCGGTCACGGAAGACCGCTCGCTTACCGGGGAGATCGAACGCGTCTCGGCCGCGCTATTGTCCGGCGAATGGCTGGGCGCGGTGGAGGCCGTGACCGGACCGCTCTATTAATGCGTAACGAATAACGACGCGTCACCGACTACGTTCAGGGGAGGATACCGCCATGACGGAGCTTCACGGCAACGGTTCGCATCGCCTGGTCCGCGCCCCGCGCGGAAGTGACAGATCCTGCAAGGGCTGGGGGCAGGAAGCCGCCCTTCGCATGCTGATGAACAATCTCGACCCCGAGGTCGCCGAGCGGCCGGAGGAGCTGGTCGTCTACGGCGGCACCGGCAAAGCCGCGCGCAGCTGGCCCGCGTTCGACGCCATCGTGCGCGAGCTGCGGCGGCTGGAGAACGACGAGACGCTGCTGATCCAATCCGGCAAGCCGGTCGGCGTCTTCCGGACGCACGAGCGCGCGCCGCGCGTCCTGCTGGCGAATTCCGTGCTCGTGCCGAAATGGGCGACGTGGGAGCATTTCCGCGAGCTGGACCGCAAGGGGCTGATGATGTACGGCCAAATGACCGCGGGCAGCTGGATCTACATCGGGACGCAAGGGATTCTGCAAGGGACGTACGAAACGTTCGCCGAAGCCGCCCGCCGGCATCGCGGCGGCACGCTGCGGGGCACGCTGACGCTGACGGCGGGCCTCGGAGGCATGGGCGGCGCGCAGCCGCTCGCGGTCACGATGAACGACGGCGTCGTCATCGCCGTCGAAGCCGACCGCGCCCGCATCGAGCGCCGCATCCAGACGCGGTACTGCGACGTGCTCGCGGAGTCGCTGGACGAGGCGATGGCGCTGGCGGGCGAAGCGGTTGCGACGGGACTGCCGCTCGCCGTCGGCCTGCTCGGGAACGCGGCGGAGATCTATCCGGAGCTCGCGCGCCGCGGCGCGAAGCCGGACTTCGTGACGGACCAGACGTCCGCGCACGATCCGCTGAACGGGTACATTCCGGCCGGCTTGACGCCCGAGGAAGCGGCCGGGCTGCGGGCAAGCGAGCCGGACCGGTACGTTCGGCTCGCGAAAGCCGGCATGGCGGACCAGGTGCGGGCGATGCTCGGCTTCCGGAAGGCGGGCAGCGTCGTGTTCGACTACGGCAACAACATCCGCCAAGCCGCGTTCGACGAAGGTGTGACGGACGCGTTCGACATCCCGGGCTTCGTGCCGGCGTACATCCGGTCGCTCTTCTGCGAAGGCAAGGGCCCGTTTCGCTGGGCGGCGCTGTCCGGCGATCCGGATGATATCCGCAAGACCGACGAGCTCGTCGTCGCGCTCTTTCCGGAGAACGTCCGGCTTCGGCGCTGGATCGAGATGGCACGCGACCGCGTCGCGTTCCAGGGGCTGCCGGCGCGCATCTGCTGGCTCGGCTACGGCGAGCGCGAGCGATTTGGCCTCGCGCTGAACGACCTGGTGAAGCGCGGCGAGCTGCGCGCGCCGGTCGTCATCGGCCGCGATCACCTGGACTGCGGCTCCGTGGCTTCGCCGAACCGGGAGACGGAGGCGATGAAGGACGGCTCCGACGCGGTCGGCGACTGGGCGATCCTGAACGCGCTCGTCAACGCCTCGGCCGGAGCCTCCTGGGTATCCGTCCACCACGGCGGCGGCGTCGGCATGGGCTACTCGCTCCACGCGGGCATGGTCGTCGTCGCGGACGGGTCGGACGAAGCGGCCGAACGGCTGCGCCGCGTGCTGACGACGGATCCCGGCATGGGCATCATCCGCCACGCCGACGCGGGCTACGACGAAGCCGTCGAGAGCGCGGAGAAGCACGGCGTCCGGATTCCGATGCGGGACTAAGCGCGGGCCGAGGCGGAGCATGAAGCGCACAACGAGAAACGGGAGGTTACGCTGCATGGAACGGATCGACCTGCTGTTGAAGGGGATCGGCCTGCTGGTCACCCCGCCGGGCAGCGCGCCGCGGCGCGGGAGCGAGATGCAGGCGCTGCGCGAGATTCCGGACGCCGCAGTCGCCATCCGGGATGGACGGATCGCGCTGTTCGGCGGCGAACGGGAAGTGCTTGACCGCCTGCGGGGCGCCGACGTCGCGGATACGCTGGACGCCGGGGGCCGATTGGCTGCCCCCGGCCTCGTCGACCCGCACACGCATCTCGTGCACGGCGGCTCGCGGGAGCACGAGCTGGCGCTGAAGCGCGCGGGCGTGCCGTATTTGACGATTTTGGCCCAGGGCGGCGGCATACTGAGCACGGTGCGGGCGACGCGGGCGGCGAGCGAGGAGGAGCTGTTCCGGCAGGCGTACCGCAGCCTCGACAACATGCTGCTGCAGGGCGTCACGACGGCGGAAGCGAAGAGCGGCTACGGTCTGTCGGCGGAGGAAGAGCGGAAGCAGCTGCGCGCGGCGAAGCGGCTGAACGACGCCCATCCCGTCGACGTCGTCTCCACGTTTATGGGCGCGCACGCCGTTCCGCCCGAGTTCCGGGACCGGCCGGACGCGTACGTCGAGCTGGTCTGCGCCATGATCGCCGAGGCCGCGAAGGAAGGACTTGCGGAATTTTGCGACGTGTTCTGCGAGCAGGGCGTCTTCACCGTCGGGCAGTCGCGCCGCATCCTGCTCGAAGGCCGGCGGCACGGCTTGGCGCCCAAGATCCACGCGGACGAGATCGAATCGCTGGGCGGGGCCGAATTGGCGGGCGAAGTCGGCGCGGTCTCCGCGGACCATCTGCTGGCGGCATCCGACGAAGGGCTTCGCGCGCTGGCGGCGGGCGGCGTCGTCCCCGTGCTGCTGCCCGGCACGTCGTTCAACCTCGGGCTGAACCGGCATGCCCGCGCGCGGGCGATGATCGACGACTACGCGCTGCCGGTGGCGCTGGCGACGGACTTCAACCCCGGCTCGTGCCCGACCGATTCGATCCAGCTGATCATGGCGCTGGCTTCGCTGAACCTGCGCATGACGCCGGAGGAGATATTGACGGCCTGCACGCTTAATGCGGCGCACGCGATCGGCCGCGGAGCCGACATCGGCTCGATCGAGGTCGGCAAGCGCGCGGACCTGACGCTGTTCGACGCGCCGAATCTCGCCTACCTGCCGTACCGCTTCGGGATCAATCACGCCTTCGGCGTCATCAAGAACGGCCGCGCCGCCGTGTGGGACCGGCGGATCGCCGCGCCGCACGCCGGGAAGGAGGGGACGTAAAGCATGACGGAAGCCATACCGTATCTGGCCGCGCCCGAGCAGGCGGCGTTCAAGGACCGCATGGAGACGAAGGTCGCGCACTGGATTCGCCAATGGGACGGCAGGGAGCCGCTGCGGGCGGGCATCGTCGGCGTGCCGCTCTCGAAGCCGTCGCTGTCGGTCTCCGGCGCGTCGGCCGCGCCGGCGGCGGTCCGCGCGGCCTTCAAGTCGTTCACGACGTATTCCCTGGATTACGGCGTCGACCTGCGGGACATGGCCGTCCGCGATCTCGGCGATATCCGGATGCACGCGACGGATCTGGCGGAATGCCGCCGGCGGATCGAGGCAAGCCTGCGCGCCCTGTACGCCGCGCAGCCGGGTATCGTGCCGGTCGTGATCGGCGGCGACCATTCCGTCAGCCTCCCCTCGGTCGCTGCGTTCGCCGGCCGTTACCCGGGGAAGCGAGTCGGGATCGTCCACTTCGACGCGCATCACGACGTGCGCAATTTCGAGGACGGCGGCGTCACGAACGGCACGCCGTTCCGCGGCATCCTGGAATCGGGTCTTGCCGACGGCCGCAACGTCGCGCAGATCGGCATCCGCGGGTTCATGAACGCGAAGCCGTACCACGATTACGTGCTGGCCCGGGGCGTGACCGTCTATTCCGCGCGGGACGTGCGGCGAACGGGCATGGGGCCGGTGCTGGAGCAAGCGCTCGCGCTCGCCTCCGACGGGACGGAAGCCGTCTACGTCAGCTTCGACGTCGACGTCATCGATCAGGCGTACGCGCCCGGCTGCCCGGCCATCGGCACGGGCGGCCTGGACCCGTGGGATGCGATGGACGCGCTGCACCGGCTGGGTGCCTGCCCGCAGGTGGCGGGCATCGACTTCGTCTGCATGGACCCGACGGTCGACGTCCGCAACGTCACCTCCCGGCTCGCGGTCCAATTCATGTTGAGCTTCCTGGCGGGCTTGGCCGTCCGTCCGCTGCCTGATCCGCGGGTGTGACCGCGCGGCCGGCGGTGCGCTCCGCCCGGTTGACCCCCGCCGAAGGGGCGCTCCGCCCGGACGCCCCCGGCGGGCGCTACGCAGGACGAACCCCGCCGTCCGGCGCGGTTCGTCTCCGGCGCGGCGCCGCCCATTTTCGGAATCGCTTACAGCCGAACCGAAACCATACGCGCTCCCGAACGTATGGAAGGGGTAATACGCGAAGGAGGCGATTTACGGATGAATTGTCCGGTGTGCGACGACGCCCGGTTGCGGGAAGTGGAAAAGAACGGCATTCTGATCGACGTGTGTCCGAGCTGCAAGGGTGTATGGCTGGATCGCGGGGAGCTGGACAAGCTGATGGGCGACGTTCGCGAAGTGCGGGATTCATATAATCAATGGCATTATCGCGACGATGACGACGACGATGACGACGATCGCCGGCGCCGGGCGCAGGGCGGCTATCCGCCGCCGGCCTCGGGCCAGCAGCAAGGCTACGGCAATCCGAATTACGGCCAAGGCTACGATAAGCACGGCGGCTACGGCACCCATCGCAAGAAGAAGAAAAAATCCGTCCTGGACATGTTCGGCGACCTGTTCGATTGATCGGGTCCGCGTCCGGCGAAGACGAGGCATCGCGGGCATTGGCCTGCGATGCCTTTCGTTTGCCGGGCGTCTTGACAGCGTAGATGGATGACGGAGCAGACAGACGCGAAAAGGCTCTACCGTACGTAAGCCGGATAGTGCTAAAAAAGCTGCCCGCGGCAATCCGATGCCGGTCCGGGCAGTTTTTGTTTGCGTTCCGGCCGCGGCCAGCTCATCGAACTAGCCGGCCAGACGGCGGCGCAGCTCCCGCTAGACCGGGCTTTGCGCGCGCGGCCGGAGCGGCCCTGTAGGGCCAACGTACCGAAAACCGCTTCGGCTTGCGAAGGTTTGTGTATGACGAATGCAGAGAACGCAGTATGAACTTGGGGGAAGAGGCATGGAATCGGATCACGAACCGAACGCGCAAGGACAAGCGGATCAACGGCGGAACATGAAGAAGCGGTCGAAGAAGACGCGGCGAAAACGGAAATTTCCGTGGCGAACGGCTGTGATCGCCCTCGTCGGCGGCGGGGTGCTGCTGGCCGCGGGCGGCTGGACGGCCTTCCGCGTGCTCGTGGCCGGGCAGGATATCGCCCTGCTGGAGAAGCCGCTGCCGGCGCCGACGATCATCTACGACGACCGCGGCAAGGAGGCGACCCGCATCGCGCTCAATACGATCGAGCCCGTGGATGACGCGGATCTGCCGCAGCATTTGATCGATGCGGTGGTCGCCGTGGAGGATAAACGGTTCTTCGATCACGGCGGCATGGACGTCTGGGGCGTCGGGCGCGCGCTGGCGGTCAATCTGACGAGCGGCAAGACCGTGCAGGGCGGCAGCACGATCACGCAGCAGCTGGCCAAAAACGTCTTCCTGTCACAGGAGCGGACGTGGACGCGCAAATGGAAGGAAGTGCTGCTGGCAGAGAAGATCGAGGAGCATTACGACAAGCGGCAGATCATGGACATGTATCTGAATCAAATCTACTTCGGCGAGGGCGCATGGGGCATCAAGCGGGCGGCGGACGTGTACTTCGGCAAGCCGGTCCGCGAGCTGACGCTGTCCGAGTCGGCGCTGCTCGCGGGCATCATCCGCGCGCCGTCGGCGCTGTCGCCCGTCAAGCATCCCGAGGCCGCCAAAGCGCGGCGCGACACGGCGCTGCAGCTCATGAGGGATCAGGGCAAGATCAGCGCGGTGGAATATACCGGGGCGATCCAATCGCCGATCAAGCTTCGGACGTCCCAGTCCGTCGACGACGATGCGATGAAGTACCCGTATTACGTCGACGCGCTCATTCGCGAGGCGTCCGCCCAATACGGCTTGTCGGAAAACGACGTGCTCCACGGCGGGCTGCGCATCTATACGACACTGGACACCAAGATGCAGGAGGCGGCCGAGCGGGTGTACGCGGATGATTCGGCCTTTCCCGCGAGCTCGGCGGATCAGCTGATCCAGAGCGGGGCGGCGCTCGTCGATCCGCGCGACGGCGGCATCAAGGCGCTCGTCGGCGGCCGCGGCAAGCAGCCGTTCCGGGGCTTCAACCGCGCGGTGCAGCTGAAGCGCCAGCCCGGCTCGGCAATGAAGCCGATCGCGGTCTATACGCCGGCGTTCGAGCGGGGGTACACGCCGGAGGACCGGCTCATGGACGAACCGGTCGATTTCGGCGGATATCGGCCCAAGAATGCCGGCGGCGGCTACCACGGCGAGGTGTCCATCTACGACGCGATTGTTAATTCGTACAACATTCCCGCCGTCGAGCTGCTGAACGAGATGGGCATCGATGCCGGCATGGACGCGGCGAAGCGGTTCGGCATTCCGCTCACGGACGCGGACCGCACGCTCGGCTTGGCGCTCGGCGGCCTGCAGGAAGGCGTGTCGCCTCTGCAGATGGCCGAGGCGTTCGGCGTCTTCGCGAACGACGGGACGCGGATGCCGGCGCACGCGGTCGCCCGCATCGAATCCGCCGACGGCGCGCTCGTCGCCGAGACGCCCGCGAACGCCGCGGTCCGGGTGACGGATCCGCAGGTCGCCCGCACGATGACGGCCGTGCTGCAGGGCGTCGTCCGGGAAGGCACCGGCGAGCTCGCGTCGCTCGGGGACCGGCCGGTCGCGGGCAAGACGGGGACGACGGAGATGCCGGGCACCGGAGGACACGGGATCAAGGACAATTGGTTCGTCGGCTATACGCCGCAGCTCGTAGGCGCGGTTTGGCTCGGGTACGATCATACGGACGCGAGCCATTACTTGACGACGACCTCGAAGGCGGCGGCCGCCGTGTTCCAGCAGCTCATGAGCGCTGCGCTGGCGGACGAGCCGGCCGCGGACTTTCCGGCGGCGGCCGCGCTCGGGCCGGGCAAGAAGCACGACGAGCCGGGCAAGCGCGAGGATGACGACAAGCCGGATAAGCCGGGCAAGGGGCACGGGAAGGGCGGCAAGGACGACAAACCGAAGCCGCCCAAGAAGGACGACAAACCGGACGGCCCGAAGCACGGCAAGGATCATGACAAAGGGAAAGGACATCGCGGGGAAGACGATTGACCGTGCCCGAGGCGTTTGTCCGCACGGTCAAGCACCGGTTCGGGATCGCCCCTCCCCCTTCATAGCGCCGAATTCGCCGCGCGCGAGCGACCGCTCCGCGCGGTTTTTGGCATGCCGCCGCTCCCGGGACGGGCGGGGCTGCCCCGGATATGGTACGATGGTTGCACAATCAAGCCGGTCCGGGAGGTGGCAGCCATGACGCTGCAGCAATTGAAATACGTGATCGAGGTGGCGGCGCGCGGCTCTATCAACGAGGCGGCCAAGCGGCTGTTCATCTCGCAGCCCAGTTTGTCGAACGCGATCCGCGAATTGGAGGAGGAGATGGGCATCTCCATCTTCGAGCGCTCCAACAAAGGCATCTCGCTCTCCAAGGAAGGCGCGGAGTTTCTCGGCTACGCCCGGCAGGTGGTTGAGCAGGCGGAATTGATGGAGAGCCGCTACCGGAACGCCAAGCCGTCGCCGCAGCATTTCTCGGTCTCGACGCAGCATTACGCGTTCGCGGTGAACGCCTTCGTCAGCCTTGTCCGGGAGCACGGGCAGGAGGAATACGAGCTGGCGCTGCGCGAAACGAGGACGCACGAGATCATCGAGGACGTGAAGACGCTGCGCTCGGAGATCGGCATTCTGTACGTGAATGAGTTCAACGGCAAAGTGATCCGGAAGCTGCTCCACGAGGCAGGGCTGCAATTCACGAGCCTGTTCACGGCGCGGCCGCATATCTTCATCAGCGTCCACAACCCGCTCGCGAATCAGCCGATCGTGACGATCGAGGAACTGCAGCAGTACCCGTACTTGTCCTTCGACCAGGGCGAGTACAACTCGTTCCACTTCGCGGAGGAAATCCTCAGCACCCTGGCGCATAAGAAAAGCATCCGCGTCCACGACCGCGCGACGCTCTTCAACTTGCTGATCGGCCTGAACGGCTACACGATTTCGACGGGCGTGCTCAGCTCCGACCTGAACGGGAACGAAATCATCCCCGTGCCGCTCGACTGCGAGGAGACGATCAACGTCGGCTGGATCAGCCACCGCAGCATGACGCTGTCCAAGCTCGGCGCGGCCTACGTCGAAGCGCTTAAGGCTGCGATCGGGACCGTTTAAAGGATTTGCTATAGCTTTTCGCTATGACTGGCAATAGCAATTAGGCGTTACGCTATAGCTGCTCCGGCATGCTATCTTTCTTGTAACGAAAGCGGCGGCGGTCGACTGTACCGCCGGACGCGCGAAAGGGAGAGGTTAGGATGGCGAGAAGCAGCGTGTTGGGGTATCCCCGGATCGGAGCCGACCGGGAGTGGAAAAAGGCGTTGGAGGCGCATTGGGCCGGCAAGCTCGGGGAGGCGGAGCTGCGCGAGGAGCTGCGCGGCATCCGGCTCGCGCAGCTGCGGAAGCAGCGGGAGGCGGGCATCGACCTGATCCCCGTGAACGATTTCAGCTATTATGACCATGTGCTGGATACGGCCGCGATGTTCGGCATCGTGCCGGCGCGGTTCGGCCACGCGGGCGGCCCGGTGCCGCTCGCGGTCTACTACGGGATGGCGCGGGGCACGGCGGATGCGACTGCCTGCGAAATGACGAAGTGGTTCAACACCAACTACCACTACATCGTGCCGGAGCTCGGCGGGACGGAACCGGCGCTCGTGGAGAACAAACCGCTCGCCGCGTACCGCGAGGCGAAGGAAGCGCTCGGCATCGAAGGCAAGCCGGTGCTCGTCGGGCCGCTGACGTTCCTGAAGCTGTCGAAGGGCTACGCCCCCGGGGAAACGGACGCTTGGCTGGACCGGCTGCTGCCGCTCTACGCGCAGGTGCTGCAAGAGCTGGAGGCCGAAGCCGCGGAGTGGGTGCAGCTGGACGAGCCGGTCGTCGTGGCGGGGCTGGACGCGGACGACCGGCAGCGGCTGAAGCGCAGCTACGAGACGCTCGCTTCCGCGGCGCCGAAGCTGAAGCTGATGCTCCAGACGTATTTCGAATCCGCCGAGCACTACGAGCTGCTCGCCGCGCTGCCCGTGAGCGGGCTCGGCCTCGACTTCGTCCATGGCCGCGAAGGCAATCTGCGGGCCATCCGCGAGCACGGCTTCCCGCGGGACAAGACGCTCGGCGCCGGCGTCATCGACGGGCGCGGCATCTGGCGGGCCGTCCTCGGCGATAAGCTTGCGCTGCTGGAGGAGCTCGAGGACTTCGTGCCGCAGGAACGGCTCATCGTGCAGACGTCCTGCAGCCTGCTGCACGTGCCCGTGACGACGGCGCGCGAGACGACGCTCGCGCCGGTGCTCACGGACGCGCTCGCCTTCGCGGACGAGAAGCTCGCCGAGGTCGTGCAGCTCGTCTACGGTTTGAGCGGCCGCGCGGAAGCGTTCGCGGACGCCTTCGCCGCGAGCAAGCAGGCCGTGGAGGCGCTGCGCGCGTCGGCCGATCGCAGCCGGACGGACGTGCAGCGGGCCGCGGCGCGCATCGCCCGGGAGCCGGCGGCGCGCACGTCGCCGTTCGCCGAGCGACGTGCGCGGCAGCAGGATCATTGGCGTCTGCCGGTTCTGCCGACGACGACGATCGGCAGCTTCCCGCAGTCGGCCGAGGTGCGCAAGGCGCGCCAAGCCTGGCGGCGGGGCGAATGGGACGGCGCGCGGTACGAGTCGTTCATCGACGCGCAGATCGACCGGTGGATCGGGCTGCAGGAGGAGATCGGCCTGGACGTCCTCGTCCACGGCGAATTCGAACGGACGGACATGGTCGAGTTTTTCGGCGAGAAGCTGGCGGGCTTCGCGTTCACGGCGAACGGCTGGGTGCAGTCCTACGGCTCCCGCTGCGTCAAGCCGCCCGTCATCTACGGGGACGTCGCCTTCGTCGCGCCGATGACGGTCCGCGAGACCCGCTATGCGCAGTCGAAGACGGCCAAGCCCGTGAAGGGCATGCTGACGGGGCCGATCACGATCCTGAACTGGTCGTTCGCGCGGGAGGACTTGACGCGCGAGGCGATCGCGTACCAGATCGCGTACGCGCTGCGGCGGGAAGTGGAGGCGCTGGAGGCGGCTGGCATCGGCATGATTCAAGTCGACGAGCCGGCGGTGCGGGAAGGGCTGCCGCTCAAACCGGCCGAGCAGGCGGACTACCTCGCCTGGGCGGTTAAGGCGTTCCGGGCGACGACGTGCACGGTCGCGGACACGACCCAAATTCATACCCATATGTGCTATTGCGAGTTCCACGACATGATTCCGTCGATCGAAGCGATGGACGCCGACGTCATCTCGATCGAAACGTCGCGCAGCCACGGCGAGCTGATCGAGAGCTTCGAGCATCACACGTACCCGCTCGGCATCGGACTCGGCGTGTATGATATCCACAGCCCGCGGGTGCCGTCCGCGGAGGAGATGACGGCGATGATCGGCCGCGCGCTCCGCGTGCTGGACCCGAGCCTTTTCTGGATCAACCCCGACTGCGGCCTCAAGACGCGCGGCCTGCCGGAGACGGCCGCTTCGCTGCGCAACATGGTGGAGGCGACGGAACGGGCGCGGGCAAGCCTCGCGGCGCATGCGTGAGCGTCGCACAAATTCGGTGATTGATTGGAATCCCGGCTATACGAATCACCCCCGCTACGCGCCAGGTGTAAACTGAAGTGCACCCCTTAAAGTAAACATTGGAAAACGCCCCGGGTGTAAACCGATGAATACTTTAGGGGGTGCTTTTCGATGGCGATAAAAGGACAGAAGTTTAATCATTCCCCAGAGTCAGTAAAGCGTGAGGCAATGCGGCTCTATGTGGAAGAACGATGGTCTCGTCAGATAGCGGCTTGTGAGGATCGTACAGTCGATCTCGCTTCAAATCCCAAATTCCGGAATCTATATTCGGGAATATACAACCTTTTCGATTAATCGTTAGGTTTCTTGCCTGAATTCGTATAAAAAGACGAACGATTACTTGATTATTTCAGAAATCCTATGTATTATTAAGAAAAGATATGAAGATAGGTCGATAAATGTTCTTGAGGGTGATCTGATGTCCCTATCCGATTCGAATGAGTACAAGAAGAAGCTGAATCATCTGTATAATGAGATTTCCAAAGAATTGTTCGGTTTTGGTACAACCTTGCTAAGGGTATCGGTGGATCAGAACATCATTACCTTTCATGCCAAGCATCGTCGATCACCACGTTCCTCAGCCTTAGAAGGCGAGGCACCTACGCTTAAACACGAGGTTGACTTCTATATGTCATCGATTTATAAGAAGAAAATCCGTGAGAAGCTGGAGCAGGAACTGGATTTATCCATCGAAGCGGTATTAAGAGATTATGATCCTCCAACGCAATGGGCGATAACGAACATTATTCTTAAGCAAACCGAATAGTTTATCCTCAGGTGTTCTTCTTTTGATTTATCTTAAGGGGTACCCGCCAGTATACCATAAGTTGTCTCTTTCCATTGTTTACGATGAAAAGTGCTCTTGTTAGAAGATTTCTTCTATCAAGGGCATTTTTTTATTTTTTTGCTCTATCTAGGGCAAGTTATTACAGATGTTGGATGTATTTACTTTAGGGAGATGATAATGATGATGAAACAAACAATGATGAAAAGCTTGGTTGCTTTATCTGTAGTAGGACTGACATTAACAGGTTGCGGGACAGCGCCTGCGGATAATCAAGGGGCTGCAAGCAATGCCGGTACGTCTACGCCAGCACAGACAGGAAAACCAACCGAATTAGTTATTTCCACATGGGGCTTCTCGGACGACTTCTTCCAGAAAGACGTGTATGCTCCGTTTGAGAAGGAACATAATGTTAAGATCGTGCTTGAAGTTGGCAACAACGCAGATCGTCTAAACAAAGTAAAACAAGGCAGCTCCAAAGTAGATCTCATTTATTTATCCGATTACTACGCCCAACAAGGCATCGAAGAGGGATTGTTCGAGAAGATCGATCGAACCCGTATTCCGAATTTGAACGATATCTATGATATTGCCAAGGCACCCCTAGGCGAAGACTATGGTCCCGCGTACACGATCGGCCGTCTGGGTATTGCTTATAACCCCAAAGAAACGAACAAAGAAATCAAGTCCTGGAGCGACCTGTGGAGTCCAGATCTCGCCGGGAAGCTGACAATGCCTAGCATTACATCAACAACTGGTCCGATGATGCTGGATGCAGCTTCGGTCGTCGCCGGCAGCAAAACGTTCAATGAAGATCAAGCGTTTGCCAAGATGAAAGACCTTAATAAAGGTGTCGTCAAGTACTACAGCAAGACGTCCGAATTCGTCAACATGTTTGCGCAAGGTGAAATTGCTGCCGGCCCGATCATGGAGATGTACATGAAGGACTTGGGAGAGGCCGTACCTGAAGCGAAATTCGTATCCCCGACAGAAGGGGCTTATGCGATTATGAACACGGTGAACATTGTTAAAGGAAGCAAAAACAAAGAACTGGCCGAAGACTTTATCAATTGGCATCTGAGCAAGGAAGTGCAAGAGAAATCCGCGAAAGCGAAAGTGGATTCGCCTGTAAATACAACGTTGCAGCTATCGGGTGCCGATGTTGAAGGCATTACGTACGGTGCCGATGTTGTGAATAAGCTTCGCAAATTAGATATGACTTTTGTGAATCAGGGTCTCAAAGCATGGATCGATCGTTGGGACAAAGAAATTACGCAATAATAGAGATGCATCATAACGAAAACGCGCCAAAATGAAATAGGATCGAGGGGTATAGGATATTCTCTATACCCTTGTTTTCTGCAAAAAGACAAAAGGGGGCTTTAATGTTGAACAAGAAGGTCATCCTTGATGTAGATACAGGCGTGGATGATGCGCTAGGTATCTTGCTGGCCATCCGCAGCGGGGAGATGGATGTGCTTGGTATCACGACAGTCAATGGCAACGTTTCTCTCGACCAAGCGACAATCAATACGCGCAAGATCCTTCAACTAATCAGCATGGAGGAGAAGATCCCCGTCATTAAAGGGGCTAACCAGTCTTTGATGCGTTCTACTTATTTTGAGCACCGCGTTCATGGTCAGGATGGCCTTGGCGGGGCGTTAGACGACATGGCGATTAACGCGCAGGTGACAGAAGGCCATGCGGTGGACTTCATCATCGATCGGGTGAGGCAGCACGACGGAGAAGTGACATTGGTCATGACCGCGCCGCTTACGAATCTGGCCTTGGCAGTCAGGAAGTATCCAGATCTCGTTCATCAGGTGAAAGAAGTGATTGTGATGGGTGGCGTCGTCCTAGGCTATGGCAATGTGACGCCTACTGCGGAGTACAACATGTATGTCGATCCGGAAGCGGCAAAGATTGTGTTTCAGGCAGGATTCCCTGCGTTAACGCTGGTTGGACTCGATGTAACGCGTAAAGCTTTATTGACCGAGGAACATATTCGGGAGCTTGGAGACACGCCAATCGGTCGTTATGTTCAGGAAAGTACGTCCGACTATATGCAGCGTTATTACGAACGCAATGGCGTGCGGGCCTGTGCGCTTCATGACCCTCTGGCCGTTGGGGTGGCGCTGAATAAAGCGTTGGTGACGACCCGCCATTATTACGTCGATGTAGAAACCAAGAGCGAATTGTGCGACGGTCAGACCGTTTGCGATTTCCAGAATCGTTTGTCCAAAGAGGCTAACGTGCATGTGTGCACGGATGTAGCGGTTGACGATTTTCTTGAGTTGTTTATCCGCACGCTGCGTGCCTAAGCAAACCGGGAACAGGAGTAAAGCCACATGAAAAAAACAACGTTATATTTGCTGATTCTGCCTGGATTACTGTTCCTGATGGTATTCATGATCGTACCGATCCTGCTTACGATCGGCTCGACTTTTTTTGATAAGGGGTCATTTACATTCGCCGGGTATTGGAATTTCTTCAAGGATGCATATTTTCTCAAAATTTTGTGGACGACGCTCCGTGTAAGCTTAGTCACGACGCTGGTATGTATCGTGCTGGGATTTCCGGTGGCGTACTTCATCTCCAAACAAAGTCCAAGGCACAAGGCGATCCTGCTTGCCTTGGCCATATTCCCGCTGCTCACGAGCTCGGTTGTTCGGTCGTTCAGCTGGATGATTATTTTAGGGAAGAAAGGCTTGCTCAACAATGCGCTGATCGCGATCGGCCTGATTAAGGAGCCGCTCGATATCTTGTACACGCCGACGGCGATGATGATCGGTCTCGTTCACTTATTCCTCCCGCTCATCATTATTACGCTCGTTGGAGCTCTTGAGAATATAGATCCGGATCTGCTCAAGGCAGCAGAGAGCCTCGGAGCCAATCGATTTACGGCGTTCTTCAAGGTCATCGTGCCGATCAGCGTGCCTGGATTGATTGTAGGCTGCATTCTTGTTTTCGTTGGAAGCTTCACGGCGTATACGACGCCGGCATTGCTTGGAGGCAAGCAGCGGGTTATCTCCACGTTCCTCTATCAAAACGCGATTACGCTCAACGATTGGTATCTGGCTTCCGTTATTGCCGTCATTATGATCGCGGTAACGATTCTGGTCATCACGCTTATGAACAGGCTGGCTGTTAAATTAAATCCGAAGGGGTAGGACTATGCGGGAGAAGAATCGAGGCCTGGCCTTATTTACGGCTCTGATCTATATATTCTTGCTTGGGCCGCTCGTCATTATCGTCATTGCATCATTCGAGCCGGGGAGTATATTGAAATTTCCTCCGACAGGGTTCTCGTTAAAATGGTACCGTAACATCTTTGAAGTCAAGATGTTCATGACGACCTTCAACACCTCCATCATGGTGTCGCTGCTCGGCAATTTAGTCGCGTTGCTGCTTGGAATCCCTGCTGCGTATGCATTAAGCCGATTCTCGTTCAAGGGGAAAGCGGCGTTAAATGCCATCTTTATCTCCCCGGTGCTGATCCCCGGCATTGTGCTTGGGTTTACCATGCTGAAGTATCTGATTGTCATGTATCACCTGCCCATCAACGCTGCATTGCTTATAGGGCATACCGTGATCATGCTTCCATTTATTATTCGCGTGATTGCATCGAGCTTATCGAACTTTGATTTTGCGATTGAGGAAGCAGCATTAAGTCTAGGCTCCAGTCAGCTTGCTACCTTCTTCAAAGTGGTGCTTCCGAACATCAAATCCGGTATTATCGCTGCCGTCCTTATTGCATTCTTGGAGTCGTTCAATAACGTCGATATCTCGGTGTTTATGACAGGTCCAGGAATTAGCACGCTGCCGATTCAGATGCTGACGTACGTGGAAAATTATTTTGACCCTACGATTGCCGCAATTTCGGTGTTGCTTATGATCTTCACCGCGATACTGATGTTGATTATTGAACGGTTGATGGGGTTATCCTACTTCACCAAACGATAACGGAGGCTTTCATCCATGGCATTATTAACGCTTGAACAGATATCGGTTGCTTATGACCAGCAGCTTATTTTGCAGGATTTCAATCTAAGTGTCGAAAAGGGAAGCCTGATCTCGCTGCTTGGACCAAGCGGCTGCGGCAAGACGACAACGCTGCGGCTTATTGCGGGGTTCATCGAGGCGAAAGCGGGCAAGTTCTTATTAAACGGAAAAGATTATACGCGCGTTCCTGTGAACAAACGGAACTTCGGATTCGTATTTCAGAGCTATGCGTTGTTTCCTCACTTATCGATTTACGACAATGTGGCGTTTGGTCTGCGGCTTCGCAAGGTGAGCGGGGCAGAGCTCGATCGGCGCGTTCGGAACATTCTCGATATTGTTAGCTTATCCGGCTTCGAGAAGCGCTTTCCGAAGGAACTTTCGGGCGGCCAAAGGCAGCGTGTAGCCATTGCGCGCGCGCTCGTTATTGAACCGGAGCTGCTGCTCTTCGACGAGCCGCTAAGTAACTTGGATGCGAACCTGCGTGTCAACATGCGGACGGAGATCCGACGAATTCAGCAGGAGCTCGGCATCACGACGTTATATGTATCCCATGATCAGGAGGAGTGTTTCTCCATCTCGGATCAAGTGGCGATTATGAACAGGGGCATTATCGAACAGCTGGGCGCACCTTCGGCGATTTTCAACTATCCGAAGACGGAGTTCGTGGCTCGCTTTATCGGGTTTACGAATTTTATCTCATTCGATACGAGGGCCGAGCATAAGGACGAGATCGTGCTGAAGGTGAAGGAGTATACGTTTAGCGTGACGAAACACGCCAGCAAAGGCGAGCAGTCGGGCAAGCAAGGGGCTATTCGTCCGGATGATGTCGTTATGGGCTTGCCTAGCGTAATGGAGGAAGGACCGAACTCGATCGTAGGCCGGATCAAGGTAAGCACGTTCCTAGGAAGAAGCTATCAATATGTGGTCGAGACGCTTCTGGGGGAGTTTACGGTCAATAAAGAAATGGAACTTCCTTATCTGAACGGCCAAGAGGTTCGGCTTCTGTTCCCAAGTGAGAAATTAGTTTTAGTCGAGTAGCAACGCGGAGGGAAGACAGATGCGCATCGATTTATTTATTGCAAATATACAGATCTATAACAGCTATCTCAAAACCTTCATCCAAGGAAATGCAGCTATTCTAGATGGGAAGTTTCTCTATATCGGGCAGAAGAGTGCGGAGAGCTTCCAAGCAGACGAGTACTTGGACGGTAAAGGGCACTATATGATTCCCGGCTTCATTGATATCCATTTGCATATCGAAAGCACGATGGTCACGCCGCAAACGTTCTCCCACGGGCTCATCCGCAACGGAGTGACGACGATTGTTCCCGAACCGCACGAGATTGCCAATGTATTTGGACTAGACGGGGTGAAGGAATTCATCGAGGCCAGCAAGCATTGCGTGGCCGATATGTTCTATGCGCTCCCAAGCTCGGTTCCCGCTACGTCGATGGAGACGTCAGGCGGTGCGATCGAGATTGAGGATTTGGACGAGTTGCTCCGCACGGAAAGAATCATTTGCTTAGGGGAGATCATGAATTACGTGGATGTGATCACCGATCCCGACAGCAAAACGAATCGTATCTTGCAACATATCCGCAGCAACTATCCGCATCTCATCATTGAAGGACATGTTCCCAAATTACTGGATTTGGATTTGCACCGAATGATCTATAGCGGCGTGGATTCTGATCATACGCATCAGTCGATTGAGGGGATGGAAGCGCGGATCGCTGCGGGGATGTTTATCGAAATTCAAGAGAAATCGATGACGCCCGAAGTGATGGCGTACTTGATCGAGCATGACGTAGCGGAGCATTTCTGCTTCGTTACCGATGATGTGATGGCGGACTCCTTCGAGAGCCGAGGACATCTGAACCATCTTGTCCGGAAAGCGATGCAGATGGGTATGAAGCCTGAACATGCCATTTATGCCAGTACGCTGTCGCCTGCCAAACGGATGCGCATGTATGACCGGGGCGTCATCGCACCAGGCAAAGTCGCTGATTTCCAGCTGCTGTCCAATCTGGAACAGCTGACGATCGAGCAAGTGTATAAGCATGGAAGCAAGGTGTACGACGCACATGAGACGTATGCCCCTGCTGTACATTCGCCTGCTTTTCCTGCGCATTATTATCGCAGCGTTAAGCTGTCGCCATTAACGGAAGAGGATTTCACCGTCAAGGTTGAAGAAGGCGATGGCCGGTATGCTTGCCGCTCGATGATGGTGAAGAATGGGTCTACGTTTACGGAGGAGCATCATGTTGACGTAGATGTTCGCGCAGGTATACTTTGCTGGCAAGCGAGTAGCAGCGGCCTGGTTGCAACCTTCGAACGCTACGGTAAGAACGGCAATCGTGCGTATGGATTGATTGGCGGCGATACGATTAAGCGAGGCGCCGTGGCAACGACGTACTCCCACGATAATCACAATTTGCTGGTGGTCGGACAGAATGCAACCGATATGATGATTGCAGCGAATGAAGTTATCCATAATCAAGGCGGCTTCAGCGTCGTTGAAGACGGTCAGGTCATTGCCAGTCTAAATCTTCCTGTGGGCGGTATATTAACGGAAGTGCCGCTTGATCAAGTCGCGAAGGAAGTCGAACAGCTGCGTAAAGCGATGGAATCACTAGGTTACTGCCATTATAATCCGATCATGTCCATAAGTACGCATTCGTTGCCCGTAAGTCCTGCTTTGAAAATCACGGACTTCGGTTTGATTGACGTGAATAAAGGCAAAGTGGTACCGTTGATTATTGCATAATTCGCTTCGTAAGCAGGTTCCGAGCATTCAAGTATTCATTCTGCTGAATAACAATGCCGCATTGACGATAATAGATTCTCATTCGGCTAGTTGAAGTGCCCCCCTTATAGTAAACATTGGAAAACGCCCCGGGTGTAAACCGATGAGTACTTTAGGGGGTGCTTTTTTATGGTGATAGAAAGTAAAGCATGAGGCAATGCGGCTTATGTGGAAGAACAATGGTCTCGTAAGAAAGTGGCGGCACATCTCGGGATTGACGGGGATCGAGTTAAGAAGTGGGTACCAATTTTAATTTCGGTTATTTCTTTACCGAACATCCGCTTACCCCATTTGCCGCAGATGAGAAGCCCATCGAGTATCGTTGGGACGCGGTTATTTTGGCGAGATCGTAGTTGCTTCAGACTGTTTAAGCGTGCTTGTGCTTTGTCCCAAGTTCGTTCATCAAAGGCCGGCGGCGGGAGGCGGATCGGGGCGGGCGGGAGAGAACGGTTATTGACACCTTTTATATATAGATAATATTATATATGTATTACAAAAATCATATATCAGAAAGCGGGTGCCCATCATTACTACTCTTCGTCCCCCTGCCGTGCCGTTAGTTACCGTGGATCCTTACTTCAGCGTCTGGTCGAATGCCGACCGCCTGACCGACGATTTCACCCGCCATTGGACGGGCCAGCGCCAGGCTATGACCGGCCTGCTGCGGATCGACGGCGCCGTCTGGCGCTTCGCCGGCAAGGTGCAGTCCAACGCCAACCGGTATTACACGGAGCCGCCTGCCATGGAGCAGACCGGCCTGACCGTCACTCCGCTCAGCACCGTCTATACGTTCGAAGCCGGCGGCGTGGCCTTGACGGTCCGCTTCACGACGCCGCTGCTGCTGGAAGACCTGGACATCTTGTCCCGCCCGGCGTCGTACGTCTCGTTCGAGGCGAAGTCGACGGACGGCCGCGCCCACGAGACCGCGCTCTATTTCGACGTAACAGGCGAGTGGTGCGTCGATCATCCGACGCAGGCCGTGACGGGCAGGCAGGCGGCGGACGGCGGGCTTGAAGTGCTGCGGCTGTCGCACGAGCGCCAGGAGTACCTGAACCGCTCCGGGGACGATCACCGGATCGATTGGGGACATTTCTACCTGGCGGCCGAGAAGTCCGAGCGCTTATCCGCGTTCATCGGCTCGGCGGAGATGCGCAAGGCGTTCGTCCGCGGCGAGCGCAGCCTGCGGCCGTACGGCGATCCCGAGACGCCGCGCAGCGTGGGAGACGCGCAGCCGGTAATGGCCTTCGTGCACGATTTCGGCGGCGTCGCCGGTGCGCCCGCCGGCACGAAGTTCGTGCTCGCGTACGACGACGTCTACGCGATCGAGTACTTCGGTGACCGGCTGGAGGCGTACTGGAAACGCGGCGGTCTGACCATGCCGGCGCTGCTCGCCGCGGCGTTCGCGGAGCACGACGCGCTCGCGGCGCGCTGCGGCGATTTCGACGCGCGGCTGCTGGCCGACGCCGAGGCGGCCGGCGGCGGGAAGTACGCCGACCTGCTCGCGCTGTCATACCGCCAGGCGATCGCGGCCCATAAGCTGGTCACGGATAAAGACGGCGGCCTGCTGTTCCTGTCCAAGGAATGCTACAGCAACGGCTGCATGGCGACGGTGGACGTCAGCTATCCGTCCGTGCCCCTGTTTCTGCTGTATAATCCGTCGCTCGTCGAAGCGATGATCCGGCCGATCCTGCGCTACGCGGAAAGCGACGCATGGCCGTTCGACTTCGCGCCGCACGACATCGGCCAGTATCCGCTCGGCAACGGCCAAGTGTACAGCGACAACGCGCTCGAGGGCCAGATGCCGGTCGAGGAATGCGGCAACATGCTGATCATGGCGGCGGCTTACTGCCTGGCCGGCGGCAGCCCGGATTACATTCTCGGCCACCTGCCGCTCTGGACGCAGTGGGCGGACTACCTGACCGAGCATGGGCTTGATCCGGCCAACCAGCTGTGCACGGACGATTTTGCCGGCCATCTCGCGCGCAACGCGAACCTGTCCGTCAAAGCCGTCATGGGCGTGGCGAGCTTCGCGCTGCTCAAGGGCATCGCGGGCGACGCGGAGGCGCAGGAGAACTATCTGCGGACGGCGAAGGCGATGGCCGGCCAGTGGCGCGTTCTCGCGGACGACGGGGACCATACGAAGCTTGCGTTCGGCCAGGACGGCACGTGGAGCCTGAAGTACAATCTCATCTGGGACGTCCTGTTCGGCACGGACTTGTTCGGGGCGGACACCTTCCGCAAGGAAACGGCCTGGTATCTGTCGCGCCGCAACCGGTACGGCACGCCGCTCGACAGCCGGGCGTCCTACACCAAGTCCGACTGGGTCGTCTGGTCGGCGTCGTTCGCGGAAGACCGGGCCGACTTCATCGCGCTCATCGAGCCGGTATGGACGATGCTGCACGAATCGGCGGACCGCGTGCCGTTCTCGGATTGGACGGACACGCTCACCGCGCGCCAGCTGAACTTCCAGCACCGCAGCGTCGTCGGCGGCATCTTCATGAAGCTGCTGAAGGACAAGGGGCTGCTGCTCGTCGGCGGGCGCGTCCAGCAAGGCCAGGGGACGGCCGGCTAAGGCGGCCGATGGCAAGCGGTTCGCGGTATCCGCAACTCGATTCGGGCTAAATGAGAAGAATGAAGCAGATAGCAGCAAGCAGAAAGAAGCCGCGCAACCCGCGGCTTCTTTCTGCTTATGCGCGCGTCATCCCGCATTCGCTCATGTTCGTCATCCCGCGTGGCCGCATGCGATTCGCTCCGGCTCGCGTCTCCTTTATGCGCGCGTCCTCCCCCATTCGCGTATATTCGTCGTCCCGCGTGATCGCATGCGATTCAATTCGGCTCGCGTGTCCTTGCCCGTCCTCGCGGGCCTGCCGAATTATGGTATAGTGGGGCTAGCCATTCGGCATGTCCAATCGAGAGGGGAGAAGAAGGATGGAGAAAATCAAATTCGGCATCATCGGCCACGGCTGGCGGGCGGATTTCTACCTGCGCATCGCGCGGGAGCTGCCGGAACGGTTCGAAGCCGCGCGGATGCTGGTCCGCCGGGAAGAGACGGCCGCCGCCCAGCGCGCGGCGTGGGGCGTGGACGTCTACCGTGACCTGGACGCGTTCCTCGCGGGCGCGGACCTGGACTTCGTCGTCGTGTCCGTGCCTTGGGAGGTGTGTCCGGTCTATATCCGCGAGCTGGCCGCGCGCGGCGTGCCGGTGCTGGCGGAGACGCCGCCGGCGCCGGATCTCGCGGGGCTGACCGCGCTGTACGAAGCGGTCGGGGGCGAGGCGAAGGTGCAGGTGGCAGAGCAGCTCCTGTTCCAGCCGATGCACGCGGCGCGGATCACGCTGGCGCGCTCCGGCAAGCTCGGCGACGTCTCGCAGGCGCAGGTGTCGGTCGCGCACGGCTATCACGGCATCAGCCTGATCCGGCAGTTTCTCGGCGTGCGCTTCGAGGAAGCCGCGATTACCGGCCAGCGATTCGTGTCGCCGATCGTGGAGGGACCCGGCAGGCAAGGCCCGCCCCGGCAAGAGGTTATCAAGGACTCCAGCCAGGACATCGTCTTCCTGCGCTTCGGGGACAAGCTCGGGGTGCTCGATTTTACGGGCGACCAATACTTCTCGTGGATCCGGCGGGAGCGGCTGCTCGTCCGGGGGCAGCGCGGGGAAATCATCGGCGACGAAGCGGCGTGGCTGCAGGATTTCCGGACGCCGGTCGTGCTGAAGCTGCGGCGCATCGACAACGGCTTCGACGGCAACGTGCTCGGCTTCAACTACGGCGGCATCCTGCTCGGCGCGGAATGGCTGTACGTCAATCCGTTCGTGCCGGGGCGGCTGACCGACGACGAGGTCGCCGTCGCGACGTCGCTCGCCAAGATGGGCGACTACGTCCGGGGCGGGCCGTCGTTCTACAGCCTGGCCGAAGCTTCGCAGGACCATTACTTGAACCTGCTCGCCCAGTGGGCGATCGCGGAAGGCACGACGGTGACGTCCGAGAAGCAGGCATGGCATCCGGAAGCGCGATAAACGCCGCGGTAAGCCAGCCAAATGAAAAACGCCGGCGCCCGCGAACGGGCTCCGGCGTTCTTCATAGCGGGCTGCGCTTCGCTGAGAAGCGCAGCGGCCGCTACACCTGAATGATAATCGGCAGAATCATCGGCCTGCGCTTCGTATGCATGTACAGGAATTTGGCGACCTCGTCCTTGACCGCCTGCTTGTACGACGCCCATTGGTTCGGCTTCGAGCCGTCCAGCTGCGAGACGGCGTTCAGCGCGATCCGCTGCACCTCTTCGAGCAGCCCCTCCGATTCCCGCACGTAGACGAAGCCGCGCGAGATGACGTCCGGCCCGGTGACGACCTTGCCGCCCGACTTGGCGACGGACATGACGAGGATGAGGATGCCGTCCTCCGACAGCACCTTCCGGTCCCGCAGGACGATGTTGCCCACGTCCCCGATGCCGAGCCCGTCGACGAGCGTGTTGCCGTTCGGGATTTTCCGGTCCTGGCGGGCGACGCCGCCGGCGATGTCGACCACGTCCCCGTTGTTTAAAATAAACGTGTGGCCGCTTTCCACGCCGACCGCTTCGGCCATGATGCGGTGCTGGTAGAGCATGCGGTATTCGCCGTGAATCGGGATGAAATATTTGGGCCGCATCAGCGTAAGCATGAGCTTCAGCTCTTCTTGGCTCGCGTGCCCCGACACGTGCATGCCCGTCGCGGACCCCGAGCCGTAAATGACCTTGGCGCGCCGCTCGTACAGGTTATCGACGATGCGGGCGACGTTCCGCTCGTTGCCGGGAATCGGCGTGGCGGCGAGGATGACCGTATCGCCCGGCGACACGCCGATCTGCCGGTGGCTGCCGTTCGCGATGCGGGCAAGCGCCGCCATCGGCTCGCCCTGGCTCCCCGTGCAGAGGACGACGAGCTCGCGCGGCGAATACCGGTTCGCTTCCGCCGGCTCCACGAGCATGCCGTCCGGCACCTGCAAATACCCGAGCGAGGACGCTACGTCCACCACGTTGACCATGCTGCGGCCGAGCAGGCAGACCCGCCGGTTCACCTTCGCCGCGGCGTCGATGACCTGCTGCACGCGGTGCACGTTGGAGGCGAAGGTGGCGAGAAAAATTTTGCCCTCGGCCTTGGCGAATTCCTCCTCGATATGCGCGCCGACGAGCCGCTCCGACGGGGTGAAGCCCGGCCGCTCGGCGTTCGTGCTTTCGGACAGGAGCGCAAGCACGCCGTTTCGGCCGATCTCGGCCATCTTGTGGATGTCCGCGTACTGCCCGCCGACCGGCGTCAGGTCGAATTTGAAGTCGCCCGTATGGACGACCGTGCCTTGCGGCGTGTGGAAGGCGACGCCGAGGCAGTCCGGTATGCTGTGGTTCGTGCGGAAGAAGCGGATCGGAATCGCCCCGAGCGTGAGCTCCGTGTTCGCGTCGATCTGCTGCAGCTTCGCCTTGCCGAGCAGCCCGTATTCGCGCAGCTTGCCCTGGATCAGCCCCAAGGTGAGCCGGGTCGCGTAGATCGGGATGTTGAGCTGCTTCAGCACGAACGGAATGCCCCCGATATGGTCCTCGTGGCCGTGCGTGACGATCAGCCCGCGCACCCGGTCGCGATTTTCGAGCAGATAGGCAATGTCGGGAATGATGACGTCGATGCCGAGCAAGCTCTCGTCGGGAAATTTGGAGCCGCAGTCGATGACGATGATGTCGTCGTTGTACTGCACGACGTACATGTTTTTGCCGATTTCGTTCACGCCGCCCAGGGCGACGATCGAGAGCCTGTCTTCCGAGCGTTTCATCAGTGGATAACTCCTTTCGCGGCGATACGGATCCGACCGGTCCGTTCGCGCGGAAATACGATTAAGATTGCCCATCCCGTCTAAAATTATCCATCGCCGGATCGGCGCGGTCCGGTATACGGATGGGATGCTTTCCCTCGGATTCGGCTGCCATATGAGCGTTCTATCTACGAGCTCGGAATGCCAATCCATTGCGGTGCCCTCTCCTTCCTGTCGAAGGGGAGGGTTTTTTCGCGTATGGCGTCCTAACGGTGGACGGCCTGCGCGAACGCGCTCGAATACCCCCTGCCGGCCCGCCATACAATGTACTATGACACGGGATGTGCTGCTAGCAGTTCCGCAAACCCCGCGTTCGCCGCGGGGGGAAGGAGGAACGGATGAAAACGATACGCATCGGCGCGGGGCAGGGCTTCTACGGCGATTCGGCCGCGCCGGCAGTCGAGACGGCCAAGCGCGGCGGCATCCACTACCTCTGCATGGACAGTCTGGCCGAGCTGACGCTCGCGATCCTGCAGAAGGACCGGCAGCGGGACCCTGCCAAAGGCTTCGCGGCCGACCTGGCGTCGCAGCTCCGGGCGCTGCTTCCGGTCGCGAGGGCGAACGGCATCCGGATCATTACGAACGCCGGCGGCATGAACCCGGCCGGGGCGCTGCGGGAAGCGGAGCGGGTCGCGAAGGAGCTGGGGCTGCAGGGCCTCAAGCTCGCCGTCGTCACCGGCGACGACGTGCGCGAGGAGCTCGACGCGTACCGCGAGCAGGGCGTGCCGCTCGACCATCTCGAGGACGGCCGCGACATCGCGGACATTCGCGACCGGATCGTTTTTGCCAACGCTTACTTGGGCGCGAAGCCGATCGCCGACGCGCTCCGGCAGGGGGCGGACGTCGTCATCACGGGACGCGCGGCGGACTCGGCGCTGTTCCTCGCGCCGTACATCCATGAGTTCGGCATCGGGCCGAAGGACTGGCACCGGCTCGCCCAGGGGGTGCTGATGGGCCATCTTCTGGAATGCTCCGGGCAGGCGTCGGGCGGCAATTTCAGCGGGGATTGGCAGGCCGTCGAGGCGCTCGAGGACATCGGCTTCCCCATCGCGGAGATTGCGGAGGACGGGACGTTCGTCCTGACGAAGCCGGAGGGGACCGGCGGCCTCGTATCCGTCGACACCGTGAAGGAGCAGCTGCTGTACGAGATTCACGACCCGTTCGCGTACGCGACGCCCGACGTCGTGCTGAACGTCAGCGAGGTCGCGCTCGAGGACATCGGGCCGAACCGCGTTCGGGTGACCGGCGCCCGCGGCACGAAGCGGCCCGAGACGCTCAAGGTCGTGATGGGCTACGCGGACGGCTGGCTGGGGCAGGCGATCTGGGGGTATTCGTGGCCGGACGCGCCGGCGAAAGCCCGCGCGGCCGACCGGATCGTGCGCAAGCAGATCGAACGGAGCGGACTTCGGGCCGACGAGATTCGCACGGACTTCCTCGGCCTCGATTCCCTGCACGGGCCGCTTGCGCCGCCGCCCGCCGAGGAGCCGAACGAGGTGTACGTCCGCCTGGCCGTGCGGACCAAGAGCCGGGACGAAGCCGCCAAGCTCGGACGGCTCGTGCCCCCGCTCATGCTGAGCGGCCCGCCGGCCATGGGCGCCTTCCTCGGGATGATGAAGCCGCGCGAGCTGCTCGGCATGTGGTCCTGTCTCGTGCCGCGCGAGCTCATCGAAAGCAAGGTCCGCGTGACCGTGACGGAGGTGCGGCCATGACCCTTATCCAGCTGCGCTATCTCGCGCAGGCCCGGTCCGGCGACAAGGGCAACAGCGTCAACATCGCGCTGTTCGCGCCGAACGACGAGGTGTTCGAGGCGCTGGCCGAGCAGGTGACCGCGGAGCGCGTGAAGGCGCACTTCGCCGGCCTCGTGCGCGGGGAAGTCGTCCGGTACGTGCTCCCGAGCTTAAGAGCGATGAATTTCGTCTGCCGGGAGGCGCTGGACGGGGGCGGCTCCGCGACGCTGCGGATGGACAATTTGGGCAAATGCTACGCGTCCAATCTCATGCGGCTGGCGATCGAGTTCGGCGGCGATCCCGCGCAGCCGGGCCCCGGGAAGGAGGTACGCGGATGAACTTCGAATTGACGGCGGAGCAGGCGATGATCCAAGCGCTGATGCGCGACTTCGCGGACGGCGAGGTAGCTCCGGGGGCAATCGAGCGGGACCGGACGGGGGCGTTCCCGGAGGATGTGTTCGCGAAGCTCGCCAAGCTCGGCATGATGGGGCTGCCGTTCCCCGAGCGCTACGGCGGCGCGGGCGCGGACACGGTCAGCTTCGCGATCGCGGTCGAGGAGCTGAGCCGGGCGTGCGCTTCGACCGGCATTACGTACTCCGCGCATGTCTCGCTGGGCGGCGCGCCGATCGCGATGTTCGGCACCGAGGCGCAGAAGGAGCGCTTCCTGGCCCCGCTCTGCGCGGGCGAATACCTCGGCGCGTTCGGCCTGACCGAGCCGGACGCCGGCTCGGATGCCGGCGGCACGCGGACGACGGCCGCGCGCGAGGACGGCGGATGGCGCATCAGCGGCTCGAAATGCTTTATCACGAACGCGTCCTACGCGCGCAATCTCGCGCTGACGGCGGTCACCGACCGCGTGAAGGGCACGGGCGGGATCAGCGCGTTCATCGTCCCGACGGACGCGCCCGGCTTCACCGTGCGGGCCGGTTACGAGAAAATGGGGCTGCACGCGTCGAACACGACCGAGCTGATCCTCGACCGGGTGGCCGTGCCGGAGGACCGCCTGCTGGGCGTGGAAGGCCGCGGCTACAAGCAGTTTCTCGCCGTGCTCGACGGCGGCCGGATCGGGATCGCGGCCATGGCGGTCGGCATCGCCCAGGCGGCGCTCGACCGGTCGCTCCGCTACGCGAAGCAGCGCAAGCAGTTCGGGCGCGCCTTGTCTTCGTTTCAAGCGATCCAGTTCAAGCTCGCGGACATGGCGGCACACGCGGAGGTGGCCCGGAACATGGTGTATAAGGCCGCGTGGCTGAAGGACCGGGGCAGGAGCTTCAAGAAGGAAGCCGCGATCGCTAAGCTGTTCGCGACGGAGACGTGCATGAGGGCCTGCGATCAGGCGGTTCAGATCCACGGCGGCTACGGCTACATGAAGGAATACGAGGTCGAACGCTACATGCGCGACGCGAAGCTGCTCGAGATCGGGGAGGGCACCTCGGAGATTCAGCGGCTGGTCATCGCGGCGCAGCTCGGCTGCAACGACTGACGGAAGGGGGAGGAGGATGGGGCGCGAACGCGACAATGGCCTAGGCCGGCTGCGGGAGGAGATCGCCGCGATCAAGCGGGGCGGCGCGGGGAAATACCACGCCAAAAACGCCGAGCAGGGCAAGCTGTTCGTCCGGGAGCGGCTGCGGCTGCTGTTCGACGACGACGTCGAGCTGGAGGACGCGCTGTTCGCGAGCGGCGCCGAGGACGGCCTGCCCGCGGACGGCGTCGTGACGGCCATCGGCCGGATTCACGGGCGGACGGTCTGCGTCGTCGCCAACGATTCCACCGTCAAGGCGGGGTCGTGGGGCGCGCGGACCGTCGAGAAAATCATCCGCATGCAGGAGACCGCCGACAAGCTGCGGGTGCCGCTGCTCTACCTCGTCGATTCGGCCGGCGCGCGCATCACCGACCAGGCGCTCATGTATCCCGGCCGGCGCGGGGCGGGACGGATCTTCTACAACGAAGCGAAGCTGTCGGGCAAAATCCCGCAGGTGTGCCTGCTGTTCGGGCCGTCCGCCGCGGGCGGCGCGTATATTCCGGCGTTCTGCGACATCGTCGTCATGGTGGAGGGCAACGCGTCGATGTACCTCGGCTCTCCGCGCATCGTGGAGATGGTGACGGGCGAGAAGGCGACGCTCGAGGCGCTCGGCGGCGCGCGCATGCACTGCGCCGTCTCCGGCTGCGGGGACGTGCTGGCGAGGAGCGAAGAGGAGGCGATCGCTCTGGCGCGGGCGTACATGGCGTACTTCCCGGCGAATTATACGGAGCAGCCGCCGGAGCGCGAAGCGCGGCCGCCCGCCGACAGCGAACGGTCGCTCGGCGAGCTGATCCCCGGCGACCAATACACGCCGTTCGATATGTACGATTTCCTCGACGGCTTGATCGACGAAGGTTCCTTCTTCGAGATCAAGCGGCTGTTCGCACGCGAGCTCATCACGGGACTGGCGCGCCTCGGGGGCAAGCCGGTCGGCATCGTCGCGAACCAGCCGCGGACGAAGGGCGGCATCCTGTTCCACGATTCCGCCGACAAAGCCGCTAAATTCGTCAGCCTGTGCGACGCGTTCTCGATTCCGCTGCTGTTCCTCGCCGATGTGCCGGGATTCATGGTCGGCACGGCGGTGGAGCAGGCGGGCATCATCCGCCACGGCGCCAAAATGATCGCCGCCGTCTCGGAGGCGACGGTGCCGAAGATCTCCGTCATCGTCCGCAAGGCATACGGCGCGGGGCTGTACGCGATGGCGGGCCCGGCGTTCGAGCCCGACTGCTGCCTGGCGCTGCCGTCGGCTCAGATCGCCGTGATGGGGCCCGAAGCGGCGGTGAACGCGGTATACGCGGGTAAAATCGCCGAGCTGCCGGAAGCGGAGCGGGCGGCCTTCGTCGATCGAAAGCGCGAAGAATACAGCCGTGATATCGACCTCTACCAGCTGGCGTCGGACATGGTCATCGACGGCATCGTGCCGCCGCACGGCCTGCGCAAGGAATTGATCAAGCGGTTCGCGGCTTATGCGTCGAAGCGCATCGCGTTCGCGGACCGCAAGCATCCGGTGTATCCGGTATGAACGGGGAGCGGGGTTAATGACGGCGGCACAGGTGCGGTGGGAGGAGCAAGGACATGTCGGGAGGATCGTCCTGAACCGTCCGGAACGGTTGAACGCGCTGGGTGAGGCCATGCTGGAAGAGCTGGGCGCGATCGTCGAGGCGGCCGGCCGGCGTCCGCGCGAGATTCGCGTCGTCCTCGTCGAAGGCGCGGGGCGGGCGTTCTGCGCCGGCGCGGACTTGAAAGAGCGGCTCGCGCTGACGGACCGCGAGACGATCCTCCGCGGCGTTGGCCGCATCAAAGCCGTCTGCGGCGCGCTGGCGCGGCTGCCGCAGCCGACGATCGCCGCCATGGGCGGGCTCGCGCTCGGCGGCGGCCTCGAGCTGGCGCTCAGCTGCGATTTCCGTTTCGCCGTACGGGACGCCCTGCTGGGACTGACCGAGACGAGCCTCGGCATCATTCCCGGGGCCGGCGGCACGCAGCGGCTGGCGCGGCTGATCGGACCGGCGCGGGCGAAGGAGCTGATCCTGACGGCGCGGAAAATCACCGCGGAGCAGGCCTATGCGTGGGGAATCGTGAACGGGATCGCCGAGGACGGGGAAGAGTTGTCGGAACGATGCGCGCTGCTGACGGCCGAGCTGCTCGCTGTCGCGCCGCTTGCCGTGGCGAAGGCGAAGGCCGCGATCGACCGGGGCCTGAACGCGGATCTGGGGACGGGAATGGCGATCGAGGCGGAAGCCTACGCGGCGCTGATCGGCACGAAGGACCGGCTTGAGGCGCTGGAGGCGTTTCGGGCGAAACGGCCGCCGCGATTTACGGGCGAATAGGGCGTGCGGCGAGGCGCCTGGAAAAGCGAAGGCCGGAGCACGCGTACCTGCTCCGGCCTTTTGGGTTGCTTGGATCGCGGTTCGCCGGCAAAAGAAGGCTTGACGAATAGAATGTACAGACCTATATTATAACTAACCAGTTAGTCAATTTTATTGGCGGACTGGAAATTCACCGAAAGCAGGTATGCCGAATGTCCTCATCCCTCGCCAAAATCGCCATCGTTACGGGCGGCAGCCGCGGCATCGGCCGCAGCGTCGTGCTCAATCTCGCCAAGCGGGGCGTCGATTCCATATTCACGTATTATACGAACCAGGCGGAGGCCGAGAAGGTCGCCGCCCAGGTGCGGGAAGCGGGCCGACGGGCCGTCGCGCTGCAGCTCGACGCGACGCAGACCGCCTCGTTCAGCGATTTCGCCGAACGCGCAAGCGCCGCGCTTGCGGAGCTGGGCGCCGAGCGGTTCGATTATTTGGTCAACAATGCCGGCACGTCGCATCACAATTCGCTGGCGCAGACCACGGAAGAAGAGCTGGACCAGCTGTACAACGTCCACTTTAAAGGTGTGTTTTTCCTTACGCAAAAGCTGCTCCCGCTCCTGAACGACGGCGGCCGGATCGTGAACGTATCGACAGGGCTCACGCGCATCGTCATACCGGGCAGCGCCGCTTACGGTTCCATGAAGGGGGCGGTCGAAGTGCTGACCCGCTATATGGCGAAGGAGCTCGGTCCGCGCCGCATCGCCGTCAACACCGTCGCCCCTGGCGCGATCGCGACCGACTTCAGCGGCGGCATGGTCCGAGACAATCCGGAGCTGAACAAGCAGGTGGCGGGCATGACGGCGCTCGGCCGCGTCGGCCAGCCGGACGACGTTGGCGGCGCGATCGCCTCGCTGCTCTCGGACGAGCAACGCTGGGTCAACGCCCAGCGGATCGAGGTATCGGGCGGCATGTCGATCTGATCGGGAACATACGCAATTTCACCATCATTGGAATGAAATGTAATGAGGAGGACGTAGCCCAAGCGAAGGCGCGGGAGCGTCCTCTTTATTGAGCTCTAACGAGGTCCGAACCCGTGTAGCCGCGACTTCACCTTCGATGATCTGCAACTGCTTCGTAGCCAGATCATATTTGTAGACTGCCTCTTGTATTGAATCGTACCCGGTCGCTGAGCAGCTTCTCAGCCAAAATTAAAAGTAAGTGCACCAATAATCACCACAATAAAGCATGAGCATAAGCCAACCACTTTGATGGGGTGATTCTTCTTATAATCTCTCCAAACAACATTGTCCCTAACAGAAGAACAATCGCCTTGAGAATCACGTTATCCAGCGATTCGGCAAGATTTAAGATATTATTGATGAACAGTAGCCATAAGTAGCCTAAAAAAGCGTTTAGAATAACAATCACTGTATGAACTTCATCATCCGAATGATTTGAATGAATACATAGAGGTATGGGTTTCATCTTGGCTCGCACCAGATATTTGTAAGCGATTTCCCGCTCGTGAATCTACGAATCTCCCAAACGATTGACAGGAAAAAAGAGGAATGTTACCTTGTCGGTATCGTTAATGTTAACGAATCATGGCCTGTATGCAGGGTACTGGGCGGAACGCGACCCGCGTTCGTCCCGGCTCCGCAGACCGCCGCTAACGGGAGATGAAGAATATGAGCCAAGCCGTCAATACGCCGGGGATGATGACGATTCCGCTGTTCGCCGAGCAAGGGAAAATCGAGTACGGGGAGAGGCCGGTGCCGGTTCCGGGCCAAGGTCATGAAGCCTGCGAGCTGTTCTTCCAAGGCGACACCGGAAAGGTGCCGATCGAACTATGAGCGCCGCGAACAAGCTGAAGGTCGCGCTGATCGGTGCCGGCGGGTCCGCCGAGGCGCTCGGATCGCCCGCGGGCTTCCGGTCGGCGGGCAGCTGGGGCATGCAGCACGCGCGGATCTGGTCGTCGCGGCCGGACGTGGATTTCTGCGCGATCGTCGGGCGGGACGAGGCGCGGACGCAGGCGAAGGCCGATCTGTTCGGCACGCGGGCCTACACGTCGATCGCCGATATGCTCGAGCGGGAAACGCCGGATCTGGTCAGCCTCTGCCTGCCGAACCAGGGACACTTCGACGCGACGCTGCAGGTGATCCGGGCCGGATTCCCGCTGCTCGTCGAGAAGCCGCTGGTCTTCGACCTTCGCGAAGCCGACGAGCTGATGAACGAAGCCGCCAAGCGGGGCGTGTTCTTCGCGATCAATTTCAACCACCGGTACGCGAAGCCGGTGGAGCTGGCCAAAGCCGCGATCGCGGGCGGACGGCTGGGCGACGTCACCTTCGCCTCCTGGCGGTTCGGCGGCGAGGGCGGCGCAGGCCACCCGCACGCCAATCTGATCGAGACGCAGTGCCACGGCATCGACATGCTGGAATATTTATGCGGCCCGATCGAATCGGTCATGGCGGAGATGACGGATATGACGGGCGGCGGCTACCGCACGATGTCGCTCGCGCTGCGCTTCCGGAGCGGGGCGGTTGGCAGCCTGATCGGCACGTACGATTCGTCCTACGCGTACCCGGACACGCACCGCGTTGAGATCGACGGGACACGCGGGCGGTCCGTCATTCACGACACGGTGAAGAAATACACGTATCACGCCGCGGGCAGCGAGGTCGGGGAAAGCTGGGAAGCCGGGTATTTCAACGACGCCGACCGGGAGTTCCACCGGACGTTCGACAAGCACGCCGACGCGGTGATCGGGGCGCTCCGCGCCGGCGAGCGGCCGCCGGTCGACGCCATGGCCGGCTACCGGGCGCTGCTCGTCGCGGACGCCGCGGTCCGTTCGTTCGAGAGCGGCCGGCGGGTCGCCGTCGGCGAGCGATAGGCCGGACCGCTTCGCCGCCATGGGCGAGCGGAGGCGCGCGGCAAGGAGGGCGGTGCGTATCCTGAAGTCACGGTAAGCCGGCCGCGAACGGCGAATCGCCCCCACCGGCCGGTGGGGGCGATTCTCGTTTGCCGCATGCGGCTTAATAGCCCTGTTGAATCTATACGCGGCGCTTAACGCGAAGGGCGATTACTTCGCGATTTACTTGGCGAATACCTCGGCGGACGACTTGACCGGCGCAAGCGTCACGCCGCCGGTAGCGAAGACGGATCCGTCGTCCGAGACGTAACGGTATTCATCCGTATCGGTGCTGAAGAGCTTGTACGTTCCGGTAGAGTCCTCGTACAGCTCTTCCTTGACCGGGAAGCCGGATTGCGGGTCGAGGTACGCGATGTATTGCATATTGGCTTGCGTGCCGTCATCGAGCGTAGACCGGTAGCTGTTCGTGAATTTGTTCAGCGTCTTCCCGTCGGATGTATGCTCGGTACCGGCTGACGTCCAGTAGCTGGCTTGGTACGTTTGCTTGACGGCGCTGAAATCAAGGCTCTTCCGATCCAAAGGCTCGAACGGCTTCGGATCGTCGGCCCGCTGGAGCCGCTTTCCGCTGACGGGATCGCCGTTTTGGTTCCGCTGAATGACGACCAGCTCGCTGCGGCCGTTCAGGAAGTAGGTGCTGCGATAGCTAAGAAGCCGGTGATCGGCGGAAAATTCCTGCACGTCCGTCCGGTAATCCTTCGTTTGCGGATCGTACCAGTGCTCCATGGTAAAGTTCTGACTGCCGTCGGTTGTCGCATATACGGTCTTCCCGTATTGGATCGTGCCTTGGGCGACGTCCGCCGCCGCCGGCGCGCCGGCCGGAGCGGCCGCCGTCATGACCGTGTTTTTCGGAATCGCGTCGCTGCCGCTTGCCGCGAAGGCGGTAATGGTGCCTAAGCTTCCGATGACCAGCGCCGACGCCAGGAGCGTGCCGGCGATTTTTTTGTTTTGAACTGCTTCGAGAAGTTTCATGAGATGACCTCCATATAGGGGATTTGCGCTATCGGACCGCGCGGTTCCGACCCGCAACCTCAGTATAGAAGCGAGATATTTCAGCAGGATCGGCAAGTTGTAAATTAGTTAGCATGCCCCGGGCAGGCTGATGCGGACGAAGGTGCCTTCGCCCTGGCTGCTCCGGATGCTCAGCTCGCCTTCGTGAAGCCGGACGATCTCCGCGCAGATCGCCAGCCCCAGCCCGGCGCCCCGGCTCGTTCGCGAACGGCTTTGATCGGCCGTATAAAAAGGCTCGAACACGTTAGGGATATCCGGCTCGGGGATCCCGATTCCCTCGTCCCGCACTTCGATGACATAGCGGGCGCCTTCCGTCCGGTACCCGCGGAATTCGATGCCGCTCCCGGCCTTCGAGGCTTTCGCGGCGTTGTCGATGATGTTGGTGCACAAAATGAGAAGCAAATCCCGTTCCATCGGCAGTCTTGCGGCTTCCGCGGACAGGGACAGGGTCACCTGCGCCGCGTCCAGCTGCGGCTTCATTAATTGCGCCGTCTCCTCGAACAGCGGCCGGATGTCTCCGGCGTTCAGGAGAGGCCGATGATTGTCGGCGAGGATCAGATCCATGAGCTTGAACGCGAGGCTCTCCAGCCGCTTGCCTTCGCTGTATATGTAGTCGAGGGAGCGGTAAAATACGTCCTCGTTGAACGACGTCGTCCGGAGCAGGTCGGCGTAGCCGATGATCGACGTCAGCGGTGTCTTCAATTCATGCGTCAAGTAGTGGATGAACCGCTGCTTGTTCTCGGCGGCGGCCTCCAGCGCGCGGACGTTCTCCTCGACCGCCTCGGCCATCGCGTTGAATTGCTCCGCCAGCAGGCCGATCTCGTCCTTCGACAGCACGGCGACGCGATGCGCGTACCCGCCCGAAGCAATCATCCGCGCGGATTCGGCGAGCAGACGGACGGAGCGCGTGAGGAACCAGATTAGGCCGTACAGGCCGGCGGCCAGGACGACGGCGACAACGAGATTGAGCCGGATAAAATTGCGGATCTGCGCGTCCTTGTCCGCGTACAGGTCCGTCATATCCAGGATGTACGTGAGCTTAAAGGCGCGGCCGCCCAAGTCGAGTCCGCCGGAGACGAACAATACGCTCTTGGGGCCGATGCTCCGAATGACATAGTTGCGGTCGTCGGGATGCTTGATGTCCAGCTCGGGCCTCGGGCCGTCGATCGCGCCGGCGAAACCGGTAAAGACCGTTTGACCGCGGTCATCCTTAATTTCGATGGACGTGATGCCGGGATCGAAGGATTTCAGATACTTCGGCGCGTTGCGGTTCAGAAATTCGCCGGGCTCTTCTTTAGCGGCGTTCAGCAGCGTATTCAGATTGGTGATGTACGACCAATCCGCTTCGATCTGCGCGGCGATCAGCTGCTGGTCCGCCAGCCCGCGATCGACTTCCCGGACCAGGTTCCGGTTGAAATCATGCCGGATCAGGTAGAGGGAAGAGGCGTTATACAGCAGCTCGAACAGGAGGAAGGTGCACCAAAACACTTTCTGCCAGAGCTTCACGGGGCGGCCTCGAGCCGGTACCCGAATTTGTAGACGGTCTTAATCCGGTCTTCCCAGCCCAGCTTTTTGCGGAGCTTTTGGATATGTATGTCGACGGTCCTCGTCTCGCCGATATACTCGTACCCCCAGACGAGCTCCAGAATTTTCTCCCGGGACAGGGCTTTGTTGCGGTTGTTGAGGAGAAGCAGGAGCAGCTCGTATTCCTTCATGGTCAGTTCGACGGGGACGCCGCCTCGCTTAACCGCGCGCTCCTCCAGATGAATCTCGAGCCCTCCGAGGATTGTCCGGTCGCTCTTCCTGCCATACCGGCGAAGCACAGCCTCGATTCTGGCAAGCAGCTCCATCGCTTCGAACGGCTTGACGATATAGTCGTCGGCGCCCATTTTCAAGCCTTTCACCTTATCGGTCAAGGCGTTGCGGGCCGTCAGGAAGATTACCGGCACTTCGCCGTGCTTGAACCGGTCGAGCAGCTCGTAGCCCTCCATGTCGGGGAGCGAGAGATCCAGCAGCGCCAGATCGGGCGTGAAATCCGAGAGCGCCAGCTGCGCTTCTTTCCCGCTATACGCCTGCCGGCAGCCGTAACCGGCCAATTCCAGATTCAATCGGATCAGATCGGATATCGCCGGGTCGTCTTCGATGATGATGAGTTTTTCCATGCCGATCCCTCGCAGCTCTTTTTAGTCTTCTTCATTGATAGATGATAGATGATAATGTATAGGAACTTGTCTCCGAGTTGTAAATTAGTTGTAATTTCACGCGCACGGACAAAGCGGATGAGGTTGGGGCGCCTGGCCGTCCCGGAGGACGGCCAGGCGCCGTCTTCGCTGGGCGAGTGTCGCGGTTCGAGGGGCGGGCATAGGATATCGGAGTAGACATTTTGCATCGGAGGAACGGGCCTATGACATTCAATACCTTGCCGCCTCATGTTCACGCGCTTCGCCGCGGCTTGCTTGGCGGCGGATTCCCGGGCGGGGGCGCGCTCGGAAGCATGCTGGGAGGCGGCGGTTTGTTGGGCAGCATGCTGGGAGGCGGCAAGGGCGGAGGACTGCTCGGGAGCATGCTCGGCGGCGGCGGCAAAGGCGGACTTCTGGGCAGCATGCTGGGGGGCGGCTTTCCGAAGGGCGGCATGTTCGGGGGCATGCCCGGCGGCTTTGGCGGGTTTCCCGGGGGAGGCTTCCCGGGCGGCGGCCAAGGAGGCGGTTTCGGCGGATTTCCGGGGCAGGGCTTCGGCAAGTTCGGCGGGTTTCCTGGCGGAGGCTTTCCCGGAGGCGGACCGGGCGGCGGATTCCAAGGTCAGGGCTTTGGCAGCTTCGGCGGGTTTCCTGGCGGAGGCTTTCCCGGAGGCGGAGGCGGCGGATTCCAAGGTCAAGGCTTTGGCGGGTTCGGCGGAGGGTTTCCCGGCGGAGGGTTCCCGGGCGGCGGCCAAGGAGGAGGCTTCGGCGGATTTCCGGGGCAGGGCTTCGGCGCGTTCGGCGGCGGATTCCCCGGCGGAGGGCTTCCCGGTCAAGGCTTCGGTGCCTCGGGCGGCGCATTCGGAAGCGGCATGCCGGGTCAAGGCTTCGGAGGCGGGGGCTTCCCCGGCTTCCCGGGCACTCCGTTCGGCGCCGGTCCGGGAACGGGGTTTCCGGGCAGCGGTTTTGGGTCGACGTTCCCCGGCCTTCCGGGCAGCCCGTTCGGCGGCGGCATCCCAGGAGCGGGGACGGGGCCATTCGGCGGCGGATTCCCGGCCTCCGGCTTGCACAACAGCGGCATACCCGGCTGGGGCTAGCCGATCGAAGGCAGCTTGCCCAGCGGCGGGCTTGGCGCATCGGGCGCCGCCGGCAGCCATACATCGGCACTCGAAACGTCCTTTCGCGCATGCGCGAAGGGACGTTGTTTATGGAGCGGATGAAGCTTGCCGCGGGCAGCGGTTCTTTTCTCCGGGCGAGCAGGAAAAGCAGAACGGAATGCGAATGAATAACAGGAAGCGTCATAACTTCGGCCTTCCGCGGCAGCGTACGATAACGGGCATGCGGGGGAGCAGACGACGGGAAGGCGCAGGTTGCAATCCAAATCTGTAAGGGCTTACATCGGCCGGGCGGGACAAGCCCGGCACGCGCGACGTCGAACAGGAGGATGGGCATGGGGCATTCGGAACGAAACCGGACGGCGCTGGTCACGGGGGCGAGCATGGGCATCGGCAGAGGCATCGCGCTGCTGCTGGCGTCCCGCGGCTATGATCTGGCCATCGGCCATTACGCCGAGCCGGCGGAAGCGGAAGAGACGGCCGAGCGCATCCGGCGGGAATACGGCCGGGCGTGTTATGTGTTTCAGGGCGATCTGGCCGAGCCGGACATGCCGGGGCGGCTCGCCGCGTTCGCGGACGAGGCGCTCGGCGGCGTCGACGCGCTGGTGAACAATGCGGGTTTGGTGCGGTTCAAGCCGATTATCGAGCTCGACGCCGCGGAGATGGACCGGGTCTACGCGATTAATTTCCGCGCGCCGATGATGCTGATGCAGGCGGTCGCGAAGCGGATGGCGGAGCGGGGCGTCCGCGGCGCGATCGTCAACATCACATCGTCGCGGGCCGAACGCGCCTATCCGGGCGACGCGGTCTACGGCGGCCTGAAGGCGGCGCTGACGCGCGCCTCGCAGTCGATCGCGCTCGATCTCGCCCCGCGCGGCATCCGCGTCAACTGCGTCGCGCCGGGCGCGACCGCGGTGCGCGACGATCCGCGCTGGGAGCCGGGCTATGCCGAGCTCGGCGGCAAGATCCCGCTCGGCCGGATGGGACGGCCGGCGGACATCGCCGAAGCCGTCGCCTGGCTCGCGTCGGAGGAAGCGGGCTACGTTACCGGCGCCGCGATCCGCGTCGACGGCGGGCTGATATTGCCCGGGATGCCGGAGCGAAGCGGCAGTCCGGGATGGAACGCGTGAGGGCAGCACCATTTTGCGCATAAGGGAGAGGGATAAACGATGGCGAACGTGACGATTCGCGACGTCAAGACCATTTTGACGGCGCCGGAGGGCATCAATCTGGTCGTGGTGAAGATCGAGACGTCGGAGCCCGGGCTGTACGGGCTGGGCTGCGCGACGTTTACGCAGCGGTACTTGGCGGTCGCAACGGCGGTCGAGGAATACTTGAAGCCGTTCCTGATCGGCAAGGATGTACAGCGCATCGAGGACATCTGGCAGACCGCGATGGTCAGCTCGTACTGGCGCAACGGACCGGTGCTGAACAATGCGCTGTCCGGGGTCGACATGGCCTTGTGGGACATTAAAGGGAAGCTCGCCGGACTGCCGGTGTACCAGCTGCTCGGGGGCAAATGCCGGGAAGGCGCGGCGATCTACCGCCACGCGGACGGCCGCGACGAGCGCGAAGTCGAAGAGAACGTGCGCAAGTTCATGGAGCAGGGCATCCGCTACATTCGCTGCCAGATGGGCGGCTACGGCGGACGGGATCACAAGCTGCATCAGCCGGAGCAGCCGCTGGCCGGCGCGTATTTCGATCCGAAGGCGTATATGCGGAGCGTTCCGCGCCTGTTCGCGCACATCCGCGACGCGGTCGGCGAGGAAGTCGAACTGCTGCACGACATCCATGAGAGGCTCGCGCCGATCGATGCGGTCCGGCTGGCCCGCGAGCTGGAGCCTTACCGGCTCTTCTTCCTGGAGGACCCGCTCGCGCCGGAGCAGCTTGACTGGTTCGAGACGCTGCGCGCCCAGACGGCGACCCCGATCGCCATGGGCGAGCTGTTCACGCATCCGCGCGAATGGACGCCGCTGATCGCGAACCGGCTCATCGACTACATCCGCTGCCACATCAGCGCGATCGGCGGCTTGACGCCCGCGAAGAAGCTCGCTTCGCTGTGCGAGGCGTTCAGCGTGCGCACTGCTTGGCACGGCCCGGGCGACGTCTCGCCGGTGGGCCATGCGGCCAATTTGCATCTCGACGTCAGCTCGATCAATTTCGGCATCCAGGAATGGTACGGCTTCTCCGACCGGATCCGCGAAGTGTTTCCGGGCTGTCCGGAGCTGCGTTACGGCTACGCGTACGTGAACGATGCGCCCGGCTTCGGCGTCGACATCGACGAGAGAAAGGCAGCCGCTTATCCGTGCGACAACCGTCTGCCGGCATGGACGCTCGCCCGCACGCCGGACGGCACCTCGGTCCGGCCGTAACGCCGCGGCCCCGCGGGCGATCATCCGCCGGCTGTCGCAAATTCGCACGCCGGTGACATCAATTTGAAGTAAACTTCGCTTCGCCGATATGCTATGGTCAAGGTGTATCGCGAAAATGGCCTGTTATTGATCATCCTACTCATTCCTAGAAAGAAGGATCGGACCATGAGCAAAAACTTGCGTATCGGGATCATCGGAACCGGGGGCATCGCCAGAGCCCACGTCTCCGCGTACAAAAAGCTGCCTTACGTCGACATCGTCGGCGTGGCGGACGTCATTCCGGGCAAGGCGGCGGCCTTCGCCCAAGCGAACGAACTGACGGAAGCGGCGGCGTTCGACACGCACACCGAACTGCTCCGCATGGAGCTGGACGGCGTCAGCATCTGCACGCCGAACGTATCCCACCATATCACGACGGTTGATTCGCTGTGCGCGGGCAAAAACGTGCTGCTCGAGAAGCCGATGTCCGTCACGCTCCAGGAAGGCATCGAGATGACGGAAGCCGCGAAGGAAAGCGGCAAAATGCTGACGCTGGGCTTCCAGCCGCGCTACGACCCGAACATGAAGCTGCTGCAAAAGATCGTGCAATCCGGACGCCTCGGCAACGTGTACTACGTCGAGACGGGCGGCGGACGCCGCCGCGGCATGCCAGGCGGAACGTTCATCAGCAAGAAGCTCGCCGGCGCCGGCGCGATGGCGGACATCGGCTGCTACTCGCTCGACATGGCGCTGAATACGCTGGGCTACCCGCGTCCGCTGACGGTCTCCGCGCTCACGTCGAACCATTTCGGCTCCAACGCGCTGTACCATCCGGAAGCGAGCAAGTTCGAGGTCGAAGACTTCGGCGTGGCGATGGTCCGCTTCGAGAACGATCTCGTGCTGCAGTTCAAAATCTCCTGGGCGATGCACATGGACACGCTCGGCGCGACGATGTTCCTCGGCACGGACGCCGGCCTGAAGGTGACGCCTGCGGGCGCCGGCCCGTGGTCGGGCGTATGGGACGGCTCGGTCGGCTCCATCACGCTCTACCATGACGAGTTCGGCGCGCACACCTCGACGCCGATTCCGACCATCGAGCATAAATTGAACCTGTTCGACCAAAAGGTGCACGACTTCGCCGAAGCGGTGCGCGACGGCCGTCCGGCTCCGATCCCGGGCGAGCAGATCCTCATTCAGCAGGCGATCATCGACGGGGTGCTCCGCTCGGCGGAAGCCCGCCGCGAAGTGTCGATCGAGCTGCCTTACTAAGCAGCGTCCGGCCGCCTGTCCGCCGCTAATGAGGCGGGCGCGTGCCGTCCATACGCAACCTCCAAAGCCGCCGAAGCCACTTCGGCGGCTTTGCCGCGTCCAGAGCCGCTTGCGCAGGAACGCCGGCGACGGGGCCGGCGTTATGGCAGCGTACGCCATCCCCTAACCGCACCATCCCCGGCATCTACTAGATCGCATTACGAAGCGAAATGCTGCCGCTTGCGTTTTGAATCGTTTCAATAGTGGTTCATTTTCCGCTGTCATGTCCTCTGAAATTCCACGAAGATTTAAAGAAAATTTACCCAAAATCGGTATTGTAATCGCTTTATTAATGGGCTATAGTAAATATTGTAATTTGAAACGTTTCAAAAAAGATGATAGAGAATCAGAAATACGCTCGAGAGGGGGCATCCATGGCTACCATCAAAGATGTCGCGAAACAAGCCGGCGTCTCCGTCTCGACGGTGTCGTACGTGCTGAACAACGACCCGCGGGTCAGCGAGCTCACGAGACAGAAGGTGCTGTCCGTCGTCGACGCGCTCAATTATCGCCCGAACGCGACGGCACGGAACCTCAAACGGCGGAAGACGGAGACGATCGCGCTGTTTGTGACCGGGTTCGGCGGTCCGTTCTTCAGTTCGGTCATCGAAGGGCTCCAGGAGGTCGTCGAATCGAACGGCTACGACCTCATCGCTTGCAGCACCGGCAACGATTCGTCGAGCCGCTTCCTTCAGGAGAAGCTGTTCGACGCCGCCGTCATTTTCGGTCCGACCATCCCGGACGAGCTGCTCGTGCAGATGGCGTCGAGCTCCTTTCCGATCGCGGTGATGGATCGGGAACTGAAGGCGGATCACGTCCACCAGGTGTTGATCGACAACGTGCAGGGCGCGTATAACGCGACCAAGCATCTGGCCGGCCTAGGCTACCGGACGATCGGTTACCTCAGCGGAGGCGTGAATTCCTACAACAACCAGAAGCGGTTCGAAGGCTACAAGAGCGCGCTCGAGGACGCGGGGCTGCCGTTCCAGGTCGCGTACACGGCCCAAGGGCATTTCACCGAGCAAGGCGGGTACCAGGCGACCCGGTCGTTGATCATGAGCGGCAAGGTGCCGGAAGCGATCTTCTCCGCCAACGACGAGATGGCGATCGGCTGCATACAAGCGCTGACGGAGGCTGGCTACAAGGTGCCGGAAGACGTCGCGATCGTGGGCTTCGACGATCTCCGGCTGTCGTCGTACGTCCGTCCCGCGCTCACGACGATCAAACATCCGATGCGCGAATGGGGCTCCATCGTGACGCACACGATTTTCCAAGCGCTGCATGACGGGCTGGCCGAGCCCAAGAAGATCCTGCTCGACACCGAGCTTGTCGTTCGGGAGTCGTGCGGCGTGCAGCTGAAGAAGACGGTTTCGCAGTAAATCACGGTCCGTGAGGGACTAACGGGCGCCGGCGCAAACGGCGAGGGCCCGTTATCGCCAAGAAATGATTACGCTTACATTTTGGCCGCCGGTTCGCCGGCGGGCGAATTAACCATTATCGGGCAGCGAATGCCCGCAATAACAGGGGGAAACGGCGATGAAAAAATCGGTTGGCACGGTGCTCACGACCGTTCTGCTGGCAGGCTTGTTGGCCGGCTGCGGCGGCGGCAACGCGAACGGCGGCGATGCCGCGAATGCAGGGGGAAATGCCGCGAACGCGGGAGGGAACGCTGCGAATGCGGGCGGAAACGCCGCGAACAGCGGGAACGGCGCCGGCGACGACGCCGGCAATGCGAACGCCGGCACGGCGGGCAACACCGGTACGAACGCGGCTGCGGGCGGCGGCGCTTCGGGCGAGCCGGTCACGCTGAAGTTCGCGACGTGGAGCGATCCCGTCATCGAGCAGAAGAAGATCGACGCCTTCATGAAATCCCATCCGAACATCAAGATCGAAATCGACAAATCCGTCACCTGGCCGTGGGACGAGAAGCTGGGCGCGGCGGCCGCGGCGGGCAAGCTGCCGGACGTGTTCTTCGTGTTCAACGGGCCGGCGGACGTGGCGAACGGATGGCTCGCGGACATGAAACCGTACCTGGACGCGGATCCGGATTACAGCTCGGACAAGATTTTCAGCAACTTGAGCGAGACGGGGCAGTACAACGGCAAACAGTACATGCTGCCGCATCAAATGTTCATGACGGGCGTGCTCATCAACGAGGACCTGTTCAACAAAGAGAACGTGCCGCTGCCGAAGAAGAACTGGACGACGAAAGAGTTCGAAGACATCGCGAAGAAGCTGACGAAGGTAAGCGACCACCAGTTCGGCGTGGAAAACATCATCGGCGCCCGCGAAGCGTTCGTGCCGCAGTTCGACCCGTCGCTCGGCTGGCTGACCTACGACGGCACGAAATTCAACTTCGACAACCCGGCGTTCTCCGACGCGATTCATTGGATCAACAACATCGTGTACAACGATAAAACGTCGGTGGACCTGTACGAGCGCGCGGAGCAGGACAAGTGGTACGGCAAGGACAAGAGCGCCTTCGTGGCCGGCAAGGTCGGCATGAAGATCGACGCCACCTGGGCGTTCTCCGACCTCGCGAAGAACGCGAAGTTCAAGTGGAACTTCCTGCCGCTGCCGGCCGACAAGGGCCAGCGCGTGCCGATCGTGACGGACTATATCGGCATGGCGGCGAACACGAAGCATCCGAAGGAAGCGTACGAATTCATCAAGTGGCTGACGTTCTCGACGGACGGCTGGATGCAGCGCATCAACGAAATCGAGAAGCCGATCCAGACGATGCCGCTGGTCAACGACCGCGACGTGTGGGACGCGTACCTGAAGACGACGTTCACGGCGCCGGGCATCAAGGACGTCATCTCCATGATCGGCGACGGCTTCGTCGACGGCTACAAATGGCTGCCGGGCGATGCGGAAATCATCGATAAAGTGCTGAACCCGTACGATACGAAGAAAGACCTCGTGACGCTCAAAGTGAAGCCGGAAGACGTCGCGAAGGACATTCAGCAAAAAGCGATGGCGATCTTCGACAAGAACAAAACGCAAATCGACGCGGCGACCAAGTAACCGCGGGGCCGGCTCCTTTCCTTCGCGCGCGGCGCGTGGGGGAGGAGCCTATCATTTGGCAGTAAAGGAGCACGCACATGAAAAGAAGGCTTGCAGCCGTCATGTTGATCGCGGCGACGCTGTCCGGCGTCGCCGCCTCGCCCGGCGCTCCGGCGCTCCCGTCCAAGGCTTACGCGGACGACGGGAACGGAAATGGAAGCGGCGCGGGCGGACAAGCGGACACCGACAATTCGGACGTGCTCGATGCCCTGTTCGGCGGGCCCTCGAAGAGCGGCCCCGAGACCGCGCAGCCCGGCAAGCAGGACGAGGCCGGGCAGCAGGACGAGGGCGCCCGGCCGAGCGTCGGCGACGATTACGCCGACGTCCTGAAGCGTTGGCGCGCGGAAGGCGTCGCGGAAGTCGCCGGATTCCGCGCGGAGGTGGCACCGGAGGCGTTCACCGTCGGCGGAAGCAAGGCGCCGCTCACGTCCGCGGCGGACAGCAGCGGCTATGGCGCGCCGGTGTTCCGGTGGGTCGAAGGGACGCGCGAGGTCGCGTTTCATGTCCGGGTGCCGCAGGATGGGCTATACCGGGTGCGGCTGAATTATTATCCGTTGTCGGATAAGGTGATCGCCATTCAGCGCGGCATTCGGGTCAACGGCGATTACCCGTACTTTCAGGCGCGGCAGTTCGAGCTGCCGAAGTATTGGAAGAACGCCGCCTATCCGTTCGCGCAGGACCTGCTCGGCAACGACGTGCTGCCGGATCAGGTCATGCTGCCGGGCTGGCGCTCGCAGGACGTGCAGGCGCCGGCGTCGGCGGACGATCTGCCGCTGCTGTTCCGGTTTCGCGCGGGCGACAATGCCGTGACGCTGCCGTACGTCAGCGAGCCGGCGCTGCTCGGCAACGTCGTCGTCGAAAGCGCGCAGCCGCTCCCGGCCTACGCCGACTATCGCGGGGCGTCCGGGACCGAGGCGCCGGCGTATCTAGGCGCGGTGGAGGCAGAGAACATCGCGATGAAGAACGAGCCGTTCATTCGCGCCCAGGCGGACGGCAGCCCGTCCGCGGTGCCGTTCAGCAGCAAGCGGCAGCGCCTGAACGCGCTCGGCGGCGACTCCTGGCAGGTCGGCGGGCAAAGCGTGACGTGGACGTTCCAGGTGCCGGAGGACGGCGATTACAAGCTTGCGTTCAAGTACAAGCAGGGTCCGATCACGAGCGACTCGGGCACCGACATGCCCGTGTACCGCTCGCTCCGAATCGACGGCGGCGTGCCGTTCCGGGAAGCGCTCGAGCTCGCATTTCCGTACGCGGACGACTGGACCAACCGGGCGGCGTCGGGCAAGGACGGCGAGCCGTACCGGTTCCATCTGACGAAGGGCGAGCACACGCTGACGCTGACCGCCGACGATGCGCCGTACCGCGAGACGATCCGCGCGATTCAGGAGGCGATGCAGGGCGTCAACGACTTCGTCATCGAGCTGAAGATGGCGACGGGCAGCGCGCAGGATGCGAACCGGGACTGGGACCTGACGGATCAGATTCCGGACGCATCCGAGCGGCTGTCGCGGTACGCCGACCTGCTCGAGAAGCGCAACGACGAGCTGATGTCGCTCGTCGGCAGGACGACGGACGCCTCGAAGTCGCTCGTCATCTCCGCGCGCATCCTGCGCGCGCTCGCCAAGGACCCGAACGAGATTCCATACAAGACCGACCAGCTGTCCGGGGGCTCGAATTCCGTCATGCAGCTGCTCGGCAAGACGCTGGCGAAGCTGCCGAACCAGCCGCTGACGCTCGACCGGTTCTACGTCTACTCGGACAAGGAGCTGCCGTCCGCGAAAGCGGGCTTCTTCGACCGGGTGGCGTCGTACCTCTCCGTGTTCTTCGGTTCCTTCACGAAGGACTACGGCAAAATTAACGACAACGGCAGCGACGCGCTGCAAGTCTGGGTCAACCGTCCGCGCCAATACGTGATGGCGATGCAGCAGCTGGCGAACGAAGACTTCACGAAGCGGACGGGCATCAAGGTGTCGTTCTCCCTCATGCCCGACGAGACCAAGCTCATCCTCGCGAACGCCGCGGGCAATTCGCCGGACGCCGCGCTCTCGATCAACACGACGACGCCGTTCAACCTGGCGGTGCGCGGCACACTGACCGATCTGCGGCAATTTCCGGATTACGCGGAAGTCATGAAGCGGTTCTCGCCCGGGACGATGCCGCCGTACCAGTTCGACGGGGGCACGTACGCGCTGCCGGAAACCCAGGATTTCTGGGTGCTGTTCTACCGCAAGGACATCATGGACGCGCTCCATCTGCCGATACCGGACACAATGGACGACGTGAAGAAGCTGCTGCCGGAGCTGCAGCGATACGGCCTGAACTTCTACGATCCGCTCGCGCAGACCGGCGGCAACAAGCAGATCTGGCTGACGTCGCCGTTCATCTATCAGCACGGCGGCGAGCTGTTCTCGGCAGACGGCGGGAAGACGGCGATAGACAGCGAGCAGGCGATCGCGGGCATCAAGGAAATGACCGACCTGTTCACGGTCTACAATATGCCGCTGAACGTGCCGAATTTCTATAATCACTTCCGCGACGGCAGCTTGCCGATCGGCATCTCGAATTTCACGACGTACGTCCAGCTGACGGCAGCGGCGCCGGAGATCAGCGGCCTGTGGAAAATCGCGCCGATGCCCGGCGTGAAGAACGAGGACGGCACGGTGGAGCGCTGGGCGGCGGGCACGGCGCAGACGTCGATGATCTTCAAGAACAGCAAGAAGCAGCAGCAAGCGTGGGAGCTGTTGAAATGGTGGACCTCCGCCGATACGCAGGAGCAGTTCGGCAACCGGATGCAGACGATCTACGGGCCGACCTTCATGTGGAACACGGCGAACCTGGACGCCTTCGAGGAGATGGCCTGGCCGGCCGACGATATCCAGGTCGTGCGGGAGCAGTGGAAGTGGCTGAAGGATACGCCGCATATTCCGGGCGATTATATGCTCGAACGGCAGCTCAGCGATGCCTGGAACAAGATCGTGTTCGACGGCGTCAATCCGCGGCGCGCCATCGAGGACGCGACGATCTTGACCAATCGCGAGCTCGCGAAAAAGCTGGAGGAATTCGGCTTCATGAAGAACGGCGCCTGGGTGAAGAAGCTTCAGGTTCCGGAGCTCCCCGGCGCGGAAAGGCGGGATGACCAGTGAGCCAATCGACCCTTGCGCGGGCAAGCGCCGACGCCGGCGCCCGGCCGGCCGCGAAGAAAACGATGAAGCGCTCGGCGCGGGAGGAACTGTCGGCCTATCTGTTCCTCAGCCCGTTCCTGATTCTGTTCGCGCTCTTCATCATCATTCCGGTCGGGGCGGCGATCGTGCTCTCCTTCACGTACTTCAACACGGTGCAGCGGCCGTCGTTCATCGGCCTGCAAAACTACGTGAATCTCTTGACGCAGGACAGCGAATTCATGATGTACGTCCTGCCGAATACGATCAAGTTCGCCCTGCTCGTCGGCCCCGGCGGCTACATCCTGTCCTTCTGGCTCGCGTGGCTGCTGTCGCAGATCTCGAGGAAGCCGCGGACCGTGCTCGCGCTCGTATTGTATTCGCCGTCCATGACGGCCGGCGTGGCGATGACGGTCATCTGGCTCACGCTGTTCAGCGGCGACAGCGCGGGCTATCTGAACGCGACGCTGCTGAAGCTGGGCGTCATTCATCAGCCGGTCCAATGGACGCAATCGCCGCATTACCTGATGCCGATCATGGTGATCGTCACGCTCTGGAACAGCATGGGCGTCGGCTTCCTCGCGATGCTGGCCGGCATTCTGAACATCAACAAAGAGATGTACGAAGCCGGGTATATCGACGGCATTCGGAACCGGCTGCAGGAGGTCTGGTACATCACGATTCCGTCCATGAAGCCGCAGATGCTGTTCGGCGCGGTCATGGCGGTCGTCGGCACGTTCCAGGCCGGCGAGATCGGCGTTCAGCTGTCGGGTACGAATCCGACCCCGCAATATTCGGGGCAGCTGCTAATCAACCATATCGCCGACTACGGCTTCATCCGGTACGACATGGGGTACGCCTCCGCCGTCTCGGTCGTGCTGCTGCTGATCATTTACGGCTTCTCCAAGCTGGCCTGGCGGCTGTTCGGCGAGAAGGATTGAGGGCGGCGATGGCCGCGAATCGACTAATACGAGTAAGAAGGTGGTCCGGTGGCATCTTTTCACGGCAATAAAATCAATCCGAGCCGCTTCGGCTTCGGGCAGCTGAAATTTTACGCGGTCCTCGTCCCGCTGGGCTTCGTCATGGTTCTGCCGATCGTCTTCATGTTTTCGCAAGCGCTGAAACCGCTGGACGAGCTGTTCTTGTTTCCGCCGGCGTTTCTCGTGCATAAGCCGACCTTCGAGAATCTCTCCATGCTGCTCAGCCTGAAAGACATGAGCGTCATTCCGGTGACCAAATACCTGTTCAACAGCATCGTCGTGTCGGGCATCGTCGTGTCCCTCTCGCTGCTGACGAGCGCGATGGCGGGCTACGCGCTGTCCAAGAAACGGTTCCGGCTGCGCAAGGTCATCTTCGAGATCAACACGATCGCGCTCATGTTCGTGCCGGCGGCGGTGACGATTCCCCGGTACTTGATCATCGAGAAGCTCGGGCTGATCAATACCTACTGGGGGCACCTGCTCCCGCTGCTCGCGCTGCCCGTCGGCGTGTTCCTGGTCAAGCAGTTCGTTGACCAGATTCCGAACGAGCTGCTCGAGGCGGCGGCGATGGACGGCGCGCGGGACCGGTACGTGTTCGCGCGGATCGTCCTGCCGCTGATCGCGCCGGCCATGGCCACCGTGGCGATCTTGGCGTTCCAGACGGTGTGGAACAACGCGGAGACGTCGAGCTTGTACATGAGCAAGGAGACGCTGAAGACGTTCGCGTTCTATATGACGACGCTCAGCTCGACGGTCGGCAACAACGTGGCCGGCCAAGGGGTGGCCGCGGCCGCCGCGCTTATCATGTTCATCCCGAATTTGATCATCTTCATCTTCATGCAGAGCAGAGTCATGGATACGATGGCGCACTCGGGGCTGAAGTAGGGAAGGGAGACGCTCAACGTGAAATGGAAATCGCTTATCGCGGCTGCCGTCGCCTTCGCGCTGCTGGCGGCCGCCTTTCCCCGCCCCGCCGGCGCCGCGCGCTACGACGCCTTCACGTTCAAGCAGAACGGGCAGCCGCGGCTGACGCAGACCGCGTACGTGCCGATGGGCGCCATCGACGGCTACAGCATGTTCGGCGCGGGAGCCGCGGAGCGGGAGAAGAAGGGCGAGCTGACGGCGGCGCTCGACCAGCCGCAGGATATCTTCATCGACGCGCGCGGCCATATCTACGTCGCCGATACCGGCAACAGCCGCGTGCTGGAACTAGGCGCGCAGGGAAGCGTGATCCGCATCGTCGGCGAAGGCGAGCTCGACGAGCCGACCGGCCTCTACGTCGACGCCGCAGGGAAGCTGTACGTCGCCGATCACGGCGCGGAGCGGGTGTTCGTCTACGGGCCGGACGGCCGGAAGCAGGCGGAGATCGGCAAGCCGGCGTCCCTGCTCTTCGGCAAGAGCAACGCGTTCAAGCCGCGCAAAATCACCGTCGACCTGCGGGGCAACCTGTACGTCGTTGGCGAGGGCCTCGTCCAGGGCCTCGCCCAGCTGAGTCCGGACGGCAGCTTCCTCGGCTACTTCGGGGCGAACCGCGTCGGCTTCAGCCTGGAGCGTTCGCTGCAGAAGCTGTTCTTCACGCGCAAGCAGCTGAGCCAGCTCTCGCAGAAGCTGCCGCCTTCGCCGAGCAATGTGGCCATCGGCGGGGACGGCCTCGTCTTCACCGCGACCGTGGGGCTCGAAGGGGCCAGCATCAAGAAGCTGAACGTCGCCGGCGATAATTTGCTGCACACTTCTTCGTACATGAGCGGCAATATCGCGGACGTGACCGTCGACCGCATGGGCAATATTTACGCCGCGGACGCCGTGGAGGGCTTCATCTACGTCTATGACAAGGACGGCAGCCTCCTCTTCGGTTTCGGCGGCATGGACGCGGGCTATCAGAGCCTCGGTTACTTCACGTCGCCTTCGGGCATCGCGGTGAGCGGCAGCGGCTTGCTGTACGTGCTCGACAAGGAGCGCGGCAACGTTCAGATCTTCAAGCCGACGCCGTTCGCGACGCTCGTGAACAAGGCGGTGTCGCTCTACCTCGACGGCAAGTACGTCGACAGCCTGGAGCCGTGGCGCGAGGTACTGCGGCTCGACAGCCTGTTCGACCTGGCCCATCTCGGCCTCGGCCTTGCCTACTACAAGCAGGGGCGCTTCGACGAAGCGTTCGACGAGCTGAAGTTCGCCAAGAATGCGGGCGAATACTCCAACACGTATTGGGAGCTGCGGCGGGAATGGCTGATGAAGCACGCGTCGACGGTGATGCTGCTGCTCGCCGGAATCGCCGCTGCGTGGATGATCCTGAAGCGGCTGCATCGCCGGTTCGGCTTCGGGGCGCCCGTCGTGAACGCGGCGAGACGAACGGGCCGCGTCCCGCTCGTCGGCCAGCTGCTCCACGTCTTCCGCATGCTGCGGCATCCGATCGACGGGTTCGAGGAGCTGACGAACGGGAAGGCGTCCGTATTATCCGCCTTCATTCTGCTCGTGCTGTTCGCGGCGGTTCGGCTCTACGAGGTGTTTCAGACGAGCTTCATCTTCAGCGGCGTCGATCCGCTGCGAGTGAGCATCCCGACCGAGCTGCTCAAGCTGCTCGTGCCGCTGTTCGCGTGGATCGTCTGCAATTACATGGTCAGCGTCATCAACGACGGCGAGGGCAAATTCCGGGACGTCCTCAAGGGCTCGGTCTACGCGCTCAGCCCGTACCTGCTGTTCGGCGCGCCGCTGACCGTCCTGTCCAAGGGGCTGACCTTGATGGAGTCGGTCGTCTACGATTACGGCCGCATCTTGATCGTGGGGTGGTGCGTCGTGCTGTTCATCTTGATGGTGAAGGAAATCCACGGCTACGAATTCAAGGAAACGTTCAAAAACATCGCGATCACGGTGTCCGGCATGGTCATTATGGCGGTCATCGCCTTTATTTTCTTCGGCTTGTCCAGTCAGGTGTGGGACTTTGTGCGGAGCATCGCGGAAGAGGTGAAATACCGTGGCTAAACGAAAGCAAGCCGTTCGGATCGGTCTCGGCCTGGCTGCGATCGCGCTCGCGGGCTCCATCGCGCACGCCTTCGGAGAGACCCCGGATACCGGGGGCGGCCCGGCGCCCGGCGCGTCCCTGGGCGACCGGGAAGAACAGGCCTTCTTCCGGTCCAACCGGTTCACGATGCCGGAGCCTGCGCGCGCGGACGTGCCGAAGACGGCCGTCGGCCAAGGATACACGCGGATCGGCGAGAATGCCGGATTGGAACTGTATATGAACATGGCCACCTGCGCCATCGCGGTCAAGAACAAGGCGACCGGCTACGTGTGGTCCTCGCTGCCCGATCCGAAGACGATGGGCGGCGAGGAATTGAATGAGGATTGGCTGAACGCCATGCAATCGCCGTTCCTGTTCGATTACTTTCAGGGGGACGACGCAACGCCGGCATCGAGCAATTACCGTTCCCAGCACGGCAAGGCCCTGTCGGCCAAGCCGGTTCAGGGCGGGATGGACGTCACCTACGCGCTGCCGGACCTCGGCATCACGTTTACCGTCCGCACGCTCCTCGACGAGCAAGGGCTCGTCGTCTCCGTGCCGGACGACGCGATCGCGGAGAAGGGGAGCGGGCGGCTGGCCGCCGTTCAGCTCTATCCGTTCCTCGGCTCCGTCCGTCAGGCGGACGTACCGGGCTATCTGTTCATTCCCGACGGCAGCGGCGCGCTGATCCGGTTCCGCGACCAGCAGTCGAGGTTCGACGAACCGTACGTCGGCGAGATCTACGGCAGCGACGCCGCGACGACCGGCTTCGACTTCGCGAACGCCGTCTCGTATCCGGTGTTCGGCATCGTGCACGGCGCGGGGCAAAACGCGCTGATGGGCATCGTCGAGCAGGGGAAGGCGAACGCGGAAATCGTCGCGTACCCGAGCGGCGTCAACACGAACTATTACTGGGTGTCGCCGCGCTTCAAAATCCGGTCCGCGTATTTCCAGCCGACGAGCCAATCGATGGGCGGGATCAATACGTTCACGAAAGCCCGGACCGAAGGCGACAAATCGACGCGCTACGTGTTCCTGAGCGGCCGCGAAGCGGATTATGCCGGCATGGCCGCGGCATATCGCGCCTACCTGCAGCGCGGCGGCCTGCTGCCGGAGCAGCCGAAGCCTGCGGCCTCCGATGAAAGCCGGGACGTGCCGGTGGAGATCGATTTTCTCGGCGGCGACATCGAGCCCGGCCTGATCGGGCGACATGTGCTGAAGCTGACGTCCTTCGAAGAGGCGAAGGCGATTCTCGAGGACTTGCGCAAGCAGGGGGTTACCCGCGTGACGGCGGTGCTGAAAGGGTGGAACAGCGGCGGCCTGAACGGCGCGCGTCCCGCCAAACCTGTGTTCGCAAGCGAGCTCGGCGGCCGCTCCGGCTTCGAGGCGCTTCGCGACTACGCCGCGGCGCAGGGCATTGCGCTCAGCCTGGAAACCGACTATACCGACCTGCTGAAGGGCAGCCCGCGGACCGACGTCCGCTCGGACGCGACCCGGATGATCACCGACCGGCTGCTGGAGTATCCGTTCGTGAGCAAGTTCGTCAGCAGCCTGTACAAGGACTTGACCGGCTACTACTTGCGCCCGCAATCCGCGCTGCGCCTCGCGAAGGACGACTTCGGCGCCTTCCGCGGGGACGGACTGACGAGCCTGGCGCTGAACGGCACCGGCTCCACGCTGTTCTCGGATTACGGCGGCAAGACGCCGCTGACCCGCACCGGCGCAATGGGAACGTACGGCAAGCTGCTGGAAGAAGCGGACAAGCAGTCGCTTCGGCTCCTGGTGAACCGCCCGAACGACTACATGCTGAAAGGAACGTCCGCGTACCTCGGCATGCCGCTGGAATCGTCGCAGTTCATGTACGCGACCGACACGGTGCCGTTCGTCGAGATGGTGCTTCACGGCGTCGTCGATTACTACGCGAGCGACGCCAACCATCAGGCGGACCCGGAGGAGGACGTGCTCCGGATGATCGAATACGGGGCGTATCCGTCCTTCGTCATCACGAAGGAGCCGTCCTGGAAGCTGCAGAATACGCCGTCTAGCGACCAATTCTCCACCGCGTACGACGATTGGGCGCCGGAGATCAAGCGCCGGTACGATTTGGCGAACGAAGCGCTGAAGCCGGTACAGGGCGCGTACATGACCGGACGCGAGGTGCCCGAGTACGGCATCGTGAAAGTGAGCTATTCGAGTGGCGCAACGATCTGGGTGAACTATACCGGGCGGGATTACCGCAGCGGCGCGGTCACGGTCAAGGCGCGCGGATATACGGTGACGGGAGGAGGCGAGCCATGAGGATGGGAGCGAAATCGAGAATGCCCAAAGCGAGGCGCGAGGCCATGATCGGCTATGCGCTCGTGCTGCCGTGGATCGCCGGATTCCTGCTGTTCATGGCGTATCCGCTCTATTTCTCGCTCTTCATGAGCTTCAATAAGGTCGCCGTCACCCCGGACGGCATCAAGACGACGTACGTGGGCGGGGCCAACTACAAGGAAGCGTTCCTGACGGACCCGGAATTCATCCAGCAGCTGCTGCTCTTCGTCAAGTCCACCGTACTGATGATTCCGATCGTCATCGTGTTCTCCCTGTTCGTGGCGCTGCTGATCAACCAGCCGATTCGCGGACGGCAGCTGTTCCGCGCGATCTTCTTCCTGCCGGTCGTCATCACGAGCGGCGAAGTGGTCCAGGAGCTGTTCTCGCAAGGCGCGGCGACGATTCCGCTGATGGACCAGTCCGGCGTCATCGACTACTTGAAGACGTCGCTGCCCGGTGCGTGGAGCAATCCGCTTATCGCGGTCATCGACAAATTCATCCTGATCCTGTGGTATTCCGGGGTTCAGATTCTGATCTTCCTCGCGGCGCTGCAGAAGGTGAACCCCCAGGTGTACGAGGCGGCCGCCATCGACGGCGCATCGCCGTGGGTCAGCTTCTGGAAGGTGACGCTGCCGGAGGTGAAGCCGTTTATTCTGGTCAACCTCATCTATACGACGGTCGACCTGTTCACGAATACGTTCGGCGACGTCATTGCGCTCATTCAGCAAAACATGTTCCAAGTGGACACGGGCTTCGGGTACTCCAGCGCGCTGGCGTGGATCTTCTTCGCCGTCATTCTGGCCGTGCTGCTGATCGTCGCGTGGTTCTTCCGCAACCGGGAAGGCCGAGCGGCCCGCTAACAGGGCGGCAAACGGAACGTTAAGCACACCGAAAGCCATCAAGCGAGGGGGAGAACGACTATGAGAGACGCAGCCGCAGAGCCGCTCGCGCGGGAGACGCGCGGGGCGGCGAACTGGCGGACGACGCTCCGCCGCTGGTCGGACAAGACGACGCATCTGCTGTGGGGCAGGCAGGGCAACGACGGGCTGCTGCTCAAGACCGTCGTGTACGCGCTGCTGGTCATCGTCGGATTCGTCTATGTCTATCCGCTGCTGTTCATGATCTCGCAAAGCTTCAAAAGCCTCGAGGATCTGCTCGACCCGACGGTCGGCTGGATCCCGCGGCAGTTCGAATGGGACAACTACGTTCAAGCATGGCACGTGCTGCATTACCTGAAGGCACTCGGCGTCTCGCTGCTCAACTCGGTGCTGCCGGCCGTCGCGCAGACGGTCTCCTGCGCCATCGTGGGCTACGGCTTCGCCAAGTATAGATTTCCCGGCAAGCCGGTGCTGTTCGCGCTTATGCTCATCACGTTCGTCGTGCCGAAGCAGGTCATCATGATTCCGATGTTCCTGCTGTTCAAGCAGTATCACATGCTCGAGACGCCGCTGCCGTTCATCGTGCCGGGCCTGTTCGCCCAAGGGCTTCGCGGAGCTTTGTTCATCTTGATCTACGTGCAGTTCTTCCGCACGATCCCCGCCGCGCTGGAGGAGGCGGCGGCCATCGACGGCGCGGGCGCGTTCAAGACGTTCGTCCGCATCATCCTGCCGATATCGGCGCCGGCGATCGTGGTGACGTACCTGTTCTCGATGGTGTGGCACTGGAACGAGACGTACTTGGCTTCGCTCTATCTGGGCAACGCCATGACGACGCTGCCGCAGGAATTGAAGACGTTCAACGATGCCTTCAAGGCGATGTATACCGGCGGCGCGAAGGTGACGGACGTCAACGAAGCGATTCGGATGGCCGGCACGCTGCTGATCGTGCTGCCGCTGCTGGCGCTGTATCTGTTCGCACAGAAGTATTTCACCCAGGTCGTCGACAAGACGGGCTTGACCGGTGAATAGCGGCTTGGCCGAGGCATGCGGCGGAGCCATGATATGACGGGGGAGTGTGCGAGAGTGATCGAAATCATCGATAAGGAAATCCGGATCGACGGCCGGCCGGAGCTGATTCTGTGCGGGGAAATTCATTATTACCGGCTGCGGCGGGACGAATGGCAGGACCGCCTCGACAAGCTGAAGCAGGCCGGCTGCAACGCGGTCGCGTCCTACGTGCCGTGGCTCTGCCACGAAGAGCGCGAAGGGGAGATCGACCTGCTCGGCGCGAAGCGTCCCGAATACGATTTGGCGGGCTTCATCGACCTGTGCCGGGACAACGGACTCTATTTCTTCCTGCGCCCCGGGCCGTTCATCATGGCGGAGATGAAGAACGAGGGGCTGCCTTATTGGCTGTACGAGCGGTATCCGCACATCGTGCCGGTCGGCTGGGACGGCCGGCCGGCGACGACGAAGACGGTCGATTACTTGGCGCCGGACTTCCTGAAGGCGGCCCGCCGCTGGTACGAAGCGGTCATGGCGGTCGCCGTTCCCCGGCTGCAGCCAAGCGGGGGGAACGTCATCGCAATTCAGCTGGACAACGAGATCGGCATGCTGTCCTGGGTGAGCAACGGCCCGGATCTGACGCCGCTCGTGCTGGACGACTTCGCGCGGTGGCTGGCGGACGTCTATCCGGCCGAGGCATTGGCGGCGCGATACCCGTTCGACCTGGGAGATCCGTCCGTCCGGGCCGCGGCCATCCGCTCGCCTCAAGAGGCGTACGCGCCGGCGCTGCACCTGGACCTGGGCCATTACATGCGCGGCCGATTCGCCCGGTACGTGGACGCGCTGCGCGGATTCGCCGAGGAATTCGGCGCGCGCGGCGTGCCGTTCGTGGTCAACATTCACGGCACCGGCGGAGGCCGCGGGTTCACGTTCCCTATCGGCATCAGCCAGCTGTACGAGTCGTACGAAGGGAAACCGGGGTTCCTGTCCGGCTCCGACATTTATTTCGGCGATCTGGACATGAACACGTTCCAGGACTTGTACCTGATCAACGGCTTCATGGACGCGGTGCACGGCGAGCATCAGCCGCTGACGTCGGTGGAATTCAACTGCGGCGACGGCAATTTCGGCGAGACGCTCGGCGCGCGCTACGACGTGTCGGCCGCGGATTTCAAACTGCGCATGTGCGTGGCTCAAGGCAACCGGCTCATCAATTATTATTTGTTCTGCGGCGGCCGCAACGGCTTGCTCGAGCATGGGCGCGACGACGGCAACGGCCGGGTCGCCTTCACGGGCGAGCGCCACGGCTTTGCCGCCCCGATCGGCCCGGAAGGGGAGCCGAATTATACGTTCCCGCGGATGGCGCGCGGCATACGGGCGATGATGGCGGTCGCGGACAAAGTCGCCGTCATGCGCGAGGAGCGCGACGCGGTCGCGTTCGCGTTCATCCCCGATTATTACATGACGGAATACCGGTACGCGGGCAGCGAAGCGATGCGGAGGATGTACGCGAACCTCGAAGCGAACCGGGCGCACTGGGGCTGGGAGACGATGGCCCGCGCCATGCTGCTCGCGGGCTACCGCTTCGGCGCCGCGGATATCCAGAACAAGCCGCTCCGCGCCGCCGAAGTGCCCGTGCTGGCGCTGCTGTCCGCCAGCTACATGGACGAGGCGCTGCAGCGCAAGCTGGCGGACTATCTCATGGAGGGCGGGAATGTGCTGCTGTACGGTGAGGTGCCGCAGTATGACATGGAGGCACGGCCATGCACGATTCTGTCGGACTGCCTCGGCCTGCGCTTCGCGGAGGAGCATCGCGATTCGCCGGGGTATTACCCGTCCGTCATCGCCGAAGGCTGGGCCGCGCCGCGGCCGGAGGTGCGCACGCACTTCGCCCAGACCTTCGAGGCCGTGCGCGGCGCGGAGCCGTTCTTCCGCCTGCGGGGCAGCGGGCAGGCGTGCGGGTTCGAATGCGCGGTCGGCCGCGGGCGCGCGATCGTCATGACGGCGCGCTACCGGACCGATATCGGCTTGTTCCGGGACGCGCTCGAGCGGCTGGGGGCGAAGGCGGGCTTGACGCATGACTGCCCGCAGCACGGCTTGTTCCTGACCTCGACGCGGTCGGCGGACGGCGAGCGGTTCATTCATCTGCTGAACCTGGACGGCTTCGACAAGACGCTGCGCCTGTACGATCGGGGCGAGGCGCTGTTCGAAGGCCGCGAGCTGACGATCGCCGCCAAGGACGGCGTCATGCTGCCGGCCGGCGTCAAGGCCGCGGGCGCGACGATCCTGGCTTCGACGGCGGAGATCATGGAGATCGGCGAGGCGCACCTCGCGTTCCGGCTGACGCAGGCGCAGGATTGGATCGCGCTCGAGACGGCGCGCCGGATCGCGCCGAACGAGGCCTACACGGTCGAGCGCAGCGGCGAGGTACAGCGAATCGTATCGCTGCGGCACGCGAAGATCCAAGACGAGCTGATCGTCCGATTCGAGACATAACGCGAGCTTAAGCGAGAGGGGAGATGACGAACGTGGCATTATCGGACGATACCTTGCTCGAACTGGAGAGCAAACGCAGCTTTCAATTTTTCTGGGAACAGGCGAACGCGGATCCCGTCAGTCCCGGCTACGGGCTGATCCGCGACCGGGCGCCCGGCCGGCCGGAGATGGCGAGCATCGCCTCCGTCGGCTACGGCCTGACCGCGCTTGCGATCGGCGCCGAGCGGGAATGGATCTCGCGCGAGGACGCCTATGCGCGCGCGGTCGGTACCCTTCGGACCTGCTGGAACCACGCCGAGCATCGGCACGGCTTCTTCTTCCACTTCCTCGACATGGACACCGCCAAGCAATACCGCCGCTGTGAAGTATCCGTGATCGATACGGCCATCTGCGTCTGCGGCGCGCTGACGGCCGGCGAATATTTCGGCGGCGAAGCCAAACGGCTGGCGCAGGCCATCTATGAGCGCGTCGAGTGGAATTGGTACCGCAACCCGGAGACCAATCAGTTCTATATGGGGTACAACGACGAGAAGGGCGAGCACTTCGGCACATGGGACCATTACGCGGAGCAGTTCATGATGTACTTCCTCGGCGCGGCGTCGCCGACGCATCCCGTGCCGGCGTCGATGTTCGACGATTTCGTGCGGTACGTGGGCTATTACGGCGGGCACGGGCCGATCATCCACAGCACGGGCGGGGCGCTGTTCGTCTATCAATTCTCGCATGCCTGGTTCGACTTCCGCGGCCGGCGCGACCGCTACGGGGTGGACTGGTACGAGAATTCGGTGCGGGCGACGCTCGCGAACCGGCAGTTCTGCATCGACCGCGCCGACCGTTCGAAGACGTTCGGCCCGAACGCATGGGGGCTTACCGCCTGCGACGGCCCGCGCGGGTACAGCGGCGGCTACGGCGCCGATCCGAACACGACGAAGCGGGACTACGCGGACGGCACGATTCCGCCTTGCGGGGCCGCGGGCTCGATCGTCTTCACGCCGCGGGAATCGATCGCCGCGCTGCGCCACTATTACGAGAACCACTCGCTGCTGTGGGGACCTTACGGCTTTCAGGACGCGTTCAACCTGGACGAGACGCCGGCATGGTACGCCGAGGACGTCATCGGCATCGACAAGGGCATCACGCTGCTCATGATCGAGAATTACCGCACCGGCTTCGTGTGGCGCCAATTCATGCAAGCTTTGCCGGCCCGCCTCGGCATGGATCTGTGCCTGGGAACGGCAGCGGATGCGGGCGCCGGCGCCGGTTCGATCGCGTAAGAAGCGACAGAGAGAGATCGTAAAAAAAGGAGAGCAGGGTGAGCATCATACTTCAGACGACGGATTCGAAGCTTCACTTGCAAGAAGGGCCGCTGCGGTTTACGTTTCTGCGGAGCGGCGACCTGTTCGAGGCCGCTTACGGCGAACATACGCTCATTAACCAGCTGCAGGCCAACCCGATCGACGGCGCCTTGAACAACTTGTTCCTCCGCCGGTTCGCGGCGGACGGGATCGAGGCCGTGCCGCTGCTCGGCGCTCGTTCCGCCAGCCGCCTGCGCCGGCATGCGCGGGCGCTCGCGTGGGTAGGCGAAGCGTGGGGCGTCTCCTACACCGTGACGTTCCGGCTGACGGAGCAGGGCGCGTGGTTCTGGGACGTCGCCTTGTCCGGCGGCGCCGGCCTCGAGCTTGACGTGATCTACGGCCAGGACGTCGGCTTGGCCGACCGCGGTGCGGTCCGCTCCAACGAAGCGTACGTGTCGCAATACATCGGGCATTCCGTCTTCCGCGATCCCGCCAAGGGCTATGTCGTCTGCTCGCGCCAAAATCAGCCGCAGGGCGGCAAGTTTCCTTATTTGCAGCAGGGAGCGCTAACCGGCGCGGCAGGGTTCTCGACCGACGGCTTCCAGTTCTTCGGCCTCTCGTATAAGGAGACCGACGTGCCCGCCCGGCTGGCGATGCCGTCGCTGGCCAACGAAATTTACCAATACGAATTCGCCTACGTTGCCCTGCAATCCGAGCGGATCCGGCTGCACGGCGAAGCCCGGGTCGTCTTCTACGGCTTGCTGAGAGCCGATCATCCGGAGCCGGCGGACGCGCTGGCGTTCGGTGCGGACGTGGCCGAGGCGTGGCGGGAGGCCGGCGGCCGTCCGCTCGGGCCGGGAGAGGACGTGGCGGCGGCGAAGCGGAAGCCGTCGATCGCCTCGCCGCTGCGCGCGCTGCCTTTGACGGACGCGGAGCTCGGCCGCTTGTATCCCGAGCGGCTGCAGGAAGAATACGACGGCGATAAGCTCATGTCGTTCTTCACGCCGGGACGCGAGCATGTCGTGCTGAAGGACAAGGAGCTGCGCGTGGAGCGGCCGCACGGCCACATCCTGATGAACGGCGGCAACGACCGGCTGCGCGAAGAGGTGCTGTCGACGACCGTGTACATGTACGGCGTATTCAACTCGCAGCTCGCCGTCGGGAACACGACGTTCCACAAGCTGCTGTCCAATACCCGCAGCGCCCTGAACGTCATGAAGGCGTCGGGGCAGCGCATCTACGTCGAGCTCGAGGGCCGGTACCGGCTGCTCGCGCTGCCTTCGCTGTTCGAGATGGGCTTCAACTACGCCCGCTGGCGGTACAAGCTGGCGGACGACGTCATCGTCGTGACGTGCTTCGCGTGCGCGGATGCGCCGGAGGTTAGCCTGCAATTCGAATCGGAGCGCGGCATCGCCTACCGTTGTCTCGTCACGAACCAAGTCATCATGAACGCGAACGAATACGAGCTGCCCGCGATGGCCGCGCAGGATGGCGACACGCTGACATTCCGGGCCGCGCCGGGCGCGCTCAGCGCTTCCGCGTACCCGGAGCTGCGCTATCGCCTGCGGGTGACAGGCGCCGGCATGCAGGCCGGCGACGAGCGGCTGCTGGCCGACGGCGCGCAGCCGGGCGAGGCATCGCTCGTCGTGCTGGCGCTGTCCGCGAGCCCGTCCTGGAGCCTGACCGTCCAAGGCATGCTGCACGGGCAGCCGCTGCCGTTCGCGGAACGGTCGGCGGACGAGGAGAAGGCGCGTTACCGGACGTTTCTCGGCGGGATGCTGAACGGGTTCCGATTGTCCGCGGACGGCGGCGCCTCCGCCGAAGCGGAGCACATGAACACGCTGGCCTGGTGGTACGCCCACAATATGCTGGTCCACTTCTCCGCGCCGCACGGGCTGGAGCAGTACGGCGGCGCCGCCTGGGGAACGCGGGACGTCTGCCAGGGGCCGGTCGAATATTTCCTGGCGGCGCACCGCTACGGCACGGTCCGGGACATTCTGCTGCGCGTATATGCGCAGCAATACGAGTATACGGGCCATTGGCCGCAATGGTTCATGTTCGACCGGTACGTCGGCATTCAAGCGGACGAGAGCCACGGCGATATCGTCGTCTGGCCGCTCAAGGTGCTGGGCGATTATTTGCGGGCGACGGGGGACTTCGGCATATTGGCGGAGCCGGTTCCCTATATGGCGCGCGGACCGTTCGCGTTCACGGAGGCGCGCGAGAGCCTGCTCGCGCATGTCCGGAAGCAAATCGCCTATATTCGCGGCCACTTCGTGCACGGCACACATCTGTCGGCGTATGGAGACGGCGATTGGGACGACACGCTGCAGCCGGCGAACGCCATGCTGAAGCGCTACATGGTGAGCAGCTGGACGGTCGCCCTCACCTATCAGGCGATCGGCGGCCTCGCGGCGGCGCTTCAGCCGCATGACGCCGGCATGTCGGCCGAGCTGCAAGCGCTGGCGGACGGCATCCGGACGGACTTTAACCGGTATATGCTCGCTACAGACGTCATTCCGGGCTTCCTGTACATGGAAGATCCGAGCGTGCCGGAACCTATGCTTCACCCGGAGGATACGGCGACGGGCATCCGGTACCGTCTGCTGCCGATGACGCGCAGCATGATCGGGGAGCTGCTGACGAAGGAGCAGGCGGAGGCGCACTACGCCCTGATCAAGGAGAAGCTGTATTTTCCGGACGGCGTCCGGCTGATGGATCGTCCGGCGCGCTACGCGGGCGGCGTCAGCACGCGATTCAAGCGGGCGGAGCAAGCGGCGAACTTCGGCCGCGAGATCGGGCTGCAGTACGTCCACGCGCATATCCGCTTCATCGAAGCGTCGGCCAAGCTCGGCTACGGCGACGAAGTCTGGCGGGCGCTGCAGATGATCAACCCGGTCGGCCTGTCCGGCGTCGTGCCGAACGCGGAGCCGCGGCAGCGCAACGCATACTTCAGCAGCTCGGACGGAAAGTTCAACGACCGCTACGCGGCGCAGGAAGGATTCGAGGGACTCCGGGACGGCCGGGTGCCGGTCAAGGGCGGCTGGCGCATCTACTCCAGCGGCCCGGGCATCTACCTGAACCAGCTGATCTCGCATTGCCTGGGCATTCGAGAGGAGCACGGAGACCTGGTCGTCGATCCCGTCCTGCCGGACGCCATGAACGGTCTGCGATTCGCGTACCGGTTCATGGACCGGCCGGTGGAGTTCGTCTATCGTCTCGGGAACGCCGGCGAGCGGAAGATCGCCGTGAACGGGACCGAGGTGCCTGCCGCGCCGACGGCGAACCGCTATCGTCGCGGCGGGCTGCGGGTCGCCCGGGAGCTGCTGGCCCGCGCGCTGAACGCAGAAGGCAACGTCATTGAGCTCTGGATGTAGCTCAGCCGGCCATCGCCGCGCTGCGCCGCAATCGTATCGAAATCTATCGGAAAAGGCGGGGAAGCGGATGAAAGTAACTGCGGAGGAATTGGCCGCCGGCCGATTGTCGCCGGCAACGCTCGAATTGGCGGTGCGGCTCATCGAAGTGAACGGCTTCGTGCTGTTCGAGGGGGTGCTGCCCCGCGCGCGGATGGACGCGCTGTACGCGCGTATGGAGGGGCTGCTGCAGGACTTCATGGAGGAGCGCGGGTTCAGCCTGCGCGACGGGTTCCATGACGGGACGAACCATATCGGCCTGCATCTGCCCTTCGAGCAGCCGTTTTGCGACGAATCGCTGATCGCCCATCCGTTCGTCACCGACGTGGTCGACCGCATCTTGGGCGAGGACTGCCTGCTCACGTATTTCGCCTCGAACACGTCCATGCCGGGCGGGACGAAGGCCCAGCACGTACATGCCGACATGGGCGCGAGATTCGGCGACCGCTGCAATGCCAATCTGCCGATCACCCATCTCGTCGTCAATTATCCGTTCGTCGACGTGACGGAGGAGAACGGACCGATGGAGGCCTGGCCGGGCGGCACGCACCTGCATCCGGACCGGTGGTACGGCCCGAACGCGCACGATAAGTCGCGGCTCGCCGAGCATATGCTCTCGTTCAAGGCGACGATGCCTGCTGGCTCCATCCTGATCCGCGACGACCGGATGTGGCACCGCGGCACCCCGAACCGGTCGGACCGGCCGCGGACGAATATGGCGCTGATCTACACCGCGTCGGCCAATGGCCCGAGCGAAGGGAGCATCGCCATTCCGCAGGAGACGTACGTCGGGCTTTCCGGCAAAGCGAAGCGTCTGCTGCGCAAGGAGAAGATCGGATTCCCCGCCGCGCGGCCGCGTTGATGGCAAGCGGAGCGCCCGCACGCTCCATCGGTTCATGATCTCTAGAATGCGCAAAGAAGCTGCCGGCATCGCCGGCAGCTTCTTTGCGCATGTCCGTCAAGACCGCCCGGGCTGGCCCGGGAACGGGATCACCTCGGCCGGAACGCCCGTCCGCCGTCCGTCCTGGCCGGCGACCCGGCCCGCGACCCGGCCGGTGTCCGGATCCAGCGCGAGCTTCATGTCGCGCGGCAGCCCGAGCGAGTCCTTGATCTCGCGCCAGATCGCGTCGCGTTCCTCCTGCAGCGCCTGCACCCGCGCGCTGTACCGCCGCCGGATCGCGACGAGCGCGTTCACGGACGCCTCCTGCAGCTCCGCTTCCAGCGCCTCTCGCCGCTCCTCGTGTTCGGCGAACGCGCGCCGCAGCCGCTCGCTCGCCGTACCCAGCTCGGCCAGCGGCTCCTGCTCGCCCGCCCTTCCCAGAAAACTGAACAGCTCCTGCATATCGACCGGTCCGCGTCCGTTCATCGTTTCCATCCCCCTCGGATTTCGTCTATTAAAGTGATTCATTCTATGATCTAGTATCGCCCGTTCATAGGGAAGCTATGCCAGGCCGGCTCCGAATCTTTTGAATCGGCCTACGCCCCGCGCGGCGGCAGGAGAGTTCCGTTCATTCGACGAATACGTTCAAGTAGATCGAATCCCATCGGATTATTGTGAAAGGCGGCTGCGGCGTTTGAACATCACAAAAGATTTCCTGCTTCAACTTTCGCTGGTCGGATTCCCTCTCGGCATCTATCTCGCTTTCGTGCTCGGCCATATCGGCCCGATCAAACAACAAACGCTGCTCTTCGCCGTCCTGTGGGGGAGCTCGATCGCGCTTTGCATGTCGTTTCCCGTCGCCTACGGCGGCGGCAGCCACATCGACCTCCGCATCGTTCCGCTCCTGATGGGCGCGATCTACGCCGGCCGCAGGGCGGGCCTTTGCCTGGGCCTGTTCGTGCTGCTCTACCGCTTCTACGCCGTCGGCGCCGGACCCGGCTTCTGGACGTCCGCGCTGGCGCTGCTGGTCGGCTTCTCCTTGGTATTGTACGCCCAGCGGATGTTCGAGCAAGCCGCCAAAGCCAAGCGGCTGCGCATCGCGGTCCTGCTCGCGGTCTTCTATTGCGTCACGGGGTCCTTCTTCTCCTGCTTGATTCAAGGCGTTACGGCGCAGTCCCTCGTCGTGCAGCTCGTCCACCTCTGCCTCGTCGTCGGCATCGTCTGGACAATGACCGGGCTCATCGAGACCATGGCCGAAATCCACACGATGCGCAAGGAGCTGCAGGATTCGGAGCGGCTGCGGCTGATCGGTGACCTGACGGGCGTCTTCGCGCACGAGATCCGCAATCCGATGCAGGTCGTCCGCGGGTTCCTCCAGCTGCTGGACGCGCCCGAGCTGCCGCCGGCTTCCAAGACGCAGTACATCCGGCTGTCGATCGAGGAATTGGACCGGGCGAACGAGATCATCCGCGAATTTCTGCAGCTCGGCAAGCCGGTGTCGGACAATTTGGAGGAAGTCGACGTCGGCCGGCAGCTGCGGCGAACCGCGAGCCTGATCGAGAACTACGCGCTCGGCAAGAACGTCACGATCGAGACGACGATCGAACCGGACTGCGTGATCAGCGGCAACGTGCAGCGGCTCAACCAATTCCTGATCAATATCATGAAGAACGCGGTCGAAGCGATGCCGGACGGGGGCACCGTGCGGGCGTCCTGCATCGCTGTCGACGAGTCCCGCATCGAGATCCGCGTCCTCGACGAGGGCGTGGGCATGACGAAGGAGGAGGTCGAGCGGCTCGGCTCGCCGTACTATTCGCTCAAGAAGAGCGGGACGGGGCTCGGGATGATGGTCAGCTTCCAGATCATCCGGTCGTTCGGCGGCACGCTGCGCGTCTTCAGCGAGAAGAACAAGGGGACCGAGGTCGTCGCGAGCCTTCCGAGCATTTAGCGCAGAGGGCGTCGTTTCGCCGCCGCCGTAAGTGACGCCGCCTCCGTTCGCCGGCCGCTGTGCCTTGCGTCATTCACGTTTGGGCGCTGGGCGCGTATTCTATCGGGAACGGATATGAGTACACGGAGGCATCGGCAGTGGGATATTACGTTACGGTGGAGCCGGGCGTGAAGCTCTACGTGGAGGACATCAACCCGGCAGGAAGCAAGACGATCGTGTTTCTGCATGGCTGGCCGCTCAGTCATGACCAGTTTGAATACCAATTCGACGTGCTGCCCGGCATGGGCTACCGCTGCATCGGCATCGACTGGCGGGGCTTCGGCAAGTCGGACCGGCCCTATGGCGGCTACAATCTAGAGCGGCTCGCGGACGACATCCGCGCCGTCGTCGAAGCGCTGCAGCTGAAGGATTTCGTGCTCGCCGGACATTCCACGGGCGGGGCGATCGCGATCAAGTACGTCGCGCGCTACAATGGCGGCGGCGCGTCGAAGCTCGTGCTGATCGACGCGGCAGCCCCGACGGGATTTACGCAGGAGACGGCGGCCCGGCTGCTGAAGCAGTCGCTGAACGACCGGGCGAATATGATGCTCGGCGTGACGGATATCTTCTTCTTCCGGTACGTCACGAAGCCGTTCTCGGATTGGTTCAACCGGATGGGTATGCAGGCCGCCGGCTGGTCGACGGCCGCGGTCATCGTCATGCTGCGGGATTTTAATCTAAGCGCCGATCTGTCGCGCATTCACATGCCGACGCTGATCGTGCACGGCATCCATGATCAGGTCATTCCGTACGCCCAGGCGGAGGAGATGCACCGGAAAATCCCCCATTCGCAGCTCGTGCCGTTCATGTACAGCGGTCACGGCTCGTTCTACGACGAACGCGACAAGTTCAACCTGCTGCTGCGGGAATTCGTTGGGTAACACGGCAGGCAGACGGCGCGAAGCCGGCTGCCTGTTTCGCGTGCGCGTACGGGCTGCGACCGGCCTCGAATCCCCCGCTTCCTTCGAAAGCGCGCGCGGCAATGCGACCGCCCGTAAGCGATTACGGGCGGCGTGCAGGTCTTTCGGCGAGCGGCGGCGAAGTAAGACGGTATTCTGCCATTATGAGGTGATCGCATGAGCGAAATTCGCAAATTACGCCGGGAGGAACTCTCGGAAAGCGTAACGCTGTCCGAGTTCGCGTTTCAGTACGAGCTCTCCGACGCGGAGAGAGAAGAGCAGGTCGGTCGGATGAATCCCGACGAGCATTGGGGCTTCTTCGAGGAAGGCCGGCTCGCGGCCAAGCTGCAGCTTTTGAACTTCCATACCTGGCTGAACGGACGCCGCTTCGCGATGGGCGGCATCGCCGGCGTGGCGACGTGGCCGGAATACCGGCGCAACGGCATGGTCGCCCGGCTGCTCGGGCAGACGCTGCAGACGATGCGGGAGCAGGGGCAGACGCTGTCGTTCCTCGCGCCGTTCAAATTCGAGTTTTACCGCAGGTACGGCTGGGAGACGTACGTCGATTACATGCGCTACGAGATTCCCGCCGACAAGCTGCCGAAGTTCGAGGCGCCGGCAGGCGGCACGGTCCGCCGCATCGCGCCCGATTGGGAGCAGCTGAATCCGCTGTACGCCGAATACGCGCAGCGCTATAACGGCATGCTGGTGCGGGACGAGGACTGGTGGACGAAGCGCCACTTCAAATCCAAGAAGGGCACCGTCGCCGTCTACGAGAACGCGCGGGGCGAGCGGCGGGGATACGTGCATTACCAGGTGAAAGAGCGGACGGCGACGATTCACGAGCTCGTCTGCCTCGACGAGGAAGCGAGAAGGGGCCTGTGGAAATTCATCGCGGACCACGACTCGATGATCGCCAAGATCGTCGTCAAGGCGCCGAGCGACGACCAGCTGCCGTTCCTGCTGCACGATCCGACGATCAAGCAGGAGAAGCTCGCGTACTTCATGGCGCGCATCGTGGACGCCGAGGCGTTCCTGGCGCAGTATGCCTACGCGCCGCGGCCGGACGCCGAGCCGCTGCACCTGCGGATCACGGATCCGCACGCGGAATGGAACCAGGGCATCTTCCGCCTGCAGTTCGCCGGCGGCGGCACGAGCGCGCAGGCCGCGCGGCTGGCCGGGCTGGAAGCGCCGGACGAGGAAGGGCTGCTGAGCTGCTCGATCCAAACGCTGGCGGCGCTCTTCCTCGGCTATCAGACGCCAAGCTTCATGGCCGGCATCGGCCGGCTCCAAGGCTCGCCGGAGCTGGTTGCCCGGCTCGAAGCGGCGCTTCCGCGGCGCACGACGTTCCTGCTGGATTTCTTCTGATTCGACTTCCAATAATGGTGAGACTTCCATCCGAAAGGGGCGTTGCCGGATGCCGATCGTATGCGACGGATGCGGCGGGTATGTAGAGACGACGGTGAATCGGGACGAGCGAACGCGCATCTGTCCCGAATGCGATTATGCGGAGCCGATCCGCATGGTGCCGCTGTTCATCGTGACGGGCACGAGCGGGGCGGGCAAGACGACGGTCGCGAAGCATCTGCGAAAGGCGCTGCCGGACTGCGACGTCTTCGATACCGACGAGATGCACGCGGCGGACTGGGACCAAGCCCGGTCCAACTGGCTGAAGGTCGCGTATCAAATCGGCCAGAGCGGCCGGCACACGGTGCTGTGCGGCACCCAGATGCCTAGGGACATCGAGCGCTGCGATCACTACCGGTTCTTCCGGGAGGTGAATTACCTCAATCTGCATTGCGATGACGCGGCGCGGGAAGCCCGCCTGCGTGGACGTCCCGCGTGGCGGGGCACGACGGACGCGTTTGTCGAGGATCATAAGAAGTTCGCGCGCTGGCTGCTCGACAACGGCGAGACCGCGTTCGACCCGCCCTTGGTGACGGTCGATACGACCGACCGGACACCCGAACAGACGGCCGGCCTGATCCGGGACTGGGTCCGCTCGCGGATCTGAAGCCCGTGAGCGGAACGAAGCAGAAGAGGAGCGCGTTAATCACGGAATGCTTGAAGACAGCCGGGACCGGCTGTCTTTTTCGCGCGTCAACGTTTTCGGCCGCAACCTTTCCGGGCTTATCGCGTCATATAAGTCGATTCAGGTAAAATTAGGAAAGCGGTGGGCCGAATGAAACGAACCCGGCGGATCCTCGCGATCGTCCGACGAACGCTCCTTGTCGTCCTGGCCTTGCTGCTGCTGCCGTATTATATCGAGCGCTGGACGCAAGAGCGCAGCCGCGGCATCAATGACCCGAACGAAGTCGTGCGCGCGGACGGCACCTTTATCGAAATCCCGCTGGGAAAGCCGATGGCGATCGATGAGGATACGTTTACCGTCGACGAGGTCTACGTTAATGACGAGCATATTCTGATCACGTATACGTACCGCTCGAGCATCACGCGCAACAGCTGGTCGCTGCCGACGACGATGTTCAAGCTCCGGCTGCCGGACGGCCAAGTGCTGGAGAATCATGATGCCGGCTCGAGCGGCTATCCGGGAGGCGAGCGGGGCTACTTATGGTACGACGCTCCGAAGATGCCCGCAACACGCGCGAAGCTGGTCTACGAGCAGTACGACCGCCGCGCTGAGCTGGAGATTCCGCTCGCCGAAGGAGGCGGGGAGGCATGAGCAGGCGCGCGATTATCGCGGCCGCCGAGTGGGCGGCCGTTCTGCTGCTCGCATGGCTGTTCGTCCAGACGCTCCCCGCCGCCGCCGGCAGCCGCACGCCGGAGGAAGCGCACCGCCTCTCCGAGAAGAGCTTCCATTATGGGCCGACCGTGGTCGCGCGCAAAGTCGTGGCGCCTTTCGACAAGGATCAGGTCGTATTCCTCGGGACGTACAAGGACTGGTTTTCCGCGGATACCGTGAAGCGCCAAACCGGCGGCTGGGTGCCGGGCGACGGCGTGGGCGGCGTCGAAATCGACCGTTCCAAACCCTTTACCTACAGCTGGAGCGGCTCGGGCACGCACGATAACCTCATGACGTTCAAATTTTACGGCTACGTGTCCGACGCCCGGATTGCCGCGATCGAACTGGTCATGACCGATCGAAAGTCGGGCAGCATGGTGTCGATGCACGAGCCGATCGGCGAAGACCGGATGTTTTTGTTTCTGTGGGAGGCCGATAATGGCAGCAACGCCGAGTGGCAATCCGTTCGCGGGCTCGACGCAAGCGGGAAGCTCGTGTACGAGGCGAAGCTGAGGTAGCGGCCGCGACCGGTTCGCGGGACGCATGGAAAGGAGGAGGGCGGCCGATGAGCGCCAACGACAACGAAAGGCTGGCGCAGGAAATCGCCGGAGAGCTCAAGCGCCGCTTCGGGCTGACCGTGCATGAAGCCGGCACGATCGACCGGGGCTGGCTTAACGTCAAGTGGCGCATGGCCACGGACCGAGGGCCGCTGTTCGTCAAATATTATCATCCGGAGCGCTACAAGCTCCACGCGAACCCGGAACGGCGCAAGAGGATCGAGCGGAACCTCCGGCTGCAGCATGAGTTGAGCGCCGCGGGCGTTCCGTGCCCGGGCGTCCATGCGTATGGCGGGCATTATTTGCAGGATACGCCATCCGGCTCGCCCTTCGCCGTGCTGGATTGGGTGGAGGGGGAGTCGGCCGCAGCCGGGTGGATGAATGCCGCGCAGCTGCACGCGCTCGGATCGGCGGTCGGCAGCATGCACCGCCGGCTGAACGGCGGCGCGGCGGCTGCCGTACCCGTTTGGACGCCGGGCAAGGAGGCATACCTGCGGGAATGGCAGCGTAATTGGAACGCCGCGGAGGCGGCGGACGACGCGACGGTGCTGTCCTGGCTGGAGCGTTCGCGGAAGATCATAGACGCGCTGGATTTTCGGCTGTTCGCGGCGAGCCGGACGGGCTGGCTGCACTGGGACCTGTGGGTCGACAACATGCTGCTGCAGCGGGCGGCGTGACCGGCATCGTGGATTTCGACCGGATGGACGCCGCCTATCCCGAGATCGACGTCGCCCGCGCGCTCCTGTCGGGCGCGCTGCGGGACGGCCGGATGCGCACGGAGGAAGCCCGGGCATTCCTGGAGGGGTACCGCGAGCAGGCGGCAGCGCCGCGCGGGATGCTCAGCCGCTCGATGCGCCTGCTGTACGTGATCGAGTCCGGCTGGTGGCTCCGTACGGAGGTGCGCCGCGACGGCGAGCTGCGAAGGCTGCTGGCCCGGTTCATCGCGGAGATGCACTGGCTGGAGGCGAATTGGGATACGCTCGCGGAGCAATTGGACGGCCTCTGAACGGAGCCGCCGGTATCCCGTGCGTGAGGTCTTAATGTCTGAAGAAGAAGGCCATAAGCGCAGCGCGGCTCGTCATGCGGCTGATGCGCCGAGCCCGGCGGTCTCGAAGCGCGCTATCATCGGGAGGGATGTCCATGAAAACGGTGGTCGGCATCGTATTGTTCGTTTTGTTCGCCTGCGTGACGTTCTTCGGTCTCGGGCCTGTCCTGTTCGCCGACGGGACCCGGCAAGAGCGGCTGCTGACGCTCGGCGCGGTCGTTGCCGCGTACGCGCTGCTCGCCATTGCCGCGTACGGGGTATTTCGCCGAAAGCAATAAGCGCGGCCGGATAGGGTTGACAGCCGATTCGAGTTGTAACTATAATGATTACAACGTAAGGCCTACATAAGGTCAATTCATTCGTTTGGAGGGTATCTCATATGAAGTTATTGGTTACGGGTGCGACCGGCAAGCTGGGCGCGAAAGTCGTGGAGGCACTGCTCGAGACTGTACCGGCGGCGAACGTGGCCGTCAGCGTGCGGAATCCGGAGAAGGCGGAGCGCTTTCGTGCGCGCGGCGTCGACGTCCGGCAGGGCGATTTCGAACGTTCGGAGACGTTGGACGCGGCGTTCGCGGGCATCGACCGCATCTTGATCATTTCCGCCGACGGGGATAACGAAACGCGCATTCGCCAGCACACGAACGCGGTCGAAGCAGCCGCGCGCGCGGGCGTGAAGTTCATCGCCTACACCAGCCTGGCGAACGCGCGGGACAGCGCGCTCTTCCTCGCGCCGCCGCATCAAGCGGCGGAGAAGGCGATTCTCGCGACCGGCATTCCGTACGCGATTCTGCGCAACAATTGGTACCTCGAGAACGAGCTTGGCAGCATCCGCGCCGCGAAGGCCGGCGCGCCGTGGCTGACGGCCGCGGGCTCCGGCAGGACGGGCTGGGCGGCGCGGCAGGATTACGCCGAAGCGGCGGCGGCCGTATTGACGGGCGAAGGGCACGAGAACGCGGTCTACGAGCTGTCCGGCCCGCTCCTCACGCAGGATGAGCTGGCATCCGCCGTCGGCGCGGCCCTGGGCAAGAACGTGCCCGTGACGCACGTCGACGACGCCGCTTACGAAGCCGCGATGCTGGACGCCGGCGTGCCGGACTTCGTCGTGCCCATTCTCGTCGAGATTCAGCGCGGCATCCGCGAAGGTTCGCTCGAGATCGCGAACAGCGATTTCGAGAAAGTGCTCGGCCGTCCGGTCACGCCGATCGATCAAGCGCTTCGGCAGCTGGCCGCCGAGCTGAACGGCTAAGCGGCGCGCGGTTCCGGCGAACCGGCTGACCGGCGGATGCTTCCGGCTGATCGCCCTCCGCGCATCCATGCGCCCATAAAGTCCTATCCCGCTCGACAAGACGAAACGTTCGCCTCCGCGAACGTTTTTTCGTTTTTAAAGCGGCAGATCCATATGGCACAAGATTTCGCCGTGCGCTCCAAGGGAGGATTCATAAAGCGAGAATGGGCAGGCTGTACCCTCGCGGCCGCGCTGGGCGCGGGCGTCCTCGCCGGCTGCTCCGTCGGTTCGAAGAGATTTGGATGGGTAGACTTCGTTCGAATTGGAGGATTCATTGTTGAAGCCTTTTTATTACTATAGAGTCTGCATAAATTTCTTAAGCTTAATCTGTTTGGAGGGGTCATCACGGGGACGAAATCGTTAACAGCGGGTATGATGTCTGCCTTATTGGCTTGTACCAGCGGGGCTGTCATGGTTGTCCGGGCGGGGTATGTTTTTGATTTATCGCGTGCAGAGCTTGTTTCCTGGCTTACGGCCGCCTACATGGTTGGTGGTTTTTTGAACTTGCTCTTAACCTTAACATATAAAATACCTTTTGCCGGAGCACATTCTATTACGGCGACCGGGTTTCTATGTACAATATCTGCTCACTTTTCATTCCCTGAATTAGCGGGAGCGTTTGTTTTATCCGGAGTATTGCTCTTGCTCGCAGGATGTACGGGCTTGTTTACGAAAATGTTGGGGCATCTGCCTAAGAGCTTAATCGATGCTTTACTCGCGGGGCTGCTCCTTCCCTACGTCTACAATATGGGTGCTGCAGGCATGAAACTACCTTTAGCCTTCATTATGGCTCTGATTGGTTACTTTATCATTCCTAGGGTAATTCGCGTATTGCCGCCTTCATTATGGGCACTGCTACTGGGTGTTATTGGACTAAGTCTAGAAATCCGAATACCGCCAATCGGATCTGCAGCATTCATTGCGCCATTACCGGTTATTCCGCAATTCACATGGTCGGGATTTTGGATGATTTCAGTTCCGATGGCCCTCCTGATTCTAAGCAACGATCTCGCCGTAGCTTTAGCAGCAGTCAAAAGCCATCAGTTTGAACCTCCTGTAAATAAAGTATTCATGGGTTCAGGCATAGCAAGCATCATTACCGGCTTATGCGGAGGGAATGCCGCAAATGTAGGAGGGATGATGAGCGCCCTATGCAGCAGTCCGGAAGCTGGCCCTCAGGAAAAAAGGTATTGGGCAGCGGTCGTTTCGAGCATCCTTGTAATAGGTTACGGTTGTTTTGCATGGAGAATCGTCGATCTGCTAGCTGTATTGCCGACTCCTTTTGTAACGATCATCGCTGGATTTGCGTTATTAGGTTTATTTGTGAAGGGACTGAAAAACGCATTTTCAAACAGCGCTGGAAGAATACCTGCACTGTTCACATTTTTAATTGCGGCCTTTCATATCGATGGTCTCGGTTTGTCGACCCCTGTATGGGCGTTGGGGAGCGGGCTTATTTTATTAAAGTTAAGGACATTCCTGATTCCAATTAGGACCGGAAAATCAATACGTAATCACGACGAGAACCGCGATTAAGTCGTTCATCATGACTTCCGCAGAGTTGGTTTACATTTGGATTGAACTGGATGGCGACGCTATGCGCATAAGCAAACCGACTTAGTGATAAGGCGGTTCGGTTATTTAATACTCGATTACGCCTCCTGATAATACTACAAATTGATATTTTGCCCAGTTAGCTCAACAGCCTGTTGGATCATTCCGGCAGGCTGCGTTATTGAAGTATCGTCTCCCGTCCCTCCCTCGGTTTTAAGAGTTTATCTCACATATACTCACTCATTCGCAGGATTTCATCACCTTGGCTTCAGGAGAATCTGAAGGAAAGTAAGAAGTTCAACTGGTGGGCTTGGTCTTGGGTATGCGGGA
>NZ_JBHSHY010000015.1:0-122142 GCF_042653205.1 Paenibacillus sp. GCM10023250 | reverse complement strand
TGAGATCTGTGGCTGGAACATAAGCTTCATCCCTTTCACCGTTATACCTTAAGTATACAGAGAAAAAGGTACATCTCCCTTAAAATTAAGGAAAATGTACCCTTTTGGACTTTTTCAGTGGCCTCGGTTCGTCCCGGACGGACTTCTTTTTACGCTCCGCGCTTCGGCGCCGGTTTACGGCCCCGGCTTCCGCTCCCGCAGGAGCCTCGCGATCTCCTCGTCGATCACGTCGCCCCGTTCGCCCTGCCGCAGCTCCGCCAACGCCTCGGCGGCGAGCGCTTCGTCGTTCAGCCTGCGCAGCCGTGCCTCCTGCCCTTCCGGCGCCGCTGCCCGGCCGGCCTCCCATTCCGCCGACGCGGCGAGCGTGCGCAGCCTTAGCTTGTCGTGCTTCGCTCCGGCTTCCTCCACCGCTTGCTTGAACGCGGCGTAGCGGGCCTTCGTCCGTGCGACGTCGTCCGCCATGCCGCACACGGCCTCCTCCTGCGAGGCCGCCTGCCGCCGGCAGTCGAATTCGCGCTCCAGCGTCGCCCGGGCGGCAGTTTCATCGCCGCGCGCCGCCGCCTGCTCGGCCGCGGCGCGGTAGCCGTCGGCCTGCCGTTCCAGCCCAGACAGCCGCTCCTTCGCAGTCAGCAGCCCGGATTCCAGCTTCCCGACCGCGACGGCGAATTCGCGCAGCTTCTCGCCCGCGGCTTCCATGTAGGCCTCGAATGACGGCTCCTCGCGGCCGCCGGCGCCATTACCGGATGCCAGCCAGCCTTTGATCCGCTTGATCCATCCCATCCTGCCGCCTCCGCCGAATTAATCTTCGCAGTATTTGCGCTCGTCCGCCGGCTGGAACGATTTCTGCGTAATGAACCGGCCCGGCTCGCCGTCATCGCCGTACTCGAACACGAATACGTGGCCGCGCGGAATCTGATGGCCGAGCACGCGGACGTACGGCGCGTTCACCCGGTACACCGACGGGAACGGACAGCAGTACCAGTAGGAATCCTCCTTGATCATGCCCTGCGCGAGCAGCTCCTCGACCGTCGTCTCGTACTCCCGCTCGACTGGCGTCTCGACGAACAGCTCCCAATGCTCGGTCAGGTCCTCGATCGCCTGCGCGCGTTCGCCGGAACGGTTGATGTCGCGGATCGCGAGCTCCGAGGTCACCTTCCAAATATCATCCGAGTCGAGCTTGCACGTCTTAAACGCCGAATGAGAACGGTTCGCGCGGGCGGGAAGCCGCTTCAACAGCTCGGGGTCCTTCAGCCCTTGCGCGATCAGAATGAAGTTGGACAGCGCGATCCAGTACTGCTCCTCCGCCTCCTCGTGCGATTCGGGCGATACGCGGCGGCCGTTCGAGATCGTGCCGACGATGGAATCGCCGGCCTGGCGGCGCGTGCGCGCTTCCTCGAACAGCAGGATCGCTTCCTTGAAGCGCTCGCCTTCGTTCCGGGCGAGGTCGACGTCAAGCCGCAGCAGCTCCTCCATGTCGCCCGCGGCCCGCCGCAGTCCGGCCAAATGCGCTTCCGGACAAGGCTTCGGCCCTTCGATCTGCCCCCCGAGCGTCACCGGCAGCGGAGTCCGCGCCGAATGAGCGAAAGCCGCTTCCTGCCGTGCCGCGACCATAATATCCGGGAGCGCGCCGTACCATGCGTCCGCCTGATCGTGCGTGACGATCGGCACCGGCTTCGGCTCGTCGCCGTCCAAGGCGTCCCCGATCAGCGCGTCCGCCATCGTCCGCAGGCTTCGCGCCGCCTGCACGTACGCTTGCGCCCGCGGCGAGCCGCTGCCGGCCAGCTCGGCGTGCAGCGCGTATACCTGCTCGCCCAATCGTTTGTACGCTTCCAAATGCTCGATCGGGCAGATCTTCTGTCCCGTGATGCCTTCGCGCAGCCAATCCATCAATCCCATCGTCCTTAACCTCCAAGTTACGCAAGTTAAAAAAATGTACGCGCCGAGCGCCGACATGTTTCACATTTTATGTAATCAAACGATGCAACCCTCTAAGCATACCATACGATCGGCCGACCGGCCCGAAAAAAGCACGGCGGTGCCGCTGCGCCTGCCAACCTCGCCACGCGCCGCGCTCCAGCCGTCCTCGCGGCGCGGCCGGACACGCCAAAACCCCCCGGCCAAAACGGACCGGGGGATGCGATTGAAGCCGCGCCTGACGCGGCAAACGCCGGCGCTCAGCGCGTCAAGCCGGGCTCGGCGAGCCTGCGCTGCAGATGCTCGACCGCCCGCCAGCGGGCAACCAGGAAATAGACGAGCTGGATGGCCGCGAACGACGCGAAGATGGCGAGCGAGTGCGCGACGACGGAATAATCGACGAGCAGCTGCAAGGCGAAGAACGCGACCGAGCTGTGCACGAGCGCCATCAACAGCGGCACGAAGAACATAACGAACAGCTGCCGCGTCACGATCCGGCTCAGCTCCTTGCCGCTCAAGCCGACCTTGGCGATCATGCCGTACTGCCGCTCGTTGCGGTCCATGTCCGCGTACAGCCGGAAATAGATCGTGCTCGCCGCGAACGTGAAGAATACGATGCCGACGAGGCCGCTGACGATGAACAGCATGCCGTTCTCCTGCTTGGACGAGACCCACTCGAGCGCGAGCGAGCGCAAGTAGTCGTTGCCGCTTCCGTCGTTGTTGATCCGGTCGACGAGCCCCTTCGACAGGGCGACGGTCTTCTGCCAGTCCGGGACGACGAAGAGATACGTCCGGGAGAGTGACGTCTTATCGGTCACGCCTTTCAGCAAGCGGTCGTACAGGCCGTCCGTCACGACCAGCGTGCCGGCATAGCCGATGTCCGGCAGGACGATGCGCGGCACGTACCTGACGATTTGCGCGTCCGCCTTGAGGCTGCCAACGGCCAGCTCGGCAGGAGCCGCATTCGCGCCGGTCCCGTTCTCGTCGACGCCCGCCGGATTGCCGGATTGCTCCCAGTCTTCCTTCTGCCACAAATAGGACGGCGTCAGGAAAGCTTCGCCATCGCCGCCCAGCGCTTCGGCCGGATAGCCGAGATCGGCGGCAAGCTGATTGTATTCGCTTAATTTCACCAGCGAATACGAGGTATCGGTCTGGAGCGGCAATACTGAATGCACGGTATACGAATGGCCGGCCTTCCGCAGCGTCTGTCCGATCTCCGCGACCTTGGCCGGTTCCTTGGCGTTATCCTCGGAATAGGCCGTATAGCTGTACGCGTACGGATTGTACATCGCCGCGAGCCCCGGGTCGCCGAGCGCCAGCGTCGTGCCGATGCCGGTGAACGCGACCGCCGAGACGACCGCTACGATGAAGAACGTCGCCGCGTTGTCCCGCATCCGGTACGTCAATTCCGACAGCGTCAGCATGTTCGTCCGGCGGAAGAACAGCTTCTTCCCCCGCAGCGCCCGAAGCGCGTACACGCTCGTCTGGGTGAACAGGAAGTACGTGCCGGCGATCGACAGCACGACGCCGGCGAGCAGCTGCTGGAACGAGAAGTGGCGGTTGATCGCAAAATCAAGCACGACGCCGTACCCCGCGGCGAGCAGCAGCACCGCGAGCGCCGACAGCCACGGCGAGGCCGCCGGCTCGGGCTTCGGCTTATCCTCGGCCAGGATCAGCTCCGCGACCCGCTCCTTGCCGGCCATGACGGACGTCAACGACGCGATCATAAGGAACAGCACCCCGTACGCGACGACCGTCAGCAGGACCGCTTTCAGCGGCACATAGAAGCGCAGGCCGTCCTCGATGGCCAGCAGCTGCGCGCTCGCGAGCAGGATCAGCTTGGCGAAGATCAGCCCGATGCCGATGCCGAACGCGAGCGCGGCGAGGCCGATCCAGGCATTCTCGACGAAGAGCATCCGGTTCAGCTGCCGCCGCGACATGCCGAGCAGGATGAGAATGCCGAATTCCTTCTTGCGCAGCTTCAGGAACGCCCCGACCGAATAGAGCAGGAAGAAGAACGAGAAGACGAAAATAATGACCTCCGACACCTGCATGCCGATCGTGCCGAGACGGCTGAGCGTGCCGCTCGACGAGACCAGCTCGCCTTTCAGGTCGGGGTGGAACAACAGCAGCGCGTAGGTGAAGAAGATCATGACCGAGAACGCGCTGCTGAGGAAATGCGCCATATAGATTCGCTTGTTGCGCAGGACGTTAAGAATGGCGAACCGGCGAAAATTCATGCTCTGTCCCTCCCATCATCGACAGCAGGTCGATGATCCGCTGATAGAACGCGGCGCGGCTGTCCCCGCAGTGAATCTCGTTGTACAGGCGGCCGTCCTTGATGAAGACGACGCGATGGCAGTAGCTGGCCGCGGCGGGATCGTGCGTGACGAGCAGCATGGTCGTGCGGTCCGCTTCGTTGCGCTTCTCCAGAATCTCCATGACGTCGCGCGCGGCCCGCGAATCCAGGTTGCCCGTCGGCTCGTCCGCAAGCACCAGCTTGGGCCGGTGAACGAGCGCCCGCGCAATCGCCGTCCGCTGGGCCTGCCCGCCGGAGATTTCATACGTGCGCTTGCCCAGGATAGTCGCGATGCCGAGCTTCTCCGCGATTTCCTCGGCGCGCCGGTTCATCTCTTCGAGCGGCACGCCGTCGAGTACGAGCGGCAGCAGAATGTTTTCTTTGACGGTCAGCGTCTGCAGCAGATTGTAGGCTTGAAAGACGAAGCCGAGCTCCCGGCGCCGGAACAGCGCCAGCTGGTCGTACGTGAGCCGGTACGGGTCCTGGCCGGCGATCCTAACTTCGCCCGACGTCGGCTTGTCGATCGTCGACACCAGGTTGAGCAGCGTCGTTTTCCCGCTGCCGGACGGGCCCATGATGCCGAGGAATTCGCCCTCGGCCACCGTCAGGTCGATATCCGTCAGCGCCTCGTACGAGACGGCACCCGTGTAGATTTTGCCGAGATTGCGAACGGTAAGCATATCCATCACTAATCCCCCTTGATTCTTCGATGCTCCCAGTGTACCCACTGGAGCGCCGCGATCCTATTGATCATCCTTTCAGCAAGCTTACAGCGTTGTAAGCCGGCTGCCGAACAAGATGCGCACCGCGGTGCCGGCGCCGACCTCCGATTCCAGCTCGAGCCGCAGCTCCAGCTTCTTGGCGACTTCGCTCGCCAAATACAGGCCCATGCCCGTCGATTCCTTGAACGTCCGGCCGTTCTCGCCGGTGTAGAACGGCTGGAACACCCGTTTGAGGTCGGCCTTCGGTATGCCGACGCCGCGGTCGCGGATCTCGAGCACCGGCGCGCCGTCCCGCTCGAACGCCGACACGGTGACGGTCCGGCCGCTGCCCGACGAATATTTGATGGCGTTGGATAACAGCTGCAGCACAATGAACCGAAGCCATTTGGCGTCGGTTTGCACGGCGAAGCGTTCGTCGACGTTCACCTCGGGATAGACGTGGCTGCGGATGAACAGGCGCTTGTATTCGTGCACGGCCTCTTTCGCCGTCTGCCGCAGGGACACCGTCTCCACGCCGAAATCCTGCTCGAACGTCTCGAGGCGCGCCGAATACAGCATCATTTCGATGCCGTGCCGCATCCGGTCGCCTTCCTCCGAAATGCTTCGCAGGCGCTCGTCCTCTTCGTTCTGCGTGATCATCTCGATCACGGAGAGCGGCGTCTTCATCTGGTGCGCCCATTGGTTGACGAAGGTCAGATGCTCCCGCTGCTTGCGCTCCCAGGCTTGGATTTCGTTCCGGTAGTGGCTGTACTGGGCATCCAGCAGACGGCCGAGCGCCGAAGGCAGGGGCGCCGTCTCCCGGCGGACGACGGATTGGCCGAGCGAGCCGAGCCGGTCCGTCAGCCGGGCGTAGAAGCCGCGATGCGTGAAGTAGCGGATGAGCAAGTAGCAGCTGAGCAGCACCGCGCTCAGAAACACCGCATAGAACGCCGTCGACAGCCGCGTGAAGCCATCTAACCGGTAGACGAGCACCACGACGGCCCACTGGAGCGCCGACCAGAACAAGAGCGGCAAATGCTCGCGCGCGAACAGCTTCATCGCGGACCCTCTTCCGCCCATACCGGGGTCAAGCGGTAGCCCGACCCCCGGACCGTCTCCAGCGCCTGCTCGATGCCGAGCTCGGCCAGCCGCTTGCGGATGCGCGTGATGTTCACGCTGAGCGTATTGTCGTCCACGAACGCATCGTCCCATAGCTTGTCCAGAATCGTCTCCCGGCTCACGACGCGGGGACTGCGCTCGAGCAGCGTCTCGATCAGCACCGTTTCCTTCTTGCTCAGGGCGACGGAACGGCCGTTCAGGTGAAGCTCCATCCGCTCTGGGTACAGCAGCAGGCCGGCATGGCTGACGACCCGCTCCTTGGCGGCCAAGTCGCCGTATGCCCGCCGGAGCTGGTTGCGGATCTTCGCCATGACGATCTCATAATGAAACGGCTTCGTCATGTAATCGTCGGCGCCGTTCTCGAGCGCCATCAGCTGGTCCATCTTGCCGCTCCGGGCCGAGATGACGATGATCGGACAGCTGGATACCGCCCGGATTTGGCGGCACCAATAATAGCCGTCGAAGCTGGGCAAATTGATGTCGAGCAGCACCATATGGGGCTCGAGCGCCCGGAACCGGTCCAGCACCCCGTCGAAATCGTCGACGATGATGCCGTTGTAGCCGTATTTGCGGATATGGGCCTGCAGCATCGCGGCAATCTTGTCGTCATCCTCGACGATCATGATGTCGTACATGTTTCCTTGCTCCCTCCTTGTTACCGCAGCGCGTGCAGCCCGGCGAGCGCCTTCCGCGCGGGACGGCGGCCGGCTTCGGGAACGAACCGTTTGGCCGCCCGCATGCCGAGCGCGCAGACGATCTCGTTCGTGATCGTGCCGGTCCGCGCCGCCATCTCGCCCGCGGTGATCCGCCCCTCGCCGTCCTCCCCGATGATCGTCGCCGTATCGCCCTGGCGGACGCCCGGAATGCCGCTCACGTCGACGGTCAGCTGATCCATGCAGATGCGGCCGACGATGGGCGCCCGCCGCCCTCGGATCAGCACGCTGCCGCCCCGTTCGGACAGCTCGCGCGGAATGCCGTCCGCGTAGCCGATCGCGACCGTCGCGATCATCGTGTCGGATTCCGCCGTGAAGCTCCGGCCGTAACCGACCGACTCTCCCGCCTTGACGGGATGTACCCGCGAGACGCTCGCCTTGAGCGCAAGCACGGGCCGCAGGTCGAGCTTGGTCCGGGTTGCGTCGTTCTCCGACGACAGCAGTCCGTAGAGCGCGATGCCTGGACGCGCCAGGTCCATCTCGAGGTCGGGGAAATTCAGGATGCCGTAGCTGCTCTGCAGGTGCAGCCGGCCCGGATCGAGGCCCGCCCCCCAGACGAGGGCGACGGCCCGGCGGAAGCGGTCGATCTGCAGGCGGCTGAACGCGACATCGGACGGATCGAGGCTGTCGGCTTCGGCGAAGTGGCTGTACGTCCCCGTCACCTCCAGCCGGTCGTGCCGGTACATCGAGAGGATCTCGTCGTCGCGGTCGCTCTGCTCGCCGAGCCGGTTCATCCCGGTGTCGATTTTGACATGCACCTTGAACCGGCCGCCGTGCGCCTGCAGCCGCCGCGCGTCGTCGGCATGAATGACCGTCTGCGTCAGCTTCCAGCGGATCAGCTCCGGCAGCCGCTCGGTCGGCGTGTAGCCGAGCACGAGAATGTCGCCCTTCACGCCGGCCTTCCGCAGTTCGACCGCCTCGCCGATCTCCGCGACCGCGAATTGGCGGACGCCCCCGCGGTACAGCCGCTTGGCGACGCTGACCGCGCCGTGTCCGTATGCGTTGGCCTTCACGACCGCCATGAGGCTCGTCCCGTCCGGGAGCGCCTCCCGCAGCACCCGCGCGTTATGGTCCAGACGCGCCAGATCGATCTCCACCCACGCCCGCTGCCCGCCGGGCTTCGGCGAAGCTTGTGGTAACGCGAGTATAGCAAGCGCGGCGGCGATCAGCAACGTCAGCACGGTCACGGCGGCGAAGAATACAAAGCTGTTGCCGACCACGACCGTTTGCGCGCCGGCGAGCTTGGCGGCGCCGCGGACCGCAATGATGACGAGCGGATGGAGCAGGTACGCCGCGGTGCTCATGTAGCGAAGCCGGCGGCGCGAACGGCTGCCGCGCAGTGTCAGCAGGCGGAACAGCGCGTAATCGGCCGGCACGAGCGCGATATACATATCCTCGTGCAGCGGCAGCCTCAGCTTGTGCAGCACGGTGCCTTCGATCAGCAGCAGCGCGACCGATGCCGCGAACAGGCCGCCGTACCAGCGCGCGGAACGGCTGCCGCCGCCGTCGCCCGCCCGGTTGCCGGCGTACGCGCCGAGCGCGATGAACAACGGAGCGAAGAACAGGCCGTTGCGCGTCTGGCCGAAGATGTCGAACAGCTGCGCGTAGAACCCCGACAGCGCGCCGGCCTTCGCGGACAAGCCGTAGTAGCTGTCGCCGAACAAGCCGACGGCGTACAAGGCGCCCGCCAGCAGCAGGATCGTGCGGTCCCGCAGCCGAAGCCGCAGCGCATGCACGATCGCGGTGCCGAGCAAGAGCGCGGGCAAGTACCAGAGGTGATAAAACGTACCGCCGAAGAAAAGGTCCCGCAGCAGCAAGCCGAACGTCATGCCCGGTCCGAAGTGCCCGGTATACAGATTCACCGGCAAGTAAAGCAGCAGGCCGAGCGCGTACAGACCGCCGACCCGCCATAGGAACCGCTTGACCGGCGGCTTGTTCCGCGTCCCGTCCTTCGCGGGGCGGAAGAAGAAGAAACCGGAGGCCATGAAGAAGAACGGCACGGTCAGATGCGATATGATGCCCGTCAGGGCGTAGTCGGCTTCCCGGTTCCACGAGGTGAGCGGTCCCGTATGGTTGGCGATGACGAATACGGCGGCGATGAGCTTGACGAGGTCGACGCGGCCGAAGCTGCGCTCAGCGGCCATGGCGCTTCGCCCCCTTGCCGTAGAAGGCCGTCACGATGAAGCCGTCCTCATTATTGCCGGATATGTCCCAATCCGCCGCGCCGGCGGCGGGTACCGGGACGGACGACAGGCCGTTCGAGGCCGGCACGTAATACGATTCGATCAGCCAGCCGGCGTCCTCGACGATCAAATGCTTGCGACCGAACGCGTAGGACTTCATGAACGCGGTATATTCCTCGAGGCACAGATTCTCGCGCGTCATGACGGCCGCATGCGGGCGGCCGACGTAGCGATAATGCCACGGCTCGCAGGCAATGCCCGTCAGCGCCGTCTTGTCTTCCGCGTACCGTTGGACGAAGCCGTACGCCGGCGCCAGCCGCTTGAACGACGCAACCTCGTCCGCGTCCTCCGAGAACGACGGCGCGATGTAATCGAGCCCGCCGTCCGCGAGACCGACGTCGACGGCCAGCCCGGTCTGGTGCTCGCTCGCGCCGGGCAGCGCGACGTAGCGCTCGGTATAGGCCGGGCCGCGCTCTTGCAGCGTGTCCATGTAGATCGCCCGCTGCTTCTCCTTCGAGCGGTAGCCGCTGACGACGGCGATCCGATCCCGGCCGCCGCTGCCGTCCAGCAGCGCCGTCAGCTGCGCGAGGCAGGCTTCGTCCAGCGCGGCGTCGGGCTCTTGGCTCCCCGCTTCCCGCAGCAGGCTGCCGGCCACCGGCGCGAGCCGCGTCTCGAACGTCCGCACGGGATGCGCGGCGTTGACCAGCACCAGCTTGCCGCTGCCGACCCGCTCCTCGCCCAGGTAGACCGTCCGGTACGCGCCAGCGAGCGGGGCGCCGCCGCGGAGCGACCAGGCTTGTTTTTCTATAGGTTCTCTCGTTCTCGGGATCATATGCGACTTCTCCTCGCTTCCGGTTGGTTGTCTTAAGCTAAGTGTATGCGGGCCGTGCCGAAGTTCCTATCGGTTCGCCTTTCAGCTTCCTTACAGCGCCGTAAGGCGGGCTTGGACGGCTGGGCGGCCGCGCAGCGCCTCCGCGACGAGCCGGTCGAGCAGATCCGGGAAGTCGAGCCCGGCGGCCCGCATCATGTTCGGATAACGGCTCGCGGGCGTGAAGCCGGGAATCGTGTTCACTTCGTTGAAGTAGAGCGTGCCGTCCGACGCGAGGAACAGATCGACGCGCGCGTAACCGCTGCAGCCGAGCGCCCGGTAGATGCGCAGCGCCGTCTCGCGGGCCTCTGCCGTCTTGGCCTCCCCGATGCGCGCCGGCAGATGGATGGCCGACGTGCGCAGCGAGTATTTCTCGTCGTGGTCAAAGAAGCCGCCCGCAAGCTCGATCTCGTCGAGCTCGCCCGCGAAGAACTCCGTCCCGCCGAGCACCGCGCAGCCGATCTCGACGCCGTCGACATGCGTCTCCACGACGAGCTTGTCGTCGTGGCGCAGCGCCTCGGCGATGCCGGCTTCCAGCTCCGCCGGGCCGTGCGCTTTGGTGATGCCGATCGACGAGCCGGATCTGGCGGGCTTGACGTAGACCGGATAGGCGAGCCTTTCCAGCCCGCCGCGGTCGCCAGCCGCCCACTGCGCGGCGGTCAGCGTCACCGCGGGCGGGACGCGAACGCCGGCCGCTTCGACGAGCGTCTTCGCGACCGCCTTGTCCATGCAGACAGCGGACGACAGCGAGCCACAGCCCACGAACGGCAGGTCCGCGAGCTCGAGCAGCCCCTGCAGCGTCCCGTCTTCCCCGTTCCGGCCGTGCAGCACGGGGAAGACCGCGTCGAGCGGCGTGAAGCGGTATTCCGTCCCGGCCAGCTCGAATAGGCCCTGCCGCGACCGGTCCGGCGACAGGAAGGCCGGCGCGCATCCGGGATGCGCCGCCCAGCGGTCGTCCCGGATGTCGTCTTCGCCGCCGAAGTAGCGCAGCCAGCGGCCGTCCCGCGTAATGCCGATCAGAATCAAGTCGTATTTGGAACGGTCCAGCCCCCGGATGACGGCGGCCGCCGACGACAGCGATACCGAATATTCCGTCGACGCGCCGCCGAACAGGACGCCCAGCGCGATTTTATCGTTCATCATGATCTCTCCTCGCTTTGAATCGATGTCGTGAAGCCTGCTTCGTTTTCCTTTACGAGTGTAGCCGCTCCCCTTCGATTCACCTATTGATTCGGCTTTCAGCAACCTTACAAGCTTGAAAGGCGCGCACGACAAAAAGGGCAAGAGAGAACGCGTCTCTCTTGCCCCACATGGATGGCCGGATTGATTCCGGACTGAAGATTGGGATGGATTAGAACGATTTTGCAAGCTCTTGCGCTTTGGCAATGGCTTTCGCTTTGGACTCTTCGGCGTTCGCAAGCGCCATGCCTTCGACGAACAGCGGCTCGAAGGAAGGAATGCCGAAGAACGCCGAGATTTTCTTCAGGTAGCTGAAGCCGCTCTCCATGCCGGCAGCAGGACCTTCGGAGTATACGCCACCGCTTGCTTGGATGTGCAGGCCTTTTTTGTCGGTCAGCAGGCCGACCGGACCTTCGGACGTGTATTTGAACGTTTTGCCGGCTACGGCGACGGAGTCGACGTAAGCTTTCAGCACCGGAGGGAACGAGAAGTTCCACATTGGCGAGACGAATACGTATTTGTCAGCAGCGACGAATTGGTCGACGAGCTGGCCCAGGCGGGCGACTTTCGCTTTCTCGGCGTCGGACAGCTGATCGAATGCCGTGCCGGATTGCAGCTTGCCCCAGCCTGCGAAGACGTCGGCGTCGATTTGCGGGATGTCCGCTTGGAACAGGTCGAGGTGAAGCACTTCGTCGGACGGATGCGCTTCGCGGTAAGCCTCGATGAACGCTTTGCCTACGGCCATAGAAGCGGAAACGCTGTGATCATGCGGGTGTGCGGTAATGTAAAGTACAGTTGCCATTATTTGTTTACATCCTTTCGTGTTGGTTTAATTTTAAGACTTTTTTATTATCATGCATTTTGCCGGAGTTGGGAAGAAGGCACATTAAAGTGCTCAGGTATCCGCCATGTAACCACCAGAATTTCCCACGCTCCACGATTTCAGCGCCTGGTATGCAATCGCCTATGAACGCAACAAAAAACGGACGCCCCGCCATCGGCGGGTTGTCCGTCCCCTTCGTATCACTCTCACGCCTCGATCGTCCGCGGCTAGTCCGCGCATTCCTCCAACGGCAAGCAGCCGAGGCTTCCTGCCCGAGCGAAGCTAGTTGTCTGCGTGCCGGCCGGGATAAGTGCCGGGAGCTCAGGTCGATCGCAATCTGCTTCTCGTGGCGCTGCTGGATGCCGCGCGCCCCGCTGATCCGATAGCCGCTCGCAGCGAGGCGCGCATCGATGGCACGCATTGTTACCACTATGCCCGTTTCTGTCTTGGTTTAAAAGCCGCCGCGTCGGGCCGAGCCGGAACATTCGGCAGCCAGCCAGCGCGCACGCCCGGGCTCCTCCGCATCGTCTCGCTCGCGGGACCGATTACGCGGGGCGAAACGCCGAAGAAGCAGCCGGTTCCCCGGCCGCTTCTCCTCGTGCTATTAGAGCCGCGGTTCGATCCCGCGGTCTACCATTCGATCGCGATCGCCGCGCCTTCCGGCCGTCCCGGATGGCGGACGAGCAGCGTGCCCGACGCCGGATCGTGCGCGAACTCGGCGTCCGCGCCGTCCGCCGTGACGCGCGACGGCGCCGCGCCGCAGCGGATGCGCGTGCTGACGGTCATGTTCGCCGGCGACTCCGAGACGAAGGCGAAGCGCCCCGGCTCGCGCCGCTCGTCCCGGATGCGGGACGCGCTGATCAGGATGGCCGGCTCGCCGGCTGCCGCGGCGTCCCCGTCCCATTCGAGGTCGTACAGCAGGCAGTTCTCGCCCGGCCGCAGCTCAACCCGTTCGAGGACCGGCAGCTCCGCCTCGAACAGATCGACGAACCGGCCGCGGAGCGTCAGTCCGCCGTCCGCTTCCGTCTCGTCCATCGCCTGCGCGGCCACGTACGGTCCGCGCTGAGTGCGGAGCACGCCGCTTTCGAAGTAGTCCTTCGCCTCGCCCCGGAGGGCAAGCGCCTTGCGGACGGTGTTCGCCACGAGCTCCGCGCCTTTGCCGGACTTGGAGAGCGCCGCGGGGTTGACGCGCACGAAGATCACCGCGCCGTCGCCGACGGCATGCTCGCCTTCCTCCGGATTGCGGCCGAGGCCCAGCGATTCGAACAGATGCTGCTCGGGCCGGTCGTACGTGCGGCTGCCCGCGCCGCGGTTCCACCACTCCTGCACGCCGTGGAACGGATCGCTGCCGTCGCCGGCGTAGATCAGCACGCCGCCCTCGCGCACCCATTGTCCGAGTGCCTGGTGAATGCCGGGATGCTCCGGCTTCATAAACTCGTAGCTGAGCAGCAGCACGCGGTATCCTTCCAGGTAACCCGGGAATGTCAGGACATTGTCCAGCTGCACCGGCCGCAGCGGAATGCCCCGCTTCACGAGCGGCAGCGCCAGGCCGTAGAACGCCGACCAGTCGAGCAGGTCGCGCTGCTCCGCCGTCAGCTCGCCATTCGCGCCGGTGCCGTCGTACTTGAAGGCCGCGCGTTCGCTGCCTTCGCCGAGCACGTCGCCGCGCTGGTACATCGCAGAATTGGCCAGCAGCAGGCCGATGCCGCGCGTATATTCGGCAGCGCCCGTTTCCTCTTCGTGGTTGTGCATGTCCCGCAGCACGCCCATGACGGTCAGCAGCACCGTCGCGTAGTCGCCCGGGATCCCTTCCTTATCCGTGCCGTCCGGGGTCGGGTACTTCCCTTCGAAGACGCGGCGCGGCCACGGACAGACCTCGTACTGGCTCACGCCGGGATGCAGCAGCGAGGCGACGACGGTCTGCCGGTAGTTGAACTTATAGTCGCTCCACGTGTAACGGGGATTGTCCTCGATCGGATCGTGAAGGAACCACATCTCCCGGCCCGTGCCGCGGGTCAGCTCCTGCATGACGCCGTATTCCAGGTACGCCGTCTCGAACGTGCGCTCCCGGCGCACGCCGCGGTAGACGTTCGCCGTCCGCGCCGTGCCGGTCCAGATCTGCGCGATGAAGCCGTCGCAGGCCGGCATGGAGACGAGCAGCGCCTCCGGGCTGACGATCCGCCACTGCGTGTAGTTGATCAGGCTGTGCGTCGGCACGTAGAACCGGGCGGTCCGGCCGTGGGTGACGAGCGCGTACTCCTTCATCTGGCTGCAGATCCGGTCGAGCGCCCGGTAATACATCGCCGCCTTCAGCTTGGACGCGCGGTACTGCGCGTCCGGCGAGCTATGCGGCGGGATCCAGTCCTCGCCGTAGTAGTTGAGCCATTCGCGCTTGAACGCGTCCTCGTAGCCGGACTGCGCCCAGAACTCCGGCTCCTCCATGTGGATCGCCTCGACCCCGCAATCGATCGCTTTCTTGATATGCGTCGCCAAATATTCCGCGAACGAGATCGTCGGCACCATGTACGGCACGTCCTTGCCGTGCAGCATATGCGAACCGTCGCGAATCTTCTGTGCCTCGTCCCAATGGTCCCGGCCGTCGAACCGGCTGTACAGGTAATCCTGGTATTGGCCCCAGGATACGCCCGTCATCAAGTGAATCGTATAGCCCGCTTTTTTCCAGCCTGCGATGCGTTCCGGCAGATCGTCGCCGATTCCGTACACCATGACGAAATCCGTGCGTAAATCATAGTTCGGCCCGTACGGGCGGGATTCCTGAAACCCGGTCCATTCGGGATTTGCCTTCGTTTTGCGGCTCACGGCGAATACGCCTCCTTAATAGAGCCGGCCGGCTAGCGCCGGCCGGGATTCATGGAATGTGGGATGCCGTTCGGGAACGGCCGGCCGTTTGCGATACGGTACTTAGTTCGCCATTTGCAGCTTGACGACTTCTTTGCCTTTCAAGTTTTCGTTGACGTACTTCATTGCGTCCGCGTAACCCGATTTGTTCATTTGTTCGCGCAGCTCGTTCAGCACCTTGAGCGCGGCGGCGTCGGACTTCGTGAAGATCGCCTGCTGCCATACGTCGCTGATTTGGTCCATCGCCGGCTTGAGCGTTTCGTATTGCGGCGATTTCGCCAGCACGTCGCCCGGGTTGTAAGCGGAGATGACGCTGATGCCGTTCGGGCGGAGGATTTTGCGCGCGTTGTCCATGGCCGCTTTGCGGTCCTGGTCGGCCCAGATGTCGCCGCCGAGCGTGACGGTGCGGTCCAGACCCGTCATCGACTCGAAGCCGATGCCGAAGCCTGCGTTCTTCTTCACTTTGCCCGTCGTGTCGGCGTAGAACTTGTCGAACACGTCCTGCTTGGCGACCGGCTTGCCGTCGACCATGTCGTAATCGACGCCTTCGATGCCGTAGTGGACAAGCTTGAAGCCTTCGTCGGAAGCCAGGAAGTCGAGCAGTTTGAGCGAAGCTTCGACGTTCTTGTTCTTCTTCGTGATGACCGTGACGTTGTTGCCTTGGATGGCGAGGTCGGCCGGACGGTCAGCCTCGGCCCCGGCGCGCTCCAGCGGGCCGACCGGCACGTAGTCGCTGCCCGGATGCGCCTTCACGTAGTCCTTGGACGCGTCGAGGATGGCCGGATAGTGCGCGGCCAGCACGGCGATGCGGCCCTGCTTGATTTTCTCGTTCGCGATCGGGTCGGTCTGCGTGAACGCCTCGGGATCGAGCAGCCCTTCCGAGATCAGCTTGCGGTAGTAGAGCGTGTAATCCTCGTACTGCTTTGTCATGAACGTATGCTCCAGCGTGCCGTCGCCTTTGTCGGCGTAATCCGATCCGTAGAACATCGAGCTGCCGATCGTGACGGCCCAGCCGGCGTGGAAGCCGCCGAGCGGGATGACCGGCAGGCCGCTTTCCTGCAGGTTCGCGTCCTTGATTTTCTTCAGGAAGTTGTACAGATCGTCCTTCGTCTTCACCGACTGCGGATCGACGCCGATCTTGGCGGCGATGTCCTTGCGAACGTAGAAGCCGTACAGCCAATCGAGCGCATCCTGGTCGCTTGCCGGCTGGTTCTGGTAGAGCAAATATTTTTTATCGCCGAAGGCGCCGATCGCTTTGTCGTACAGGGCCGGCGGCACGTTCTCCTTGGCGATCTCTTTCGCGAGGTTCGGGTATTTGTCCAGGTACGGCGCCAGGTCGACCAGCTGATCTTCCTTCGCGGCCTTCACGATGCCGTCCAGCTCGCCGCCCCATGCCGGGCCGGTGTAGATGTCGGGCAGATCCTGGGTCGCGAAGATCGTATTGACTTTCTCGACCTCGCTGCCCTTCGTATAGTCGAACTGCACGGTAACCCCGGTCTTTTCTTTGATCTTCTCGGCGATCGGCGTCATGTCGACGTCGCCCGCGGAAGAGCCGTTCCAGTTGTGCAGGATTTTCACCGTGACGGGTTTGTTGCCGTTATCGCCGTTCGCCGCCGCATCGCCGCCGTTGCCCGTATTGCCGGCATCGCCTCCGTTGCCGTTGCCGCCGCAGCCCGCCAGCAGGCTGCCGAGCAGCGTCAATGCCAGTGCCGAGGACATGACCGTCCCCTTCTTTTTCCACATGCGAACCCCTCCAATTATAATGATGAATGATATATGATAAAGTTTCTCGCGAAACGTTTATCCGATGGTGCGCCTTGCCTGGAACCGCTTCGTTCTCGAACGCCTCAGCCTTTGACGGAACCGATCATCGCGCCTTTGACGAAGAAGCGCTGCAGGAACGGATACACGCAGAGGATCGGGAAGACCGCGATGACGAGCAGCGCCATGCGCAGCGATTCCGGCGTCGAGCCCGACACGTTGACGTTGATCGTCTGGCCGCCGTTCTGGGCCGCTTGCTGCATCGAATTCGACAGCGCTTCGGCTTCCGTCAGCATTTGCTGCAGCAGCGTCTGTACAGGAATGAGATCCTTGTTCGACACGTAGTAGGCACCGGTGAACCAGTCGTTCCAATGCGCGACCCCGACGAAGAGCCCGATCGTCGCGAGCACCGGCCCCGAGAGCGGCAGGATGATGCGGGCGAAGATTTGGAAGTCGCCGTAGCCGTCGATGCGGGCCGATTCCTCGAGCTCCTCAGGGATGCCCTGCAGGAACGTCCGGATAATGACGATGTGCATGAAGCTGAACAGCGACGGAATGACATACACCCAGAACGTATTGATGAGGTGCAGCTTCTGCAGCGTGATGAAGTACGGAATGAAGCCCGCGCTGAAGATCGTCGGCAGGAAGATGTAGAACGTGAAGAACGTCCGGCCGGGCAGCGATTTCTTCGACAGCGCGTACGCCATCAGCGTGCACAGGAACACCGAGAGGAACGTCCCGAGCAGCGTCCGGGCCAAGGTGATTTTGTAGGCGGCCCAAATTTTCGGGTTATCGAACACCTGTCCATAGTTGTCGAACGTGAATTTGCGGGGGAAGAAGTAGAGCGCCCCCATCATGGAGTCCTTCCCGTCGTTCAATGAGTAGACCAGGATGTAAATGAACGGATACACCATGGAAAATCCGAGAATGGCGAGAATAATGTAGTTGATAAGATCGAATGGCGAGAAATGCCGTTTCTTCATGTCCGGTTCGCTCCTTCCTGCTCGTTAGAAAAGGGATACGTCGCTCACTTTGCGGGCAATCTTGTTGACCGTCAAAATCAAGATGAGCGCGATGACGCTTTGGAACAGCCCGACCGCGGCCGCGTAGCTGAGCCGGCCTTCGCTGATGCCCGCGTTGATGACGTGCACGTCGAGCACGCTTCCGATCGCGGCGGTCGCCGGTCCGTTCAGCAGGAGCAGCTGCTCGTAGCCGGCGCTCATCAGGCTGCCGGTGGCGAGAATGAACAGAATGACGGCGATGTTGCGGATGCCCGGCATGGTGATGTGCCAGATCTGCTTGAAGCGGCCGGCGCCGTCGATCTTCGCGGCTTCGTACAGCTGCGGGTCGATGCCCGCGATCGCCGCGATGTAGATGATGGAGTTCCAGCCGATGTTCTTCCAGACGTCGGAGCCGAGGATCATTTGGTAGAACCAGTTCGTGTTGTTCATGAATTGAATCGGGTCGTGCACCAAGCCGAGCGCCTCGAGCGCGTTGTTGACCGGGCCGCCGTATTGGGCGAACAGCCGCTGGATCAGCGTCACGACGACGACCCAGGAGACGAAATACGGCAGGTACGAAAGCGTTTGCACAGTTTTCTTGAACTTAATGTTGCGAACCTCGTTCAGCAGAATCGCGAGGATGATCGGCATCACGAAGCCGATGCACAGCTTCATCGCGCTGATGAGAATCGTGTTGCGGATCAGCCTGTTCGATTGGTAGTAGTCGAAGAATTGGTGGAAGTATTTCAAGCCCGCCCACGGGCTTCCGGTAAAACCGCCGGAAAACTGGAAATCCCGGAACGCGACTTGTATGCCGTACAGCGGCACGTAAGAAAACAGGAAAAACCAGACGATACCCGGCAGCATGAACAGATAGAAGAGCTTGTGCCGCCAAATGCGTTTCCAAAGCAAGGATCCAGTCATGTCTTTGTCCCCTTTCAACTAAATAACCTCGTCTTGCCCGATGCCCGCCGAGCGCGGCATCCATATCCTTCCTCATCTCACCTATAATATATATTAAATATTATATATATTCAATATGTTTTTATTAATTTCCCAGCGGTAATTTTTGTTAGTGCCATCGGAAAACGCGTCAGACGGCCGAGGACCACAGCACGAAACGCAAAAAAACCGGCTTCCGGGGAAGCCGGAAGCCGGTTGGCGGCAAGATGGAGCGGCGATTTACGCCTGACGGGGCGGGCCGGACGTTTGGCGCACGACCAGCTCGGGTTCGATGAGCGTCTTCATGTATTTGAAGCCCCGGCCGCTGCCCCGTTCGATGATTTGCAGCAGCATCTCCGCCGCGCGGCAGCCCATGTCCTGCTCGAACTGCTTGACGTGCGTGAAGAGGCTGAAGTCCTCCACCACCGAGGTCGGGTCGTCGAAGCTGACGATGGACACATCGCCCGGCACGCTCAGGCCGGCCTGGCGCGCCATCCGGTAGATTTCCACGCCGAGCTTGCCGTTCAGCGTGATGTACGCCGTCGCCATGCGGTTGCGGATGTAGCGGTACAGCGGATGGCTCTCGGTCCCGTCCCCGGCGTCCATGCTGAAATCCGTGATCATGTGGGCGGGATTGATCAGCGCCCCTTTGTTCTTCAGCGCGTTCATGTAGCCTTCGATCCGTTCCTGCACCGTGATCGTCTGCAGCGGGGAATCGGAGCAGATCGCGATCTCGCGGTGGCCGAGCTCCCACAGATGGTCCACGGCGAGCCCCGCGCCCATCCGGCCGTCCGAGGCGATGTAGTTCGTCTCCACGCCGGGCAGGAAGCGGTCGATCAGGACGAACGGGAAGCCGGAAAATTTCATCGCGAGAATCTCGTCGTTATAACGCTCTTCGTCCACCGGGAAGATCAGCAGTCCCTCCACCCCGATGTCCTTGAGCGTCTTGATCGCCTCGATCTCTTGCCGCAGCTCGCCGCCGGAGAGGAGAATGACGCAACGGAACCCCCGCTCCTCCAGCGTTTTGCGAATGCCTTCGACGAGACGGATGGCGAAAAAGTCGTAAATCGACGGCATGACGAGGCCAATGACGCCTTGACGCTTGCCCGTCTCCCCCCTGTCGAGCGCGCCGTGGCCGAACGCCGCGGATGTCCCGTGCGCGTCTCCCGCGGCGTCCTTGACCTTGCCGCTGACGAAGCTGCCGCGGCCCGGCACGCGCGAAATGACCTTCTCGTTCGCAAGTCCCGACAGCGCGTTCACAACCGTAATCTTGCTGACGTTGAAGCGTTCCATCAGTTCTTTCTCCGTCGGAATGCGGTCGCCTTCCTTCAGCCCCGCCGACTCGATCAAGTCGCGGATGTAATCCTGGATTTTCTGGTATAACGGCACTCGGTCGGCTGTACTCATTCCATATCACCAATCTTCGGTATCATATTAGTATATATAATATATTTTTGCTTGCAGGTGCGCAAGAGTGATTCTTTGCGCCCACTCGCCTTTTTTACAGGATCCTTCTACACCTTTCGACCCAAGCGTACTCAGGCTATGAGAGGAATTTGTAAGAACTTTTGTCGAAAGTATTGTAAATACATATATAATATATTAAATATAAATTGATTCAACACGTAAAACCATCTTGGGCTCAAGCGAAGTGTCTTCCGGAGGTGAAGGAGCAGGAGGAGCCGGCAAACGGGGCTGACGGACGAAGCCCTCCGGCTTGCAATACGAGGCAGGGCATGATGCAAAGTTCAACCAATTCGACGAGGATGAGGTGTTCCAATTCATGATGCGAAAAATTGCGACCGCGGGACTCGCGCTGGCGTGCACGCTGACCTTCACGGTCGGCGCCTCGGCGGAATCCCCCGCCGTTCCAACGGCACAGAAAGGCGGAAGCGGCATTTCCTGGCCGGCCGATCAGGCGCTTCCGAGCTTCGCCAAGGTCAAGCAGCTCGAAGTCGCCGACATTTACGATCTGCCGGGCGATGCCAAAATCATGCTGACGACGCTGGAGGGGATCGTGAACCGCAAGGAGCCCCGCCTGTACGTGCTCGAAAGCAAGGAAGAAGGCAAGTTCACGTGGCTGAACGACCTGGACGTGCCGTATAAAGTCCGCGACAACTATTGGGATATCGTAAAGACGTTCAAGAACGAGATCAAGGGCGTCATCGTCTACGATCCGAACGTACCGGATTCCATCAACGTCGCCACGACGTTAGCCGGCCTGAAGGACGCCGTCGTCGCCAGTCCCGAACTGGCGGAGAAGCTCGCCGCCGCGCCGTACGGCCTGAAGGTGCTCGACGACCTGCGCGGCAAGTTCAAGGACCGGCTCGACGCCTATACGTGGCAGTACGACAATCTGTGGAGCCAGACGACGCACCGGATGCTGGTCGGACTCAGCCCGGACACGTCCATCCGCATTCCGGACGGCTTCCCCGCCTCCTTCAAGACGATCGCGCAAGACACGACGCAGGAGCGCGACGCGAAGAACCGCAAGGTCTACGACCTTGACCTGACGCCGTACCTCGGCAAGGACGCCGTCTTCCTCCGGTTCGACGACGCCTTCACCCAAGACGGCTGGGGCTCCGCCGTGCATGAAGTGACCGTCAAGGCGGACGGCAAGGAGATCGCCCGCTTCGTGCCGGGCACGCCGGAGGAGGAGCCATTCCTCTACGACGCGCAGAGCTCGCAGGTTTCCACGGGCAGCGGCGGCCACCGCTTCGCCGACAACGGCCGTTACTTCGTCTACAAGTTCCCGGTTCCAGCCGGCGCGAAGCAGCTGACCGCTTCCGTCGACATGTGGAATCAGTACAAGGTATCCGCGGGTAACGAGCAGCCGCTCTCCTCGGAGCAGAAGGAGCCGTACGGCTACCTGCGCGATTACGCGGTCGCCAACAAGGCGATGGTGTTCTGGCTCGACGCCAACGTGCCGGAGCAGCGCGACCTGTTCGAGAAGATCCTCTCCGACGTCAAGCCGGGCACGCCGTACCTGGGCTGGTTCAGCAACGACGTCCAGGGCGAGTTCAACTCCGTTGAAATCACGTCCAACCACAGCGTCTACGTGCTGGCGGCGGACTGGTTCAGCAACATGTCCGTCTTCTCGGGCACGCAACTGAAGGCGAAGCTCCCCGCTCCGGCGAAGACGCCGAAGCTGGAAAATAAAATTTACGTCTCCTACACGTTCAGCGAAGGCGACAACTTCCAGTACAACGAGCACCGGCTGCGCGTCCTGTGGGACGATCCGAACCGCGGCAAGGTGCCGATCAACTGGACGTCCAGCCCGCTGCTGTACGACGGCGCGCCGGCGATGCTCGATTACTACCTGAGCACGGCGACGCCGAACGACCAGCTGGTCGCCGGACCGTCCGGCGCCGGGTACTTCTATCCGAACGCTTGGCCGGACAACACGTTCGCGCCGTATCTGAAGCAGACGAACGTCTACCTGAAGAAGACCGGCATGACGATTCCGTACGTGCTGAACCGCGTCGACGGTCAGAACGTGCCGCTGAGCGAAACGAAGCTGAACGCTTACGCGAACGAGTACCACGTACCGGGTCTGTTCCTCAGCTGGGAAGACCGCTTCGGCGTCTCGATCGAAGGCGGCAAGACGCCGGTATCGATTATTCAGGGCATCAGCACCGTTCAGGACGGCAAGCGAATTCTGGACGAAGCGAAAGCGAACTGGGACGGCAAGTCGCCGCTGTTCGTCTCCCTCGGCCTGCTGGCCTGGAGCATGACGCCGTCCGACGTCGTCGCGCTGAACGGCTCGCTCGATAGCGGCAGCTTCTCCGCCGTGCGCGCCGACCAGTACTTCGCGCTCGTGCGCCAGGCGAACGGACTGCCGGCCAAGCCGTAAGGCGGGCGGTTCCGCTCGCGCGGCGGTCCGATTGGATCGCGCATATATCGAGTACGTTCGCGCAGCACCGCATGCGATTGCGAGTACGTTCGCGCGGTACCGCATGCGTTCGCGCACACCGAATACCGTTAGGCGATGCAGCTCCCGAGAGATTCCCGGGAGCTGTTTTTGATGCGCGGCCGGCCGCCGGCGGCCATTGACAGACCGCTCGGCCGTCGGCTATGATAACCTCATCCGAGATTGTTAGTTAGCACTAACATTCATGCAGAAAGGCGGAACGACAGTGACAGAGAACGACGCCCGCGACATATCGGGTACCCGGGAGCGCCTCATGAACGCCGCCGTCGACTTGATGGCCGAACGCGGCTATAAGGGCGCGTCGACGAAGGACATCGCGACCGCAGCCGGCGTCAGCGAAATGACGCTGTTCCGCCAGTTCGGCAGCAAGCTGAACATGCTGGAGGAAGCCGTGGACCGGTATTACTACACGGTGGAATTCCGCAAGCTGTTCGCCGAACGGATCGTCTGGGAGCTTGAACAGGACCTGCGCCTGATCGGCGCGACGTATCACGAGCTGATGGAGCGCAACAGCCGCATCCTGCTCATCTTCCAGTCGGAGAGCCGGTCGATCCCGAGCCTTGCCGAACGGATCCGCAAGCACCCCCTCGCGCTACAGGAGATGCTGACCGGTTATTTGGCGGCGATGAAGGAGAAGGGCAAGCTGGCGGATGTCGATCCCGCCACGAACGCGGCTTCCTACCTGTGGCTTCACCACGGCGCGTTTCTCAGCCGGGTGCCTGGCGGCTCCAATTTGCTGGCAGGGCTTCCGATCGCCGATTTCGTCGACAACGGCGCGAAATTGTTCGCGCGCGCCCTATCTCCGCGCTGACGGATCGCTTCTGACGGCTTAGGCCGTTTTTTTACGCCCTGTATGTTAGTGACCGCTAACTAACGTCCCGTACGTTCAACACACCTGTCTTGCAAGCCCACTCTCACTCGAAAGAAGGCCGATCGTCCATGGCATCGTATTCCCAACCCCACTCGGATAAGCTTATCCGCCTGCTCTGCCTCATCCTGCTCTTCTCCGTCATGAACGTCACGATGTTCAACATCGCCCTGCCGGACATTTCGCGCGCGTTCGGCCTGCTGCCGTCCGAAGCCGGCTGGGTCATTACCGGCTACTCGATCATCTACGCGGTCGGATCGCTCACGTACGGCAAGCTGGCGGACCGGTATCCGCTTCGCCGGCTGCTCACGATCGGGCTGCTGCTCTTCGCCGCGGGCTCGCTTCTCGGCTTCCTGGCGCCGAATTTCGCGACGGTGCTGGCCGCCCGCTTCGTCCAGTCCGCCGGCGCGTCCTCCATTCCCGCGCTCGCCATGATCGTGCCGGTCCGGCTGTTCGCGCCGGAAGGCCGGGGCCGCGTGCTCGGCATCCTCGCCTCGGCCATCGCGTTCGCGTCCGGCGTCGGGCCGATCGTCGGCGGCTTCGTGTCCGGCTGGCTCGACTGGCGCTACCTCTTCCTCATCTCCATCGGCTCGCTGGCGACGCTGCCGCATCTGCGCAAGTGGCTGCCGGACGAAACCACCCGGAGCGGCACGTTCGACTTGCTCGGCGCGCTGCTGCTCGGGGGCTCCGTCACGCTCTGCATGCTTGGCATCACGCAGTGGAGCGGCTGGCTGGCGCTGACCGGCGCGCTGCTGCTCGCGCTCTTCGTCCTGCGGATCGTCCGGACCGCGGAGCCGTTCGTGCAGCCGGCGGTCTTCCGCAGCGGCGGATTTCGCGGCGGCTTGTTCAGCAGCTTCCTCGCCTACGCCGTCTCGTTCACCGTCACCTTCGTCACGCCGATGCTGCTGAGCGCGGCGAACGGCCTCGGCACATCGGCGATCGGTTTCTTGATGTTCCCGGCCGCCATGAGCGCCGCCGTCTTCGGCCGTTACGGCGGCAAGCTGGCCGACCGCCGCGGCAGCCTATTCATCATCGTCGCGGCACTCATCCTCCTCGCGGCCGGCCAGCTGACGCTCTCGCTGTTCAGCGGCGGCGCGGCGGGCTACATCGCGGCCTGCCTCGTGCTCGGCAACGTCGGCGCCGCGTTCTACCAGGCGGCGATGACGAAGCTCGTCGCCTCGACGCTGCCCGCGGGGCAGACCGGCGTCGGGCTGGGCATCCTGACGCTCGGGAACTTCCTCTCCTGCGCGATCGCCGGCGCCGTCGTGAGCAAGATCGTCGACGGCGCCGCAAGCGGCAGCGCCTCCCCGGCGTTCGGCGTATTCGGCCACTCTGGCGCGGCCGCCGTGTTCGGCAACGTCTATTTCGCGCTCGCGGCGCTCTGCGCGCTGAACCTGGTGTTCGTCTGGGCAGCGTTCGGCCGACGGCGCAAAGCAGCGCGGCCGGCGGCAGCCCCCGGCGCCGACACGCAGCGGGCGTAGGCGCGGCGGAAGGCGGGCGAAAGAAGGCCGGCGGCCCCATATGCGGTACCTCGTACCGCTCTTTGCGCCGACAGCCGGCCGGCGGCCGACGGGGCGGCTGCTGGACGCCCAAGGCGCCAATTGCCTCGTCGCCTCTCGCGCGTTCCTGCCGCCGCCCGGCGGCCGCGCCTCCCTGCTTCCGCGCGAATCCATGCTGGCGCGCGGGCCGGAGACGGCGTAAGCGTCATCCGAACGATTGAGGAATCGCGCAGACAGGCGTACAATGGGCAAAGAGACGGCCGGCGCCTCGCCGCGGCCGCAAGCATACTGGCAAGCAAGGCATCGCGAAAGGAGTTTGACGCATTTCTCATGATCATCGATATTCAACATGTCACATGGCGGCGCGAGCGGCTGACGCTGCTGAAGGACGTGAGCTGGCAGGTCGCGCCGGGCGAGCACTGGGCGCTGCTGGGCTTGAATGGCTCCGGCAAGACGACGCTGCTGAATCTCGTCAACGGGTATTTCTGGCCGTCCGAAGGCACCGTCAGCGTGCTCGGCCGGCGCTTCGGCGAAGTCGACCTGCGGGAGCTCCGCAAGGAGATCGGCTGGGTCAGCACGTCGCTGCAGGAGAAGCTGTACGCCACGGACCGGACGCAGCACATCGTCATCAGCGGCAAGCATGCCACCATCGGACTGTACGAGCGCGTGTCGGACGAGGAGCTGGATGTCGCCCGCGAGCTCATGACGAAGCTGGGCTGCGCCCATCTGTGGGACCGCGAGTTCCGCACCTGCTCCCAGGGCGAGAAGCAAAAGCTGCTCATCGCGCGGGCGCTCATGGCGAAGCCACGCATCCTGATTCTGGACGAGCCGTGCAACGGGCTCGATCTCTTCTCCAGGGAACGGCTGCTCGCCAGCATCCGGGACCTGGCCGGAAGCGAGGACGCGCCGACGCTGATCTACGTCACGCACCACACGGAGGAGATATTGCCGGCGTTCACGCACGCGCTGCTCATCCGCGGGGGCGAAGTCGTGCGCAGCGGCCGGACGGAGGACGTCCTGACGACGGACGGCCTGAGCGCGTTCTTCGAGTCGCCGGTGGCGGTCGAGAAGCACGGCGAGCGGGTGTATGTGCGCGTAGCGGACTGATGGGCGCGAAAATGCGCGGCAAGCGTCTTGCCGGATAGTCAGCGCGCCGAGCGGGGTTTACAGCTGCAGCGAGCGCTGCAAAAAACGCAGGCTGCACGAGGCGAGCGAAGATGCGCGCGCGCAGCAATAATGACGCGTGCCGGACGCGGCCAGCGTCCCGCCGCAACGCAAACACGCGGAGGGTTCCCCGGGGAACCCTCCGCGTGTTTGCTTCCTCCGGGGCGCAGCGGAGCCCCGCCGCCGGGACCGTGCATCGCGGCCGAACAGGCCGAGCGGCATGCTTTCCCATGCCCCCCGACTCCTCCGCGCTTACTTCCTGTCATCCGCCACCGAGAAGCCGTGCTTCGCGAACACGTCCGCCGCGGCCTGCGACCGCAAATAATCGTAGAACGCCGCCGCTTCGGCCGGATGCTTGCTCGCCTTCAGCACGCCGCTGGGATACCGGATCGGCGCATGGAGCCCCGGATCCACGACGAAGGCGATGCCGGCCTTCTTCGATGCCAGCGCGTCCGTCTTGTAGACGAAGCCCGCGTCCGCGTTGCCGGTCTCGACGTACTGCAGCACCTGCCGGACGTCCTTGCCCTGCACCGTTTTCGGCTGCAGCTTCTCCCACAGCCCGGCGTTCGTCAGCGCTTCCTTGGCGTAGCCGCCCGCCGGGACGCTCTCCGGAATGCCGATCGCGAGCCGCTTCACGCCGGCTCCCGCCAGGTCGCCGAGCCCGCTTATGCCCTTCGTTCCCGCGGGCACGACGACGACGAGCTCGTTCGCGAGCAGGCTGCCTTCGCGCGCCGGATCGACGAGCCCCTCGTCCAGCAGCGCGTCCATATTGCGGATCGATGCGGACAGGAACACATCGGCGGGCGCGCCCTGCTCGATTTGCTTCTGCAGCGTACCCGACGCCCCGAAATTATAGGTCAGCGCGATGCCGTCGTTGGCAGCCTCGAAGGCGGGCTTCAGGTCCTGCAGCGCGTCCGCCAGGCTGGCCGCGGCCGAGACGACGAGCTCGACCCGCGCCCGCGCTGGTTCCGAGCCCGCCGAAGCGCCGTTCGGCGCGCTTTCGCCGCCGTCCCCCGCGCTGCCGCAGCCGGCCGACGCGGCGGCAAGCGCCGTCAGCAGGAACAGGACGAGCCGTTTTTTCTTCCCTACCATGTCCTACAGCCCTCCCATAATCCGATCGTATCATTATAGCAAGGCGCGGCGCTCTCTGCCACGCGCGTCCCGGCAGGATATGGTAAAATGCAGGCGATTGCCGGGTACGATCTGTCGCGGACGGGCGAGATTTATACGAGACGTGAAGCAAGAGACGAGGCACGGCGCATACAAACCCGTCAGATCCGCGATCATAAAACCTTCCGGACGCCTGTGCGCACCCGGAAGGTTTTTTTGGCTTGCTATCTTCATGTAACGTTACCTAACCTAACCATCCGCGATGCCGCATGCCACTTCCATCGGGTTGCGGATAGAGGCCGCTGCATCGAATATTCAACAGATAGCGATATCATGCGTATTATTAAGCATATATTACATAAACCATAATTGTTACCGCTTTCATCGCCGTTCCGTCTTTTGAACGTTCGCGCGGCTTGTACTATATTCTTTATGTCATTTAATCTTACATATATGGAGGATGATCCCATGCTACACGTCGGAACCCGAAAACGGAGCGCGGCCAGAGCGTTGGCGGCCCCCGTCCTGTGCTGCTTCCTGTTCGGCAACGCGGCCACGGCGTTCGCGCTCGACGCGAACGGCGCCATTGTCGAAGCGACGACCACCACCGCGGCGCTGAACGACTTGAAGACCGTCGTTGCGGAAGCCAAAGGCTTGAAGCTCGGCAGCTACCCTGCCGGCTACGCGGCTAACGTCAAGTATGCGCTTGCCATGGTGGCGACGGTCTCGCCGGCAACTCCAGTCGACAGGATCAACGAAACCCGGCTTGCGCTTCGCGTGGCGCTGGATACGCTCACGATCGACCTGGAGAAGGCGACGATCGCGGACATGCAGGCGATGGTGCGGGACGGGAAGCTCACGTACGAGAAGCTGCTCAACATGTACCTGGCCCGCATCGCGCTGTACAATTCCCATACCGTCAAATTGAACGCGGTCGCCATCGTCAATCCGAACGCGCTTCGGCTCGCCCGCGAAGCCGACGCGGCTGTCAAAGCGGATCCCTCCAAAGCCGCCGGCATGTTCGGCATCCCCGTCCTGATCAAGGACAACATCGGCACGGCGGCCGAGGACGGCATGCCGACGACGGCCGGCTCCATCGCGCTGGCCAACAATTACCCCGTCCGGGATTCGTTCTTGGCTGGCCGTCTGAAAGAAGCCGGCGCGATCATTTTGGGCAAGACGAACTTGTCCGAATTCGCGAATTTCATCGCGCAGGGCATGCGCAACGGCTATTCCACCCTGCATGGACAAGTGCTGAATCCGTACTTGCCCGGCGTGCTCGACGTCTCCGGGTCCTCCTCCGGCTCCGGCGCGAGCGGGGCGGCGGCGCTTGCGGCCATCACGATCGGCACGGAGACATCCGGCTCCATCCTCTCGCCGTCCGCCGCCAACTCGCTGGTCGGGCTGAAGCCGACCGTCGGCCTCGTCAGCCGCAACGGCATCATTCCGCTGTCGCACAGCCAGGACACGGCCGGTCCGATGGGCCGCAGCGTATCCGACGTGGCCGCCCTGCTGACGGCCATGCAGGGCTACGACCCGGACGACATCCACATCAACATGGGCGTCGACAACGAGATTCAAGTCGATCAAGCCTACCTGGAAGCGCGTGTGGAGGACTATTCGGCTTATCTGAAGAAGGACGGGCTGAAAGGAAAGGTACTCGGCGTGTACGCCGTTCCCGACAAAGACAGGCAGCCCGACTTGTACGCCTCGTTCCAAAACGTCCTGCAGACGCTTCGGGCTCAGGGCGCCCGGCTCGTCTTCGCCGCGAACGGCGGCGGCCTGTCCTCGGAGCTTGCCCCCGCGCCGGCGTCGAAGGTGCTCTACTACGATTTCAAGCAGGACATCGACCATTATTTGCAGTCGCAGAACGCCTTCGCCAGCGACAAGAAGACGGTGATCAAGAGCTTGCAGGACGTCATCGCCTACAACGGAACGCATTTGGACGTCTTGAAATACGGCCAGAGCATATTGCAAGAATCGCAGGGCTACGACATGACGCCCGGCTCCGCGGACTACCAGACCTATCAGGCGCAGCGCGCCGCCGACATTCAGTATTCCAGGAAGAACGGCATTAATTATCTCTTGGACAAATACCAGCTCGACGCCTTGATCGGGCTGAACGGCTCGACGACCGGCATCGCCGCCAAAGCGGGTTATCCGAGCATCACGGTGCCGGCCGGCTACCGGACGGCCGAGGGCACGAACGGCCAGCCCTTCAACCTGCAGATTACGGGCAACGCCTTCACCGAGGAACAGCTGATCCAGATGGGCTACGCCTTCGAGCAAGCCACGCTCGCCCGCGTCGCGCCGGGCATGGCCGTCAAGGACCGCCTCAAGGCGCTGCTCGACGACGCTGCAGCGGAGCATGCGAGCGGCCAAGCGTACGACGACGCGCTTGCCGTCTACGCCAGCAACTTCTCGACCCAGCGGGAAGTGGACCACGCGGTCAACGTCATGACCAATTTCCTGTATGGCTCGTGGTGGAAGCAATGGCAACAGTTCTATAACCGCGCGACGGACTGATCCGCGCGCAAGCCGGCGTCGGCATATGCCGCGGCAGCAGGCGCAAGGGAATCCCCTTGCGCCTGCTGCCGCTGGCTGCTGCCGAACGCTCATCGGCTCCATTTATCGTCCTCCGGCTCCCCGCTCCCGGCCTCTTCCTCGCCGGACGGCTCCGGCTCGGGCTCCGGTTCCTCCGCCGCCGCTTCGGGCGCTTTCGCCGAAGCGCCGTTCCCGCCCGTCTCCGGCCCCGACGCCGATACCTTCGGCGGCTCCGGCCGCGTGCGGCCGTACAGCGAGACGTAAAGCCCCTCGATCTCCTCGCCCGTCAAGTCCCCCTGCCTCAGCAGCTCCTCCGCGATGAGGTGCACGAAATCGGCGTGGTCCTTCACCAGCTTCTTCACCTGCTGCATCTGATCCTTCAGCAGCTCGTTGATTTTCGGACGGAGCATTTTCAGCGCTTCCTGATGCGAGCCGGCCGCGAGGAAGCTGAACAGCTCGTCGCCCATGCCCACCATGCCAAGATACGCGCCCGCCATTGACGTTGCCTGCTGCAGGTCGGACGTGACGCCGTTCAGCTTCTTGCCAAGGAACTCCTCCTCGACCGCCCGGGCGGCCAGGCACACCTGGATGCCTGCCAAAATCTCGCTGTCGCTCCGGTTGTACCGCTCGTGCGTCGGCTTCGTCGCCGCCAGGCCGAGCGCGCTGCCGCGCCGGATGATCGTCACCTTCCAGACGCGCTCGTGCGGCTTGAGCAAATATTGGGCGACCGCGTGGCCCGCCTCATGATACGCGACGTTGCGCTTCTCGTCCTCGCTCATCGAGCGGAGCGGCTGCTTGAGGCCCCATTCGTACGTCTCCATGGCGACCCGGAAGTCCAGGTAGCTCGCCAGCGGCGCGCCGCGCTGATGCGCGATGACGACGGACTCGTTGACGATATGCTTGATCTGCGCCGGACTGTAGCCGATCGTGTCGAGCGCGGCCTTCGCCGGCGTCAGCGTCTCGTCGTGCTTGACCTTCTTCAAGTAGTACTGGAAAATATCGATCCGGCCGTCATAATCCGGCGCGTCGACCCACAGCTGCCGGTCGAACCGGCCCGGACGGAGCAGCGCCGGGTCCAGCACATCCGGCAGGTTCGTCGCCGCGACGGTCAGCACCGCCGGACGCTCCGCTTTCTTGCGCCGCAAGCCGAGCGAGCGGAGCAGCTTCGCGATTTTGCCGTTATCGATATTGGGCGGGTCCATCTGCAGCAGCAGCTCGTTCAGGAGCCCGGAGCCGCCGCCCATGCCCATCATCCCGAGCATGCCGCCGCCGCCCGCGCCGTTGCGCCTCATGCCAATCGCGTCGATTTCATCGATGAAAATAATGCAGGCGCCGTACACCTTCGCCAGATTGCGGGCCTTCTTATAGAGCCGCATGACCTTCATGTTGCCGACGCCGAAGAACATGTTCTGAAAGCTCGGCGCGGACGCGTACGCGAACGGCACCTGCGCTTCGTTCGCGATGACCTGCGCCAGATAAGACTTTCCGGTGCCCGGCGGCCCGCACAGCAGGAAGCCCCGGATCGCCTCGCCGCCCATTTCCTTGAAATCCTTGACGCCGCCGAGCAGCGTCACGATCCGCTTCGCGTTGTCCACGATTTCGGGATTGCCCCGGTAATCGTCCCAGGTCGCGCCCGTTTCGCCGGGCAGAATCCAATACGTCCGCCCCCGCGCCAGGAACCAGAAGAGCGCGACGAACTGCACGATCATGAAGGTCATGGCAAAAAGCAGCTGCAGCAGCAGGCTGAGAATGCTCAGCGCCACCGAGAGAACCGTCGGCCCGCCGGTCAGCACGTACCAGAGGACGACCGCGATCACGAGCAGCCAGAGGAGGAATTTCCGCCATTTCTTCCATCGATATCTCCCCATCGCCACACTTCCTTCACAAGTAAGTGAATTCTACCCCAATTTATTAGTCTATGGATCAAAATATGCGCAGGTGGAAGAAACATTCGACGCGTGAAAGCGGCATAAAAAAAGGAAAGAGCCGCCGCTCCTTCCTCTTAATCTCACACGGTATGTGATGCTTCTAGCGGGCGTCCCCGGCCGCGCTCGCGCCGCTTCGCCCCCATAAGATCGGCGCGAGCAGCAGACCGAGCATGCCGATGGCGGCCGTCGTCCACCCGAACGCCGCGAATACGGGACGCGCCCCCGCCGCTTCGATCAGCAGGCCGCCGGCGAGCGGCGCCCCCAGCATGACGAAGCTCGTCAAGGTCTGGTCGACGCCGAACGCCCGGCCGATGAGTGCTGCAGGCATTTCCTTTTGCAGCAAATAGCTCTTCGTCGTGATGCACGCCCCGTTCCCGACGCCGAGCAGCAGGCCCAGCGCGAGCACGGCCGCCGCCGGCGCGCCGACCGGCAGCAGGCCGAAGCCCGCAATCGCCGCGCCGAGCAGGGCGTAGCCGCCGCCGAAGCCCCAGCCGTACGGAAGGCGCTTCCGCTTGTTCAGCAGAAGCATGATCCCGACCGAACCGGCGCCGATCGCGGCGATCAGCCAGCCGAGCAGGGACGGACGGCCGGGCGCCAGCTCCCGCAGCAGCGTGGCGAACTGGTAGTCGACCATCAGGATGGCCGTCAGCCCGACGAACCCAAAGAGCAGCGCGTGCAGCACCGGCTTGGCCCGGACGACCGCGCGCAGCCCTTCGCGCCATTCCGCGGCCGCCGACGGGGGCTTCTCCGCCTCCGGGTTCCGCGCTTGGCCGGGCTCGGCCGAACGGACCGTCCACAGCAGGCCGGCCGACAACAGCCGGGCCGCAGCATGCGCCAGGATGCAGGCGCCCGGCGACAGCGCCGCGAGAACGAACGCGCCGGCGAGCGGACCGGCGATCTTGGCGCTCTGCTGCAGCATGCCGTTCAGCGTCGTCGCCCGCAGCAGCTGGTCTGCCGGTACGACATGCCGCGTGACGGCCTGCTGGGCCGGCGCGATGAACGCGGCGGCCCCTGCGCGCAGCGCGAGCAGCGGGATCAGCGCATAGACGTTCGGCGCCGCCAATATCGCGACCGTGGCGGCCGCCGTGAACAGGTCGCTCAGCAGCATGAGCCGAATGCGCGGCAGCCGGTCGGCCGCGACGCCCGCCAACGTGCCGAGCAAGAGGCCGGGCAGCGCCATGACAACCGGGATCCAGGACAGCGTCACCGGTCCCGCGCCCCAGCGATACACGATCAGCACCTGGATCGCGATCGCGTCGAACCATTCCCCCATCGCCGCGCCCGCGTAGGCGGCGAACATCCGCGCGAAGACGCGGTTCCCCCACAGGCCGTCCGCGCGCGCCCCGCGCGCAAAGCTCATTTTCCTCATGATGCCCTTCTCCTTCCGATTTCCCCGAATCACCCTTGCAGGCCGTGGAATCATCATAGCGGAGAAAGATCAGAGGACTGTCAGACGAAACGAAGGTTTCGCGATTCGGGCGGCGTTACGTCAAATACCGGTTCAGCATCGCGTCCGCCTCGCCGAGGAGTTCGCCGTAGCCGTGCTCCCGCTCGAGCTCCTCCCGCTGCGCCGCGAGCTTCCGCCGGAGCGCTTCGCGTCTGGCGTCCGGCTTCGCATCCGGCTTGACGTCCGCTTGCCCGGCCGGCGGGCGGTCCAGGCAGAGAAGCAGCTGGCGTACAGACTGGAGCAGGAGCGGCACGTTTTGTGACTGCCGCACGACGCTCAGCCCCGTATCTACGGCGCGGGCCGCTTCCTTCGTCCGGCCGGACCGCAGCAGGTACATCGCCCGCAGCAGATGGAACCGGCCGATTTCCCGCAAGTACCCCGTTTCCGCCAGCATTCGCTCCAGCGCTTCCATGCCGCGCGCCGCGGCGTCGAGGTCGCCTTTGACGATGCGGACGTACAGCTCCGCGAGCGCCACCGGCATCGCGAAGCCCGCCGTCAGGCCGTCGCGTTCCACGACCTCGCGGGCGACCGCGAGCCGCGCCTCCGCCTGCGCGACCTGCCCCGTGTCGGCGTACAGGTCGACGATGTTCAATATGTACAGCTCGCGCCGCTGCTCCGGCGCCAGCGCCTGCAATTCCAGCGCCCGCTCGAAACGCGCGAGGCTGTCGCGCGGATCGGCCAGGTAAGCGTAGAAGAGCAGCACCCAATAAAGCCGGTCGGCGGGCGGCGCCTCGTCCGTGCGCAGAAACCACGCCAGGTCGCCTTGAATGAAGCGCAGGTACACGCCGTAGAACGCGTCGACCTCGATGCCGAGCACGTCCTGCTGCGCGGCCAGCGTCAGCATGGAACTTCCTTGGCCGTATAGATGGTATTTGCGGAACAAGCCCTGCACGGAGGAGCGGATGTCCGCGTCCAGGACCGACGGATTCGGCGCCGCGGGCGTCTCCGCTACGCGCAGGCTGTAGCCGCGGCCGCGGACGGTCACGACGGCGAGCTGCTGCAGGCGGGCGAGCTTCCGGCGGAGGCGGTAGACATGATCGTCCACGGTCCGCTCGTCCGGATACCGGTCCGGCCAGACGTGGTCGAGCAGCTGGCCGCGCGAGAATACCTGCCCGCGCCGGTCGTACAGAAACCGCAGCAGCGCGTATTCCTGAGCAAGCAGCGGTACGGTATCCGGCCCGCAGCTGACCGTAAGGGTGCCGGGGTCGAACCAGATTTGCGCCATGCGGGCCCTCCTTCGATATCCATTTTATTTTTTGATCCCTGACAATCAGCTGTCAGGAATGATCCGCTACAATGAAGTCAACGGTTCGGAACACCGAAAACAACGACGGAGGCTGATGAAAAATGAACGAACTGAACACCCACCACGCGCTGGAGATGATCGCCTTCCATACTTGGGCGAACGAGACGATGATCCGCCGGCTGCAAGAACTGCCCGCGGACGCATACCGCCGCGAAGTGACGAGCTCGTTTCCGACGCTGGCCGACGCGCTCGCCCATATTTACCGGGTCGACCGGGGCTGGCTGCTGATGATGCAGGGCGTCCGCATGGCCGACGCCATGGAAGCGACCGCTCACTTGGACGACGAGATCCGGGCGCTGTCCCTGGAGGCGGCCGAAGCCGCCTTTCGTTCGCAGGGCGAGGAGATCGCCGCATTCCTGCGGAGCCGGGACGACCTGGACGCCGTCCTGACACTCGATAATCCGTACGCCGGCATCCGGGACGTCAAGCTGTCCGAGATGGCGCTGCAGATCGTGAACCACGGCACCTACCACCGCGGGAACATGTCGGCCATGCTGCGGCAGATGGGCATTCCGTCCGTTATGACGGAGCTCGCGCTGTACTGGTACGTCCGCTGAACCCGCGAGCGCCAATACACGACAACAGCCCCGGACAACGGTCCGGGGCTGGCGCCGCTCGCGGCTAGTTCCCTGCGGCCAGGTTCAAACCTCGCCCCAATACACTTCCGTCTCGTAGTCGAACGCGACCTTGCCGTCCTCGTTCGTCTCGTCGAAGAGCCGCCGCAGCGCCTCGAGCATCGGCTCATGGTTCGGATGGCCTGGCATCGGGCTGTACGACGAGGATAGCAGCCTGCCCTTCAACCCTTCGTAATCGAAGGTTTGGCTCATCCCGAAGCGCGCCTCGCGCATCGTCCCTTCCCGAAAGAACGCGGCGAGGTCGGCGGGCGCGATGTTCTTGTGCGTCATTTGCTCGTAATCGGTGGCGTACCGCTTCAGCAGCGCGTCATACCCCTCCCGGAATGGCGTGCCCTCCGTCAGGCGCGAATTCCAGATCAGCACCGCCTTCCCGTCCGGCTTCAGGATGCGGCGGAATTCCGTCCGCGCGGCCGCCCGGTCGAACCAGTGGAACGACTGCGCGCACGTGATATAATCGACCGACGCATCCGTCAGCGTCGTCTCCTCCGCCGAGCCTGCCACGGCGAGAAACTGCGGCTCTTGCGCCAGCGTCTCCACCGCGGCCGTCCGCATCTCGGCATTCGGCTCGACGGCGATGACCCGGCTTCCCCGCTCCACCAGCAGCCGCGAGAAAATGCCTGTCCCCGCTCCAATATCCGCGATGACCGAGCTGGCGTCGAAGCCGACCGGGCCGTACAAATAGTCGATCGCCTCCTGCGGATAGGTCGGCCGGAATTTGACGTACGTGTCCACCCGGTCGGAAAACCGTTCCTTGCTGTTCATGTCGTGCACGCTCCTTTTCCCTCGTGATTCCGCATGTCCCTGCGTTTCGCATGCCATCCGTCGGAGCATGCGTTCAGTGCCATTATACCTCTCCGCGCGCGCCAAAAAAACCCTGTCCGCCAAGACAGGGCTCTTCGCGCCGGCTTCAGGCGCCTTTTGCTCCCGGAATCGGCTTCATGATATCGATGTAGACGCTGCCGTCCAAGAAGACCGGCTCATACGTGTCCAATCCGCGCTCAACCACGAAGGTGGCGCCCCCCGCGGCGTCGAACTCCGCTCCGTGGCACGGGCACCAGAAGTATGTCTCGGGACGGCCGGCCCGCTGCGCTTCCGTCGCGGGCACCACCGCGCAGCCCAGATGCGTACAGGCCGGCGACAGGATGATCAGCCTGCCGTCCTCGCCGGCCGCGACGTAAACGAAGCCCTTCACCGGCTTCGTATACCAGGCGTCGATGTAGTCCGCCTCGTAATCGATGCGGGTCACGCCGCGCAGCCGCTCCAGGTCCGCGGCCGCGCCGAGCCGGGCATAATTGCCCGGCGGCGGTCCAGAGACCGGGGACTTGCGGTGCGTCACGGCCCCGTAGTAGAACAGGCCGGTGCTGCCGGCCAGCAGCGCGGCCGTCCCGATCGCGAGCTTCGCGGTCGTGCCGAGAAACGCGCGCCGGGTAATCTTCTGCGGAACCTTGCGATCCATGGCGATCGCTCCTTCCGTGCGAAATGGCTGCCGCCCGCGCTACGTCTGCCCCTCCGGCCGGCGGTCGAGCATACCCTGCACGAACCACGCGTACACGGCGTACCCGGTCAGCACAGCGGCAGCCGTCAGCAGGAACGGCAGCGAATAATGGCTGCCCGCCAAAATCATCCCCGCCCAGTACGAGGCGATGGTGTTGCCGGCGCTGCGCGACACCGTCCGCAAACCCGCGAACAGGTTGCGGTCCGCTTCGGCCACGGCCGACATGCACTCGCTGTCCGTCAAGTTGTTCAGCATCGTGAAGCCGGTGCCGCGGAGCAGCAGCAGCACCGCGAACGCGGCGGCCGGCATGGCCGCGGCCATCAGCGCGACGATCGCCGCGTTATAGAGGAACAGGAAGATGAACGTCCGGCGGCTCCCCCATCGCTCCACGACGTACGGCATGACGATCGAGCCGAGGAAGAAGAAGAAGCCGGACAGCGCGAGCAGGCCGGAGATCGTCCCGTCCGCCATCTCGTAGCGGAATTTCAGGATGATATTCAGGAACGGACTGAGCAGCCCGAACGTAAAGCCCGAGCTGAAGACGAGGAGCGACAGCGCCAGCAGGAACGCCGTCGCGCGCCGCTTCTTCGGCGCTGCCGCGGCAGGCGTCCCGCCCGCTGCCTGCTCGGCCCCCGCGGCGGCTTCCGCCCGGGCGTGCGTCGCCGGCAGCAGCAGGCCGCGCAGCAGGCCGGAGAGCCCAAGACAGGCGCCGGCCACGAAGAAGGCGTACTGATAGACCGTCGTATGCCCCGGCAGCCACTGCGGCAGGTAGCCGCCGAGCCACGTGCCGACGCCGGTGAAGAACGTGAACATGGCGAACAGCAGCGAATAGGCGCTCGTCTCTTCTTTTTTGGTACGGCAGTACTGGAAGATCAGCTGAATCTCGGAGTTCACGATCGCCGTGATGCCGAGCGACCAGATCAGCTGCGCGGCCGTGATCGCGGCGAGGCTCGTGGCGACGCCGAACAGCGCGAGCGCCAGGAAGGCGAGCAGCATGCCGGTGACGAGCATCGTTTTGCGGCCGATGCGCCTCACGGCGATGCCGGCGGGCAGGCTGGCGAGTCCGACCGTCAGCGCGCCGAGCGACGTGATGCGGCCGATGTCGTCATTGGAGAAGCCGAGGTCGAGCAGGTGCAAATTAAGAATGAGGGCGAAAATGCCGGAGGCGATGCCGAATAAGCTCTCCGTCGCGATGAAGCGCTTCACCCCCGGGGATAAATCGCGAACCAAACTGGCGGTGTACGTCCACATGATGATAATGCCTTTCCTCTAGCTGCGTGATGTGCGCAATGATTACGCCATATAGGCTTCATTGTACACGCCGCGTCAGCCCGGTCCAAGCTCTTTTTCCGGAACTTCGAGCCTAAAGAAGCCGCCGGCCTCCCCGTCGCAGCCCTTCAGCGCGTATAAGACGACCCCGTCTTCGCCAGCCTGCCGGCCGATGCCGGCACATGTCGCCGACGGACGGCCCAGGTCCTTGCCGAAGGCGTCCATCGCGTTGTCGTACGTGAAATGAACGGCTTGCCCGTCGTAAACCAGCTCGCTGAAGATCGGGTCGCCTTCGATCGTGTATGCCGTGACACGCACCTGTGCCGGCTCGTCCTTGCCCGATTCGACCCGCTCTGCGAACGCCAGCCATTTGTCCAGGTTGGTGTAGCGTCCGTGCACGTTCACGACGTCGCCGTTCTTGGCGGCCTCCTCGGACGTGTAGGGCTTCGCCGGCTTCGGGAAGCCCGCGGCCGAGCCGCCGGCCACGCTCCCGTCGTTCCGTCCGCAGCCCGCCAGCAGCGCGGCGGCCAGCAGCACGGCGGTCAACGTTTTAGTCATCCGCGTCTCCCCCTTCCTACTAATGGACGTACCCGCCGGGCTTAAGTTGCAATGACTCCCAAATTAGGACATGCCTAGGACGGCGTGCCCTGACCCGCGCCTAAGCTTCCGCCCACGCCACGCTCCGCAGCAGCCGATGCTTCATCAGCTGAAGAACGAAATCGGCATAATAATCCGGCCGCACGATGGCGGTATAGACATGGTTCGGATACGCGTAGAACAGCACGTCGGTCAAAACGTCGTTATCCTCGAAATAAGCCCTGACCGCCTTTAGCTTCGGCACGAACGCCTCGGCGTCGCGCAGCAGCTCGATCCGGAATTCGATGTCGGCGCCGTTCGGACTTTCCTGCAAGCGAATGCGCTTGTCGTCAAACTCGTACGTCAGCATTTGGCGCTCCCCCTTCTCAAATTAAATACCGCACGTAAATATAACCGGCCGCGAGCGCGACGGACAACAGCATGAGCGGAAACGCGACCTTCATATACGCGACGAAGCGGATCGGGTGGCCTTCCTTGGCGGACAGGCCCGCCGCGATGAGATTGGCGCTCGCCCCGATCAGCGTGCCGTTCCCGCCCAGGCAGGCGCCGAGCGCGAGGCTCCACCAGAGCGGCTCCAGGTTGTCGATGCCGCGCGCGCCCATCTCCTGTATGAGCGGAATCATCGTCGCGACGAACGGGATGTTGTCCAGGAACGCGGAGGCGATCGCGCTGAGCCAGAGGATCAGCATGGAAGCCGCGGCGACGTTGCCGTCCGTGAGCTCGATCGCCTTGGCGGCCAGATCGGCCATGACGCCGGTCTCGACGAGCCCCGAGACGAGGACGAAGAGGCCCGCGAAGAAGAATATCGTCGGCCATTCGATCTTCTTGAACGCTTCCTCCATCCGGTGTTCGCCCGTGATCAGCAGCAGCAGGAAGGCGCCCGAGAGCGCGACGGCGGCGGATTCCAGATGCAGCGCCTGGTGCAGGAAAAACCCCAGGATGGTCAAGCCCAGCACGGACAGGCTTTTGACGAGCAGCTTGGCATCCGTGATCAGCTCGGACTGGTCCATATCCATCAGGCTGCGCATCCGCTCGGGCGTCGTGCGCAGCTGCTCGCGGTACAGCAGCGCGAACAGCGGCACGTACGCCGCCATGACGATCACCGCGATCGGGGCGAGGTTTGCGAGGAACGCTCCGAACGTCAGTTCCTTCACCGCGCTGCCGATCATGATGTTCGGCGGATCGCCGATAAGCGTGGCGGTGCCGCCGACGTTGGAGGCCAGAACTTGCGTGATCAGCAGCGGAATCGGCGAGAAGCCGAGCTGCCGCGCGATGCTGAAGCTGATCGGCACCATGAGCAGAATCGTCGTCACGTTGTCCAGGAACGCGGAGGCGACGGCCGTGAGCAGCGCGAGCGCGATCATGATCGGGACGGGCCGGCCCTTCGCCTTCTTCGCGGCCCAGACCGCCGCGTACGCGAACGCCCCCGTATCGGCCGAGACGGCGACGATGATCATCATCCCGATCAGGAGGCCGAGCGTGTTGAAGTCGATGTGGTGCAAAGCCGTCTCCTGGTCGACGATGCCGAGCGCGATGACGAGCAGGCCACCGATCATGGCGACGATGGTGCGGTGGATTTTTTCCGATACGATAAGTGCGTAGGCGGCCGCGAATATCCCGATCGCCCAAATGGCTTGCTGGTCCATAGTCTCCTCCTCTAACGGTGCTTGCGATTACCGGATGCTTTCATTTATGCCCGAAAAAAGACAAAAAAAGCCCGTCGATGACAGGCTCCTCCGGTAACGCGTTATGCGGTTATGTCCTACACCATCCTACATGACGGACGTGCTCCTGTAAAGCAAAACCGGCCGCGACGGCCATGCGGGCCGCGCGGCGGCCCATGCGCCGGCGCCCAGCAGGTCCGGCCGGCGCCCTGCCCGACGCGCCTCTACGCGCGTCGCGCCGCGAGCGGCGCATGGCTCCCCGTGCGGGGAGAGCCCCGGTCACCGATCCGCCCCGGCGCCCGCTCACTTCGGCTTGACCGGGCTCTCCTTCAGCAGCGCCGCCAGCTCCGACGTGTACCGGGCCAGCCGCACGCTGATCTCGGAGCGCATCACGTCGCGCGTCATGCCGAAGCGGTCCTCGTAGCCCCGGCAGTAATAGCGGTGGTACACGACGAGATCGGCCTGCTCCTCGTTCAGGATCCGGATGTTCCGCTTCTTCAGCTCCCGCCGCAGGCCGTACAGGTCCTGCGCGATGCGGTCCAGGATCTTCTGCCCCGCCATCAGGTACGCGCGCTTCAGCACCGTCGTCATATGCTCCACGTCGGCGATGCTCTTCTCCACCATCTTCTCCATGTGCGGCAGCAGGATATAGTCGCGCAGCATGGCTCGCTCCTCCGTCGATATGAGGCCTCGCTCCCTAGGCGCCCCCGCGCGTGCGGCCGCGGCGCTCTGCCCGCCCGCGTTCGTTTGCTCGTCGTAGCGCTCCACGTGCTCGGTCAATAACATTTTGGATTTCCAGCGTTCGTTGCCGTCCAGCTTGCTCATTTGTAGTGTCCTCCAATTTGTTCCGCCCTTTCGCGAGCCACGCCGGCCTCCAGCAGCGACGAGGCGCGCATGATGGCCGTGCTTCCGTACCGTTCCTTGATGGCGTCGATCATCCGCTCCTTGCGGTAGGCGCGGGAGCGGTCCTCGAACAGCGTCAGCTGGATGACGTTGTCGTCCGTCAGCTGCGACAAGGCGATGCTGAGCCGGCTGACCGGCAGCCCGTGCCAATGCTCCCGGAACAGCTTCAGCGCGGCGGCCGCCACCTCGTGGGTCAGGGACGTCGGCTGCGGCAGCGTCACCTGCCGGCTAAACCAGGCGGAGCGGACGCCGTCGGTTTCCGCCGCGGCCACGGACATGACCGAGCCCAGGAACCGGTTGCGCCGCGTGCGCTGGCACACCTCCACCACCAGCTCCAGCAGCACGACCTCGATGTCCTTCAGCTCGCGGTACAGATTCCAGCGCAGCGCTTTGCCGTGGCTGACCGACTTCAGCTGATGCCGAATGCCCGGCTCCACGGGGCTCGGGTCGATCCCCCGCGCGGTCTGCCAGTAGTAGCCCGCCTGGATGTCGCTCTGCTTGCCCATCTCGCGCCGCATGCGCCGCTTGAACTCGGCGAACTCCATCCGGGCGATGTCGCCGATGCTCGACAGGCCCATCCGGTTGAAATGCCGGGTCATCGCGGAGGCGACCATGAACATCTGGTGCACGGGCAGCGTCCAGAGCGTGGATTCCAGCTTGTCGTACGACAGCTCGAAGACGCCCTCGTCGGTCTTCTTCGCGTAATTGTCCGTCGCCATCTTGGCGAGAATCTTCGTGGGGCCGATGCCGACCCGCGACCAGACGCCGGTCGACAGCAGCACGTGCTGCTGAATGCTCGCGGCCAGCTCCTGCGGCGACACCCCGAAGTAAGCGAGCGAGTCCGTCACGTCCAAAAACTGCTCGTCGATGCTGTACGGCTCCACGAGCCCCGTATACGATTCGAAAATCCGGGTTATCAATAACGAGATCTGAATGTACGTCCCCATCCGGGGCCGGATGACGACGAGGTCCGGGCAGCGCGCCATCGCCTCCCCGACGCGCGACGCCGTCGTCACGCCGCGGGACTTGGCGATGGGGCAGGCCGCGAGCACGATGCCGTTCATCCGTGCGGGGTCTCCGACGGCGACTGGCTTGTCGCGGTACTCCGGGTGCGCCGCCTTCTCCACGGAGGCGTAGAAGGACTGTCCGTCGATCAGGAAAATATGCCTCGACATCTATGAACCCCCTCGAGAACGCGAATATATGTTCGTATGTTCTTATTATATACCGAATACGCGTTCGCAATGCAAGGGAAAAATCTCCCTGTTCATCCGAATTCCGCACCTGCCCGCGCAGCGCAAAAAAGCGGCAGCCGCGCGCCCCCGCTGAGTGGTGTCATAATTCTAGAGAAAAAAAAGTTTCAGCATTAGTGAGAAGAGAGTCGTTACCCTTATTGTTCCTTTATACGCACGTCTCCACTTCGCCTTAGCGATTATCGCTCCCATGTCTCAACGGGTCATAGCCCTTTCATTCGTCACATCTTGACTAAGGGGTGGAGTTCGGCCTTTCTATAACGGAACGGGGCAGTCTGGGAAAATAAGAGTGGAATTCCTCTGACAAATCGAATAAAATAGGCTTACTAAATATGAAACAAAGTTTCGTTGAGTGAAACTATATTCGAGGAGCTGAACGCCATGATGTTATCCAGATTGTACGACCGCCTTCGGCTGTTCGCACAAGATTACCATCCAATCGTTCATTCCTTATTGGTCGGTACAATTTTGGCGCGTGCGGCTTCTTCGATGAGTATGCCGTTCCTCGCCATTTATTTGTCCAAGCACACCGATCTCAACCCTGCGATGATCGGCTTCGTGATTGGGGCCGGCTCGCTCGCCAGCATGGTCGGCGGCTTCATTGGAGGAGCACTGTCAGATCAGTTCGGACGCCGTAAAATCCTGCTCGGCGCGCTGCTCGGATGGAGTGCCGTGTTCCTCGGCTTCGCGCTGTCGAATAGTGCGGTGCTATTCTTCTTGTTCAGCTTGCTGAACGGCTTGTGCCGATCGTTCTACGAACCAGTCTCGCAGGCGCTAATGGCCGACTTGACGCCGAAGGAGCGCCGATTCAAAGTGTTCTCACTGAGATACATGGCGATCAACGTCGGTGTGTCGGTCGGACCGTTGCTGGGCGCGGTGTTCGCCGCGTTAGACAGTACGCTTCCTTTCCTCTTTACGAGTACCATTTATTTCATCTACGTCTGCAGCCTTTATGTTCTTCTGAACCGATTCGGAATCAAGAGAATAGAAGGAGAGCAGAAGGAAGGCAAAAGCCTTTCGTCCGCTTGGCGCGCGGCTAAAAATGACGTCGTGTTAAGGTATTACTTGCTGGGCAGCATCGTGACGGCGATAGGTTATTCGCAAATGACGGTGACGCTGTCCCAATACGTAGAGGGGAAGTTTGCCGAAGGCGTCACACTGTTCGCGGTCATGATGAGCGTCAACGCGATTACCGTCGTCGCCTTGCAGATTCCGTTGTCCAAATGGACGGAGAGGTGCACGCCTCTGGTCACCCTGACAATTGGCGTCTCGTTCTACGCGCTCGGCAACATCGGCTTCGCTTATTCCGTCGGATGGTTAACGATTCTGCTGTCCATGATCGTATTTACGTTTGGAGAAATATTGACTTATCCGTCGGGCAACGTGCTTGTTGACCGGATCGCCCCGGATGGTATGAGGGGAGCCTATTACGGCGCTCAATCGTTCGGCAATTTGGGCCATTTTATAGGTCCGTGGATCGGCGGATTGATGCTTAGCCAATACGACGGATCGACGCTGTTCGTGACAATGGCGTTCGTCGCTGTTAGCGCGATCGTCTTCTACCGGGCGGGGGAGAACGTGAGGCGGATTTCAGATTTGCGTGCGCAAATCCAGCATATGCAGCCTTGAAAAAAGAAATATGAACATCTTCCTTATTCTATTCTCATACATTCTGGCGTCACACAGCCTGCGCAGCGCAAAAAAGCGGCAGCCGCGCGCCCCCGCGCCTCCTGCCGCCGCTCTTCGGACAAGCCGAACCGCCCGCGCCGCCGTTCGACGGCGGACGCGCTGCCGGCTTGTCGTTTGCCGGCGAACGCCGTCCGCGCGTCCGCCTTTTTCCGCTCGCTGTCGCCTCCCCCCGCGCCTCGTCTCCGCCGCTCGGCTACAGCAGCGCGAGCAGCTCGTCCAGCCGGTCGATCGTCCGCCCCGGCTCGGCCGCCATGCCGTCCGGCCACGAACGGCCGAGCCGCATCCAGACGGTGGCCATGCCGAAGCGGGCCGCCCCCTCCACGTCGTTCTCGGGATGGTCGCCCACGAACAGGCACTCCCCGGCGCGCAGCCCGAGGCGGTCGGCCGCCATCGCGAAGAGGCGCGGGTCCGGCTTCTTCGCGCCCGCTTCCTCCGACACGAGCACGAGGTCGAACGCGTCCCGGATGCCGAGCCGGTCGAGCTTGCCGTATTGGGTCGACGCCTTGCCGTTCGTGATCAGCCCCGTCTGGTACTTCGCCCGCGCCCGCGCGAGCACCTCCCGCGCCCCGTCCATCAGCACGGCGCAGGGCAAGTAGGCGCCGCCGTAAAACGCCGCCAGCTCGCCCCGTTCGGGCTTCCGCGCCCACGGCAGCTCGTCCAGCAGTTCCGCGAACAGCGTCTCCCGCGGCTTGTAGCCGTCCATGTCCAGCTCCGCGACGCGCGCCCGCAGCGCCCGCAGGTCTTCCGCGTGCGCGAAATACCGCGCGAAGAAGGCGTCCATGAAGCCGCCGAACATCCGCGTGCGGTCGAGCACCGTGTTGTCGAGGTCGAACAGCACCGCCTTGATGCCTTCCGCCGCGAAGCCGCCGGCTTCGTGCCCTTTCACGCCGACCGGCTCCGATTCAGCCCTTCCCGGTTCAAACCCTTCCATCGAATACCCGTGCGGTTCGCGCTCCTCCATTCGCCATGCCTCCCTGTCTTTTACCATTCGGATGTCAACCGCTGCCATTCGACCCTCCGCCATCCCGGCCGCGCACCATCGCGATGAATACGGCCGGGCCCGCTTCGAACTCGGCCGCCGCCCGGAAACCGAACTTCGCGTACAGCCGAATCGCCCGCCGGTTGAACGCGGCTACCGTGAGCCGTTTGGGCCGCTCGCCGTAAAGCTCGTCCGCGAAGCGCAGCACGGCCGCGAAGAACGGCGTCCCGAGGCCGCGGCCGGTCAGCTCCGGCTTCATGCCGAGGCCGATGTCGAGCCAATCCCCGCCGTACGCGTACGCCCCGTTCGGCACCTGGGCCGCGGCGCCCGCGCAGAAGAACCCGGCGAGCTCCCCGCCGGGCCCAAGCACGGCGGCGTAGCCCCCCGCCAGCAGCTCGTCCGCCGCTTCGTCCGACGGCGCGTTGTTATAGAAATCATAGGGCGCCTCGTACCGCCAGCCGAGAATCTCCGCGGCCGCCCCGCGATTCATGTCCGCCAGGCGAAATGCCATAAGCGGTCCCTCCTTCCCTTTTTCCGGCCTGGGCCGCGTCGCTTACCCTCAAGAACTTCGCCCTCCGCTCCGCGTCTCCTGCCGCCGGCGCCGCCGCGAACCGGCGCGGCGAGCAAATTAAGGCTTCCCGCATTAGGCGCGGGACGAATTATCCGGTATGATGGAAGGAGTCCCTCAGCCATGGACAGACACCCACAACCGCACGCAACGGGAGGAATGGAAAATGGAGTACACGCGTTTGGGCCGGACCGGCCTCGAAGTATCGAAAATTTGCCTCGGCTGCATGAGCTACGGCATGCCGGATCGGGGAGCGCACACGTGGACGCTGGACGAGGAGAAGAGCCGTCCGTTCATCCGCAAGGCGCTGGAGCTCGGCATCAATTTCTTCGACACGGCCAACGTCTACTCGGACGGAACGAGCGAAGAGGTCGTCGGCCGCGCCCTGAAGGACTTCGCCCGCCGCGAAGAGGTCGTCATCGCCACGAAGGTGCACGGCCGGATGCGCCCGGGCCCGAACGGCGCCGGCCTGTCCCGCAAGGCGATCCTGAGCGAGATCGACGACAGCCTGCGCCGTCTCGGCACGGACTATGTCGACCTGTACCAGATTCACCGCTGGGATCCGCACACGCCGATCGAAGAGACCATGGAGGCGCTGCATGACGTCGTCAAGGCCGGCAAAGCCCGCTACATCGGGGCGTCCTCGATGTTCGCCTGGCAGTTCCTGAAGGCGCAGCACACGGCCGCAACGAACGGCTGGACGAAATTCGTCAGCATGCAGAACCACCTGAACCTGCTCTACCGCGAGGAAGAGCGCGAAATGCTGCCGTTGTGCGAAGAGCTCGGCGTCGGCGTCATCCCGTGGAGCCCGCTCGCGCGGGGCCGCCTGACGCGGGAGTGGGACGAGGTCAGCGAGCGCTCGGGGACGGACCTCTTCGGCCAAACGCTGTACACCGCCGCCGTCGACGCCGACCGCGCGATCGTGGAGCGCGTCGGCGCGATCGCGGCCGAACGCGGCGTGAACCGGGCCCAAGTCGGGCTCGCCTGGCTGCTGGCCAAATCCGCCGTCACCGCGCCGATCGTCGGCGCCACGAAGCCGCATCACCTGGACGACGCGGCCGCGGCGGTAGCGCTGTCCCTGACGCCGGAGGAAATCCGCTCGCTGGAAGAGCTGTACGTGCCGCATCCCGTGCGCGGCTTCTAAACGAACGCGCGGCCCAGCCGGCCGGGTCCCGTCATGGGGCGGCCGGCCCGCAAGCGCGACAAGGCCCCCCGATTGCCGAGGGGCCTTGTCGGCGTGCCTTCGAACGTCGCCCCCGTTCCCCACTTCCCATTGATCTCCCTTTCCCGTATCCTCCCGTCACCCCGCTCTCCCCTTCTCGCGCGCTCCCGCCCGCCCGTTTGCGGTTTGCCCTAGTCTGCATAATTTTCGCGGCGAAGCCGAAAACTAGCGGTTGTTCCATCATTTAGCTTGCCGCGAGGACGGTTCATCATGACAGAGATCAAGACCCACACAGACGCGCTCGGCGAGCTGCTCGCCGCCGCGCGGCGTTCGAGCGACTTCGCGTCCGGCACGCTCCCGTACACGGATCCGCCGGTCGCGATCGCGTATTTCAAGACGCTGGTCGACGACGAGCTGCTGCGCGAGCATCTGCTGGAGGCGCTCCAGACCCGGCTGCCCGTGCCGTGCCGCGGTCTGGAGGACATCGCGCGGGCGCTGCCGATCGACGGCATCGAGCTGACGGACGACATCGACGTCATTCAATACAAGCTGTTCAAGGGCCACGTCCTGCTCCGGTTGGACGGGCGGGATTCGCGCTGCGCGCTCGTCCCGCTGGAGAGCCGCAGGGGGATCCGGCAGAGCAATATTACCGAGAGCGAGTTCAGCGTCGTCGGAACGAACGTCGGCTTCATCGAGGACCTGGAGACGAACATCCGCCTGATCCGGAACCAGCTGAACGTGCCGAACCTCGTCGTGAAGGAAGTGTCCGTCGGCAGCGTGTCGCGCTCCCGGGTCGCCGTGCTGTACCTCGACGGCGTCGCCAACGAGGACCACGTCGCCCATATGCTGCACCGCCTGAACGCCGTCGATTTCGACGTGCTGTTCGACACGTCCCAGCTCGATCAGCTCCTCTCCGACGATTCGAGGTCGCCGTTCCCCCTATTCACGACGACCGAGCGGCGGGACCGCGTCGCGTTCGCGCTGCTGATGGGCCAAGTCGCCGTCACGAGCGAAGGCTCCGCGTACTTCATGCTCGGCCCGTCGACGCTGTTCGATTTCTTCCTGTCCACGGAAGATTATTTGCTCCCTTGGACGCTGGCCTCTTTCTTCCGCATCATCCGGGTGCTGGGGGTCGTGTATTCCGTGTTCGCCTCGGCCTTGTACGTCGCGATCGCGACCTTCCACTACGAGGTGGTACCGACCGATCTGCTGGGGCCGCTCGTCAACTCGCGGATCAACATCCCCTTTCCCCCGGTCATGGAGGTGCTGTTCCTGGAAATCACGGTCGAGCTGCTGCGCGAGGCGGGCGCGAGACTCCCGAAGCGGATCGGCCAGACGATCGGCGTCGTGGGCGGCGTCATTCTGGGACAAGCGGCGGTCGAAGCCGCGCTGACGAGCAATATTCTGATCATCATCGTGTCCCTGTCGGCGCTGGCCTCCTTCGTCACGCCGATCTACAAGATGTCGAACACCATCCGCTTCATCCGTTTTCCGATCATTCTGCTGGCCGCCGTCTGGGGAGGGCTCGGCATCCTCATGGGCTGCGGCTTCCTGCTCGTGCATCTGACGCGCCTGCGGTCGCTGGGCTCGCCGTACACCGCCCCCTTCTACCCGCTGCGGTTCAAGGATTGGAACGACAGCCTGATGCGCGCCTCGTACCAGCGCCTGAACGGCAGGGCAGGCTATCTCAGGCCGCAACATCCCATACGGTACAAGCCGAAGCCGGTCAAGCGCGAAAACCGGCTGGACAAGGAGTGACGCCATGGCTGCGATCCCCCCGATTCTCCGCGCGGCCATGGCCGCCGGGGCGGCCGCCCTGCTGAGCGCCTGCGGCAGCCAGCAAGTGATCGATAAAATCAGTCTGGCGCAGGCGGCCAGCTACGACTTGGACGGCAGCCGGACCGTGACGGCCGTGCTGGTCGGCGATTACGCCAAGAAAGGCGAGACCCGGGCCGATCTGCTCGACACCGGGTCCAATTCGCGCCTCGACATGATCCCGCGGCTGCAGACCAAGTCCGGCAAGACGCTGGAGTACGGGCAGCTGCGGATGGTCGTGTTCGGCAAAGCGTTCGCGGCGCGGGGGATTGACGCCATCCTGGAAAATTTCTTCCGCGATCCCAAAATATCGAGCCGTCTCCAGCTGGCCGTCGCCGACGGCGAAGCGCGGAAGCTGCTCGCCGAGTCGGGCAAGCAGCGCGACGCGACGTACTTGCGGACGCTCGTCGAAGACAACATGAAGCACGGGAACCTGCCGCGCCTCGGCTTTCAGAAGACGCTGTTCGACTACTACGGGGAAGGCCGGGACATCGTCCTGCCCTATCTGACGACGGATCGGGGCGAAATCACGGTCGGCGGGGCGGCTTTGTTCAAGGGGGACGCGTACGCGGAGCGCGTGGACGCCAACGAGGCTTTCCTGCTGAAGCTGCTGACCGGCAGCGCCCGCGACGGCAGCTATACCGTCGCCCTGCCCGGGGCCGCGGACGGCGACAGCCTGGTCATCCGGTGCCTGTCGTCCAAGACGAAGCTGCGCCTCCTGCAGCAGCCGCCCGTGCCGGCGATCCGGTTCGACGTCCGGCTGAACGTCCTGCTCCAGGAGGTGCCGCACGCGATGCGCGCGATGACGGAACGGGAATTGGCGAAGCTCGAGGAAGAGCTGGGGCGCACGCTCGCGAGGCGGATCGAAGCGTTCGCGGCCGACTGCGCGAAGAAAGGCTTGGACCCGCTCGGGCTCGGGGATTTCGCGCGAAGCCGGACGAGGGGCTGGCGGGCGGAGACGTTCTACGCCGCGTATCCGTCGCTGAAGGCGGAAGCGAAGGTCGGCCTGCGCATCGCGCAGACGGGCGTGGGCAAAATGGGGAATAGACTGGCGAGGTGATCGAAGTGAACGCGGAGACGAAAAGCGCACGCTATACCGTGTCTTCCCTGCATCTGCTGAGCGTTCTGTACGTCAGTGCGGTCGACATCAGCCTGATGGGCTTCCAGCGCGAGGCTGTCGAAGGCGCGGGCCACGATGCCTGGGTCGCCGTCATCGCGGCGGGCATCGGCATCCATGCGGTGCTGTGGCTGATGTACAGCACGGCTTCGCGCCTGCCGCACGCGGACGCGACGCTCGCGGCGATCAACGTCCGCTGCTTCGGGCGGCCGCTGGGCAGTGCGCTGAACGGGCTGTTCGTCCTATTCGCGCTGCTCGGCGCCTTCCTGACGTTCCGCTCGTACATTGAGATTTGCAAGATCTGGATGTTTCCGTCGATGAATTTCTGGCCGTTCAGCCTGCTGCTGCTCGTGCTGGTCTATAACGCGGTCAGCGGCGGCTTCCAGACCGTCGCGGGCATTTGCTTATGGGGGCTGCTGAGCGTCATGCTGTTCATCGCGCCGTTCACCTTCCTGCTCCTGCCGATGCTCCATCCCCAGAACCTGCTGCCGCCGTTCGACCATTCACTCCCGCAATATTGGGATTCGACGAAGGTGATGGCCGCCCAATACCTCGGCGTCGAGGTGCTGCTGGTCGCGTATCCGTTCATTCAACACCCCGCCCAATCCCGGCGCTGGGCCCACGCGGGCGTGCTGCTGGCAACGGGCATGTTCATGTTGATGCTCCTCGTCGTCTATATGTACTTCAGCGAGGGGCAGCTGCTGGAAACCGTCTGGCCGACGCTGAACGCCATGTCCGTGCTGGAGATCCCGCTCATGCAGCGGCTGGAATACCTCATCCTCTCCATCTGGCTGTTGAAAATCGCGGCCAACATCTCGCTCGGCTTGTGGGCCGCGTGCCACACGGCGAAGGTGGCGTTCCGGGCGCAGCCGCGCGTCATGCTCGTCCTGTCGCTGCTCTTGCTCGCGGCGATGCAATGGTTCGTGAAGGACATGAACGACCTGAACGCCTTCCGGTCGGTCTATCACCGGGCCGGATTGGGCCTGCTGTTCGGGTTCGTTCCGCTCCTGTTCCTGCTCGCACGGCTGCGCATCCGGACGCCGCGCCCGGAGAATGAAGCCGGCGCGTGAAGCCGGTGCCGGGCCGGCGCGAAGCCGACTCGCGCGGCGCGGGCAGCCGCCGTTCGTACGCGCCGATACCCCGAACCCGCGCCGGGCCAAGGAAGCGTTGTCCGGCCGCGCTTACAGGAATTCGCGCCCCTCGCCGCGAATTCCCTTGGATAGCCAAGCCGCTTGGCCAACCAGGAGGTGCCCCCATGCGCTCGTTTTTCGATCCGGTCCTCGGTTCCGACCGGTTCGCCGCGTTCTCCGCAGCGCACGTCGCCGCGCTCGCCGCGCTGCTGCTGCTCGGCGTGCTGCTCTACCGGTACCGTGCGGCCATCCGCGGCCGGGCGCCGCTTCGCGCGGCGGTCCGCTTCGGCCTGGTCGCGGCGCTCGCCGTGCCCCAGGCGGCGCTCTTCCGATGGTACGCCGCCGAAGGGCTGTGGGACGTCCGCTACACGCTGCCGCTCGAGCTGTGCAGCATCACGCAGCTGCTTGCTATCGCCATGCTCGCGGCGCGCAGCCGACTGCTCTACGGCATCGTGTATCTCGCCGGCATCGGCGGGGCGCTTCAGGCCATGCTGACACCGGATCTCGTGTATCCGTTTCCGCACTTCCGCTTCTTCCACTTCTTCGTCGTGCATATGGCGATCATTCTCGCTCCGCTGTACATGACGTGGATCGAAGGCTTCCGTCCCGCGTGGAAGGACATCGGCGTCGCGATGGTGTTCCTGAACGTGCTCGTCGTGACGGTCGGACCGCTCGATTATTGGCTGGACGCGAACTACATGTTCCTGCGCCGCAAGCCGGAAGCCGCCTCGCTCCTCTCGGTGCTCGGCCCGTATCCGTACTACCTGATCGCCGAGGAAGCGATCGCGCTCGCGATCTTCGTCCTCCTGCTCCTCCCGTTCCTGCGCCGGGGCTCCAAGCCCTAGCGCGGCCGCGTCAGGACGTCTTCGCCGGGACCTCTCCCCCGGCGCGGCGTCCTTCTTCGCGTTCCCGCGCGCGGACTGGGCTTTTCGCCGAACTTGAACACGAGCACGCCCGCCGCGATGACGAGCACGCCGATCGCCTGCCGCGGCGTCACCGCCTCCTTCGCCAGCCCCATCCAGCCCTGCGCGTCCCACAGCAGCGAGAACGCCAGCTGTGCGTTCAGCGAGATCGCGACGGCATACGTCGGACCCAGCCGCCGGATGCCCTGCACGAGGCAGGTGACCACGCCGACGCCGAGCAGGCCGCTGAACCAATACCACGGCTCCATGGAACGGAATTCGAACATGCGGCCGCCTTCGGACAGCAGCCCGAGCGACAGCGAAGCCGCGAAACCGAGGCCGAGCACGAGCGCCGTCGTCGCCGCGCCGCCCGCGCGTTCGCTTACCTTGCTGTTGAACATATTTTGCACGCTCACGAGCGCGCCCGCGAGCAGCGCCCATAGCATTCCCGTCAGCATCCCGATCGCTCCTATTCGTAGATATTGCGTCCCGCGCGAGCCCGCAGGCCCGCCCGGTCCTGCACGGCGATGAACCCTCTGCCGCGTTCGATCAACCCTTCGTCCGCGAACTGCTGCAGCACGCGGTTCACGTGCCGGTAGCTCGTGCCGATCAGGTTCGCGGCATCCCGGAGCCCGGAGGTGCCGAGCCGTCCGCCATCCGGCGCGTCCGGCTCCTCGAAGGTCACCGCAAGCAGATAGCTCGCGAGCCGCACCTCGACCGGATGCATCAGATTGAAGCTGAGCGAAAGCGACTTGGCGAAGAACTTCCGCGACACGATGTCGAGCAGAAACCGCAGCAGCGGCGCATGGTCGGCGGCGTGCTGCCGCAGCCGGGCATACGGCACGCCGATGACGAAGCCCGCCGAGACGGCCTCCACTGTGTTCAGGATATCCGCGCCCTGCACGTATTCGATATCCCCGATCGCGTCGAGCGGCGTCTTGAAGCTGAGAATGAGCGTCTTCCCCTCCGCCGACGTCGTGTAAATCTTGATTTTCCCCTTCACCAGCACGTACAGCCACGCCGCCGGATCGCCCTGCCTGCACAGAAATTCGCCCGGCTCGAACCGGTACAGCCCGACATGCGGCAGCAACGGCTCCGGAAATACGCGCTCGAGGCCGTGCTCCCGCATGAACCGCGCCAGCAGCCCGCGATCCTTCGCTTCCTTCATTCGCGCTTCGTCCCCCTTATCACCCATTGCAGCGTTATAACGCCTTATGGCAGGCCGAGTATGGCCACGCCGGCAATCATGATGCCGATGCCGATCAGCTGCGGCAGCTTCATGCGCCGCTTCGGCACGCCGAACCAGCCCCGGCCGTCGATCACGAAGGTCAGCCCGAGCTGCGCGATCAGCAGCACGGACGTCGTCATCGTCGCGCCGTTATGCCGGATCGCCTGCACGCTGCTGAAAATGACCACCGCGCCGAACGCCCCGCCGATCAGATAGAGCGGCTTCACCCGCTTCAGCTCCCGCCAGCCGGTGTCCCGCGCGGCGAGCAGCATCGCCAGCGCCGCGACGAACCCCGTCAGCTGGGTCAGCGCGGCCGCCTGCCACGTCCCGATGCCCGCGCCGATCCGCGCATTGGCCACGCCCTGCAGCATGACGAAGAAGCCGCCCAGCACCGCGGATACGATTCCTTTCACTGCCTGTTCCCTCCCGCGCTTCCTGTCTTCGTCCATTAAATAACGGCCTGCGGGGCGGCGGGAAGGACATATGTCCCAACGAGGCGAAAAGCGTTCGGCGGCAGCACGAGGTCAGCTCGGAAGGCCCAGCCGTCTACCGCCGGTTCCAGCCGTCCTTCAGCGGCACGATCCGGTTCAAGACGAGCCGGCCGCCCGCCGCAGACTTCGGATCCGCGTAGAAGAATCCGTGACGGATCAATTGGAAGCGGTCCTCCGGCCGGGCGTCCCGCGCGGACGGCTCCAGCAGCGCGTCCTGCACGACGACGAGCGATTCCGGATCGAGCGCCTCCGCCCAGTCGGCGGCTCCGCCGTCCGTATGCGGCAGCTCGCCATCGCGTAGCAGCCTCCCGTACAGACGAACGTCGGCGCGGACGGCGTGCGCCGCGGACACCCAATGGATCGTCCCCCTTACCTTGCGTCCGGCGAAGCCCGTGCCGCTCTTCGTCTCCGGATCGTACGTGCAGCGCAGCTCGGCGATTTCCCCGGTCGCAGGATCGCGGACGACGTCCTCGCAGCGGATGAAATACGCCCCCTTGAGCCGCACCTCCGCGCCGGGACTGAGGCGGTGAAAGCCCTTCGGCGGCTCCTCCAGGAAATCGTCCCGTTCGATGTAGAGCGTCCGCGAGAACGGCACCTCCCGCTTGCCGAGCGCGCCGTTCTCGGCGTTGTTTTCGATCGGCAGCCGCTCCGTCTCGCCCTCCGGGTAGTTCGTAAGGACGACCTTGAGCGGCCGCAGCACCGCCATCAGCGCGGGGACGCTCGCCTTCAGATCCTGCCGCAGGCAGTGGTCGAGCAGCGAGATGTCCACCGTACTCTGCGTGCGGATGCCGCCGATCTCGCTGATGAAGCGCCGGATGCTGGCCGGCGTGAAGCCGCGCCGGCGCAGGCCGCGCAGCGTCGGCAGCCGCGGATCGTCCCAGCCGTCCACGAATCCGCCTTCGACCAGCTGCCGCAGAAACCGCTTGCTCGTCACCGCACCGGTCAGGTTCAGACGCCCGAATTCCCGCTGCCGCGGCGGCTCGGCGACGCCCAGCTCGCGCAGCACCCACTCGTACAGCGGGCGGTGGTCCTTGAACTCGATGGAGCAGAGCGAATACGTGATGCCCTCGATCGCGTCCTGAATCGGATGGGCGAAGTCGTACATCGGGTAGATGCACCACGCCGTCCCGGTCCGGTAATGCTCGGCGTGCAGGATGCGGTAGAGCACCGGGTCGCGCAGGTTCATGTTGGGCGAGGCCATGTCGATCTTGGCGCGCAGCACCTTGGACGCCGCCGGAAAGTCTCCGCGCTTCATCCCTTCGAACAGCGCCAGATTGTCCGCGACCGCGCGGTCCCGGCATGGGCTGTTCCGGCCCGGCTCCGTCAGCGTTCCGCGATAGGCAGCCACGTCCTCGGGGCCGAGGTCGCAGACGTACGCTTTGCCTTTGCGAATGAGCGTCAACGCCGCCTCATAGATGCGGTCCGAATAATCGGAGCCGTAGTAGATATGAGCGCCCGGGTCGTACCCGAGCCACTTGATGTCTTCGATAATCGCGCGGACATACGCCATGTCCTCCTTGAGCGGATTCGTGTCGTCGAAGCGCAGATGGAACGCGCCGCCGTACCGTGCGGCCATGTCATGGTTCGTCTGAATGGCATACGCGCTCCCGATATGGAGATAGCCGTTCGGCTCGGGCGGGAAGCGGGTTCGCATCGGTCTTCCGAATGGATGGGACGCGAGTTCCTCTGAGATCGCTTTCGCTAAGAAATGTTCCGTTTCGGCATGTTCGTCAATCATGGCAAGGCGCCTCCTCTAAGCGGATTGAGGCGGATTCATCCGGGCGCCGCCGGACGGCGGGCGCGGCATCCGCGAAAAAACAAAAAAAATTTCACCTCCAAGACCGTCGGTCTTGGGGACGAAATTTTCGCGGTGCCACCCCGTATTCGTTCATGCGTCGCCGCATCAACCTCTTCGAGTACGGCGCTTGCGCGAGGCAAGGCGATACTCTAGCCCTGTAACGGGAGCGCCCGTCGTGCCATCCCCGCGCGCGGTTCCGGCACGCAGCTCCGAGACTTGGTTCGCGGCGGGCGCCAGGCTCCCTCTCAGCTGCCGGAGCTCTCTGGACAAGCGCGTCGTCCGTTACTCTTCTCTTCATCGCGTTTGCGTTTCCATGATGCTTCCTAGCTTACCAAATCCCGCCATCGGCTGTAAACCGGCAAGAGCACGGTTTTTCCAGCGGACGGGAAATTCCCAATAATTGAGGCTGGGTATTCCGAATCCGATCGCGTACGATGGATCTTTGGGCGTCGTCATCCTTGGCGCCGCTATGCAACTACGATCCGAAAGCGAGACATGCCCCATGATTACTAGCGGTTTCTTCCATCGTCCGATTTTTGCTCTAATGCTTATTATCGGCATGACCTACGGCTTTTATCCCCATGCGGCCGCGGCCGCAGCGGCGCCGAACGCCCTGCCGTACGACGATATACGCCCGAATTATGCCGAGGAAGCGATCGTGAACATGACCAAGCTCGGGTTCGTGACGGGAACGGGTCCGCGGCGGTTCGAGCCGGACAAGGCGATTACCCGCGCCGAGTTCGCGACGATGCTCGAGCGGCTGCTCGGCATCCAGCCGGTCTCCGCGGCCATCCCCGCGTTCACCGACGTCCCGGCCTCCGCCTGGCATTACGGCTGGGTTCAGGCGGCGGTTCAATTGAACCTCGTGCAGGGCGCGTCGCCATCGCGCTTCGAGCCGAACCGTCCCGTCACCCGCGAAGAGGCGGCCGTGCTGCTCGCGCGGGCGGCGAAGCAGTCCCTGCCGCCGGCGTCTTCCGTGCCGGACGGCCTGTACGGCGACGAGGCGCGGATCGACGACTGGGCGCTGCCCGCCGTCTACCGGCTCCGGCAGCTGGATCTGATGGGCGGCGATGCCGGGGGGTTCCGCCCGCGGGATGCCATCACACGGCAGGAAGCGGCCGTGCTGCTGAACCGTACGTGGACGCACGCCGATTGGGCTGCGCGAATTCAAGCGGCGGCGCCGTCCCCGATCCAGCTCGGCTGGCAGTATGACCAGACGACGCTGCAGTACGAAGGCCAAGTCGCGAAGTCCGAAGTCAACACGCTGGCGCCGCGTTGGTATTTCCTCGGGAAGACAGGAGCCCTCGAAGACGGTACGGACGCCGCGCTCGTCACCTGGGCCCACGCCCGCGGCAACCGCGTATGGGCGATGGTCGGCAACCATTCCGACGCGGCCGCGACCCACGACATGCTTGCGAACGCAGGCCGGCGGCAGGCGTTCGTGCAGCAGCTCGCGGATCGCGTCCGGCTGTACGGCCTCGACGGATTGAATATCGATTTCGAGAACATGCTGCCCGAGGACCGCGACGCCTTCACGGCGTTCGTCGCGGCGCTCGAGCAGGCGCTGGATGCCTCGCATGCCGCGGTGTCCGTTAACGTCTCCCCCGATCTCGGCACGGACTGGACCGCCGTCTTCGACTACGCCGCGCTCGCGAACGCCTCCGATTACATCGTGCTCATGGGCTACGACGAGCACTGGGACGGCGATTCGGTCGCAGGCTCTGTCGCCTCGCTCCCTTGGGTGCGGCAGGGCTTGGCGACGCTGCTGCGGGAAGCGCCCGCCGGCAGAGTTATCCTCGCGCTGCCGCTCTACACGCGCCAATGGACGCAGACCGGCGGCGGCGCCGCGTCATCCCTGGAGATCGGGCTCCCGGAACAGAACGCCCTCGTCCGCGCGAAGAAGCTCGCGCCCCGCTGGGACGACGCACTCGGGCAGTACTACGCCCAGTACGCCGACCGGACGCAGCTGAACCGCCTCTGGCTGGAGGACGGCCGCTCGCTGTCGCATAAGATCGGGCTCGGCGCCGCGAATGCCGTCGCCGGCTACGGCTACTGGTACATGGGCGGAGAAACCACCGACATGTGGACGAGCGTCCGCAACGCGATCCGGTTCGACGCGTATGCGTTCGCCTAATCGCGGCGGCGGGACACGGCAAAAAAGGCGGCATCGAGGCTCGAGGCGATGCCGCCTTTTTGCCGCGCGCATTCATTCGCACGCGGGACGATTCGCGTCGCGGTCCGTCCAAACCGTATCGGTCCCTACGCCCGGCGGCCATGGGAGCTGACGCACGCGGCGGATATCCGTTCATTCCTTATCCTTATGCTTGATATAAAACAGGAGGCCCGCCCGATCGACGTCGGCGAATTGCAGCGGGTCTCGCGCCATCATGCGCCGAATCTCATCGACCGTCGCCCAGTGCGGCCGCAGCGTTTCATCGCCCGATTCGAGCAGTTCCCCTTTCGCCTTGCATCGAAAATAAACGCCAACGGAATCGATCGGCCCTTTCGTCGTTTGATAAGCCGCGAACGGGCGGATGCATTCTACCTCAAAGTCGGGGTTCATGCCCGCCGTCTCGATTCGCGTCTCCTCGCCTTCGATTTCGACGATGTCAAGCCCCGTTTCTTCTTTGACTTCCCGGACGAGCGCTGCGACGAACGATTCGAAGGGCTCGATTCTCCCGCCCGGCAGTTCGATTCGCCGCGGCCCGCCGGGCTTGTTCCGCGTTTGAACGATAATTTCGGCGCAATCGCCGACGGTTCGCTCGATGATCGCGCGCGAATTGACGTAGAACATGTCACAGTCCCCTTTCCGCTTGGTATCCCATAAAGATTCCACGCGCAAGGCCCGCGGTCCTTGTCTCCGATCGCCCCAGGCGTCTTATACGCGCGAAAAAGACCCCGGCCCGTAAAGGGACGGAGTCTTCGCGATCGGAAGCGCCGCGGCACGGATGATCAGCCCAGCGTTTTGTCGCCCGGCTTCCAGTTGACCGGGCACAGGCCGCCGGATTGCAGCGCCTGCAGCACGCGCAGCGTCTCGTCGACGCTCCGGCCGACGTTCATGTCCGTGACGACCTGGTAGCGCAGGATGCCTTCCGGGTCGACGATGAACAGGCCGCGGTGCGCCGCGCCTTCTTCGCTCAGGATGCCGTACGCGTGCGCCGTTGCCTTCGTGAAGTCGGACGCGATCGGGAAGCGGATCGGGCCGATGCCGTTCTTGTCGACCGGCGTCTCGATCCAGGCGCGGTGCGTATAAACGCTGTCGACGGAAGCGCCGAGCACTTCGCAATCCAGGCTCTTGAACTGCTCATACGCTTCGCTGAAGCCGACGATTTCCGTCGGGCAGACGAACGTGAAGTCATACGGCCAGAAGAACAGCACGAGCCACTTGCCGCGATAATCGGAGAGCGAGACGTTCTCCTCGAGCGTCTCGAGGTTTTTGGTCGAAGGCAGCGTGAATTCGGGCGCGGGCAGGCCGACTTTGGCGAACGGGTACACGGCGGTTGGTTGGATGGTCGTTGGTTGAATGGTCATAGTGTAGAATCCTCCTGTGTATGGGAATGAATGGCCTAATCGCGGCGTACGACTTACGCTTGCAGCTCCGCGACGGCGCGGTTCAGCTGCGTCTGATTGAAGCCGAGAATTTTGGCTTCGCCGATGACGGTCACGGGCACGGAACGCATGCCCGTATTCCACAGTTCCTCGGCGTACTTCTCGTCCTGGTCGATATTGCGCTCCTCGTAGGCGACGCCGCGGTCGCTCAGGAACGATTTCACTTGCTTGCAGAAGTTGCAGTGCGTGCTCGTATAGACGATTACGGGGTTGGCATTAGACATAGTTATTCCTCCTTCGGTGGATGTCATTCAAACGGTAGCGGCCGAGGCTTCGAACGCTTCGGATGCTTCCAGGAACCGTTCGGCGTCGAGAGCGGCCATGCAGCCCGTGCCGGCGGCGCTGATTGCTTGGCGGTACCGGCTGTCCTGGACGTCGCCGCACGCGAAGATGCCGGGAACGTTTGTCTCCGTGGTACCGGGCTTCACGGCCAGGTAGCCGTGATCGTCCGTCGTCAGCTGGCCGCCGAGGAATTTCGTGTTCGGCGTATGGCCGATGGCGATGAAGACGCCGTCCGTCTCGAGCAGCTCTTCTTGGCCGGTCGCGTTGTTCAGCACTTTAAGGCTTTTCACGCCTTTGTCGTCCGCGACGACCTCGAGCGGCGTTCGGCCGAGCGCCCAGCTGATTTTGGCGTTGTCACGCGCTCTCGCTTGCATGATCTTGGAGGCGCGGAGCTCTTCGCGGCGGTTGACGACGACGACTTCCGAGGCGAAGCGCGTCAGGAAGCTCGCTTCCTCCATGGCGGAGTCGCCGCCGCCGACCACGAGTATTTTCTTGCCGCGGAAGAAGAAACCGTCGCAGGTGGCGCAAGTGCTGACGCCGCGGCCGACGTTGTCGCGCTCGCCGGGAATGCCTAAGTATTTCGCCGAGGCGCCGGTCGAGATGATGAGCGTTTCGGCTTGCAGCTCCCCGAGCCCTTCCACCTTCAGCGTGAACGGCCGCTTCGACGCGTCGACCTCGGTGACCCAGCCCGTCTTGAACTCGGCGCCGAACCGTTCGGCTTGCTTGCGCATGTTGGCCATCAGCTCCGGTCCCATGATGCCGTCCGGGAAGCCCGGGAAGTTTTCCACTTCGGTGGTCGTCGTCAGCTGTCCGCCCGGCTCGGGGCCTTCGATGACGAGCGGGTTCAGGTTCGCTCTCGCTAAGTAAATGGCGGCCGTCAATCCGGCCGGGCCGGTACCGACAATGATCGTTTTTCGCATGCGGTTCCCTCCATCTTTATATTTAGATTTAGTTTAATTATTGGGCACAAAAAAATCATACCATCCATGCGCAAGGCTTGCATGAAGGTATGATGAAGCGATCATGAAGGTATGATGAAGAGTCGGTAAAGGTTCGATGAAGAGCGCGGCGCGGTTCCCGAAACGACGCCGAATAGGATCATGCGGCTGATCGCAGGGCGATGCCGCCCGCTTGGGACAGCCGCAGGGCGGCCTTCGATTACCGAAGGCCGCCCTGCGGAGCCGCGCTTGCGCTTATTCTCCTAGCCGGTAGCCGACGCCGCGCACGGTCGCGATGTAGACCGGGCGCTTCGGGTCGTCGCCGAGCTTCTGCCGCAAGCTCTTGATATGCACGTCGATCGAGTTGCTTCCCCCGAAATAGCCGTCGCCCCAGATCGCCTCCATGATGTCCTGACGGGACAGGACGCCGCCGTCCGACGTTAGGAGGACACGCAGCAGGTCGAATTCGGTCTTCGTCAGGTCGATCTTCTCGCCGCGGTGCAGGACGATGATCCGTTTCAGGTCCATTTCCACGTCCTTGAACCGCAGCCGGTCGGCGGACGCGTCGGGCGCCTGCGGCTTGCTCAGGCCCGCGAGCGCTTCGATCCTCGCGAGCGCCGTCTCGAGCGCCGACGGCCATTCCAGCGTGTGGCCCTCCGGCACGGGCCGCACCGTGCGGCTGCCGATCAAATAGAGACAGTCGGCCGAGCCGGCCGCCTGCGCCGGAACATCCTCCTCCGTCCCCCACGTGAGGTCCACGACGATAAGGTCGTTTTGAAGCAGGGACAGCACGGATTCCTTGGCGCTATGGAACATCAGCACGTCGTAGCAGCGGGCCATCAGCTCCGAGACGAGCCCCTGCAGGCGTGCGGGAAACGGGCTGATGACGACGATTCTTCGCGTCGTGTCGCAGAACGCGCCGTCCGGAAAAGCATCCGCGTTCAATGCGTCGATTGGCTGGCCGGCGTCCGACATTCCGCGCACACCCCTTTGAATAGAAATTGTTCCTCCGAAATCGCGTACCCGGTCTCATGCTCGATCCGGCGAAGCCACTCCTTCGGCGAATCCGTCATCACTTCGCTTACTTTGCCGCAGGATACACAGACGATGTGCTGATGATCCTCGGTCCGCGCGTCGTAGCGGCTGGCGTCCTTCTCAAGCTTCAGCTCGCGGATGAGCCCCTGCTCGGTCAAATAGCGCAGCGAATTATAGACAGTCGCGTAGGCGACGCTTTGGCCTTGGCTCTTCAGGCGGTCGATGATGTCCGAAGCGGTCGGATGGTCGTGCGAATGGGTCACGATATCCAGGATCAGCTTTCGGGGCGCGGTCAACGTTTGGCGGGACATCCGATTCCCCTCCTCGCAATTTTAGACTTAGTTTAAATTTAATCCTTCCAACCGCTTTCGTCAAGCCGACGGCGAATTCCCCGCAAGGACGCCGCGTTCTCGCCTGGACAAGGACAATGGTTCCCCGGAAAATTGTTCCCCCGGACGCGCATGGCTGTGCTTTCGGTTGTTAGTCAGGCTCAACCGCCCTTCTTCCGCCCGGCGTACGCATACATCGTGATGCTGTAGAAGAACTGTCCGGCTTCGCCGAGCGCATGCTGCTCCGCCAAGAAGGCGGCATAGTCTGCTTCCGCGACGAGGCCCCGCTTCGCCATCGCGCCGAAATCCATGGCGCGCTCGTACCCGTAATAGCCGGGCTCGAAGCGCGTATCCGTCAAGACGAAGGCCTCCACGGCGCCCTCGAACAGGCCGCTGCCGTTCAGGTGCTTCCAGAGGCGGCGGCCCATCCAGGCGTCGCAGTCGTCCATCCACGCCTGCTGCCAGTCGCTGTACGCCTGCACGAGCCGGCGCACGCGGTCTTTGTCCGTGCCGTCGAACAGCTGGGTGTCGAAGTCGAGATGCGCCATCACCGTTTGCCCGCCGGGCTTCAGCACGCGATGGATGTCGCGGAGCAGCGCCGCTTTATCGACGATGCATTCCAGCAGGTTGATGGAATAGACCGCATCGAACACGCCGTCCTCGAACGGCAGGCCCGCCGAAATATCCATCGCCGCGAAGCGGAACCGCCCGTCGCCCGCCGCCGCCGCTTCGGCCTCCGCGATCCCGGCCGCGGAGGCGTCCACGCCGTAAAACGACGCGTCGTGCAGCCGCTCGCCGAGCGCGAGCAGGTCTCCGCCGTTCCCGCATCCCAAATCGAGGACGCGCATGCCGTCCCGCAGCTCGAGCTTCCCCAGCACGAACTTCTTCAGCTCCTTCTTCTCCATGGCTGATCGCTCCCCTTTCGCCTCTTCGGCCCGGTCGTCCCGCTCGAACCGGGCCGCCGGAATAACAAAAAGCTCTCGTCTCCAATGCTTAGAGACGAGAGCTTAGCTCCCGCGGTACCACTCTACGTGCCGAAACGCGCTTCGGCCGCTCACAGGTATAACGGTCCTTCGCCGGACCCGCCTACTTCGTTTCGGCGGATCATCTCCCGGGTGCGCTTCGTATCCGCGTGCACGTGCCGGCTTCCACCGTCCCGGCTCGCTGCGGCGTGCATCGCGGATCTACTCTCCCGTTCATGGATCTTCCTCTATGAGAAGCAAGAAACTTATTCCAGTTATACCCCGGAAGCCGAATCGCCGTCAAGCGCCAATCGCGCCGCATGCCGCGCCCGGCCAAAACACCCATCCTTAAGACGGCCGGACGCCCGCATGGTGAAAATCGCAATCGCGTGTATGGTCGTCGACCATCCCGGACGCCTGCATCAGGGCATAGCAGATCGTCGATCCGACGAACTTGAAGCCGCGCTTCTTCAAATCCTTGCTGAGCGCGTCGGATTGCGGCGTCGTCGCCGGCACCTCGGCGGCGGACCGCCGGTCGTTCCGGATCGGCGTTCCGCCGACGAACCGCCAGATATAGGCGTCGAAGCTGCCGAACTCCGCCTGCACCTCCAGGAAGCATCGGGCGTTCGCGACGGCCGAACGGATCTTCAGCCGGTTGCGGATGATGCCTTCGTCGGCCGCCAAGGCCTCCAGCTTGTCCTCGTCGTAGGCCGCCACCCGTACCGGATCGAAGGCGTCGAATGCCCGCCGGTACCCTTCGCGCTTCTTCAGCACGGTGTACCAGCTGAGGCCCGCCTGCGCGCCTTCCAGCGACAGCAGCTCGAACCACTTCCGGTCGTCATGGACGGGGACGCCCCATTCATAATCGTGATAGTGCTGATAGAGCGGGTCTTCGTTGACCCAAGCGCATCGTCTCGGCATCGCTCGTCCAGCATCCTTTCCAGCCAAATTTCGATCGTGATTCCTGTCCCTATCCTAGCAAAAATCGAACATATGTTCCACTTTTTTTTTTACCGCCGCCCCCTGCCCCCCGCGATAAAACCGAAAACGGCCGCCCGGCCGCATCGACAGCGATGCGCCCGAACGGCCGCCCCGGTCAAGCCGAGCGCGGGCCCGTCAGAGGGTCAGCTCGATATGGTGAACCGCCCGATCGTCCGCGAGCGGGATGGACGCTCCATCCTCGGAAGCCCCGGCTTCCAGCGCCACGCCGTTCCCGTCGATCGCGAGCGCCGACAGGCCGGTCGACTTGCGTGACGGATTGAGGACGCGGATGCGGTACTCGGCGCCCTTGTACGCGTAGGTCATCTCGAATTCCGGCCAATCGGACGGAATGCACGGCTTTACGATCAGCCGGTCGCCGCTGCGCTTCAGCCCGAGAATCCATTCCACGCCCGCCTGGTACATCCAGCCCGCCGCTCCCGTGTACCACGTCCAGCCGGCATGGCCGCGATGCGGAGGCTCCGAGTAAATGTCAGCCGTCATGACGTACGGCTCCCCGACGTAGGTTCGTGCCTCGAGCTGGGATTTCGTATGCGAGATCGGGTTGAACAGGTTGAACAGTTCGAACGCCTTGTTCCCGTCCCCGAGCAGGCTCCAGGCCACGATGCTCCAGATGACGCCGTGCGTGTACTGGCCGCCGTTCTCGCGGATGCCCGGCGGATAGGCTTGAATGTAGCCCGGGCTCGGCTCCGTCTTATCGAACGGCGGAGTCAAAATATGGGCGAGGCCGAGGCTCCGGTTCACGAGCTCGCGGTCGAACGAACGCATCGCCTGCTCGGCGCGGTCCGGCGGCGCCATGCCGGAGATGACCGACCAGGATTGGGCGATCGCGTCGATCCGGCACTCCGCGTTGTGCACGGTGCCGAGCCACGTGCCGGCGTCGGTGAAGGCGCGGCGGTACCATTTGCCGTCCCAGGCCGCTTCCTGCATCGCCTCCGCCAGCTCGCGGCGGGCGTTCCGGTACCGGTCCGCCCGCTCGGCGTCGCCGCGGCGCTCGCAGATATCCGCGATGCCGCGCAGGACGTCGCCGAGGAACCAGCCGAGCCAGACGCTCTCGCCGCGCCCTGCCGGGCCGATGTTGCTCATGCCGTCGTTCCAGTCGCCGATGCCCATGAGCGGGAGCCCGTGCTCGCCGATCCGGCCGAGGGCGCGGTCGATCGCGCGGAAGCAGTGGTCCAGAATCGTGCCGCTCTCCCCGGCAAGCACCGTCTCTTCGTAGCGCTCGTGTTCGTCCGCGGACAACGGTCCGCTCTGCAGGAACGGCGCGGTTTCCTCCAGGAGGCTTACGTCGCCCGTATGCGACACGTACCGCGCGACGGCGTACGCCAGCCACAGCAGGTCGTCCGAGAATTTCGTCCGGATGCCGCGGTGCGTCTCTTCGTGCCACCAATGCTGCACATCGCCTTCGAGATACTGGTGCGAGGCGTGGCGGATGATCTGCTGCCGCGTCATGTCCGGCCGGCTGTGCAGCATCGACAGCGAATCCTGCAGCTGGTCGCGGTAACCGAAGGCGCCGCCGGCCTGATAGAAGCCGGAGCGCGCCCACATCCGGCAGGACAGCGACTGGTACAGCAGCCAGTTGTTCAGCATGTAATCCATTTCGGCCGACGGCGTCTTTACCCGGATCGTGCCGTTGATGCCCTTCCAATAAGCGCGCATCTCTTCGAGCGCCAGGTCGCAGGCTTCGGGCTCGCGGTACTTGCGGGCGAGCCGGGCCGCGGCTTCGCGGGAATCCGCGCAGCCGAGCAGGATATAGACGACGCGCTCCTCGCCGGGCCCGAGCGCGACGGACGCCTGGACGGCCCCGCACGCGTCGTACGACGGGCCGGTCTCCCCGGACAGCCGCGTCCGGCGCATCGCGTCCGGCTCCTCGAGATCGCCCTTGCGCCCGACGAACGACAGCCGGCTGCCGGTCCAGGAACGGTCCGCTTCGCCCGCCGGCGGGTTGACGGCCAGGAACGCCGTCGCCTCGCGGAAAGTATCCTGGTACCCGTTGCGGGCCAGCAGGATGGCATCCTCCGCATCCCATTCCGTTAGGATATGGGACGCGTTCCCTTCGCGGTGGACGCCGATGACCCATTCGGCATAATACGTCACGGACAGCCTGCGGGCATCGTCCGTGACGTTCTTGAGCCGCAGCCGGACGATCTTCACGGCATCCTCCGGCGGAACGTACACCGTCATGTCCTGCCGGATGCCGAGACGCTCGGTCTCATAGCGCGAGTAGCCTTGGCCGTGCGCCACGGCGTACGCCTGCTCCGTCTCCCGCTTGCGGGAAGGCGCCGGCCCCCAGTACTCGCCGCTGTCCTCGTCGCGGACGAAAACGGCCTCGCCCGGCGGATCGAGCGCGGGATCGTTGGACCACGGCGTCAGCTTGCACTCCCGGCTGTTGCGCCACCACGTATGCCCGGTGTAGAGCTCGGAGGCCAGGCAGCCGAACGTCGGATTCGCGATCGCGTTGATCCACGGCCCCGGCAAATGCTGGCCGCCGCGCAGCACGATCCGGTATTCCGAGCCGTCCTCCGCGAAGCCGCCGTAGCCGTTGTAGAACGCCAAGCCCGCTGCGTCGTCGGCCGCCGCGGCGGACGACGGATAGCGGTTCGGCGCCGCCGCGGGCGCCAGCTCTGGCGGCTGCCCGCCGCCCTTCGGCTCGTGCGGCTGCAGCTGCGCCCGCAGGCTCGGGCCGTCCGCTTCCAGCACCAGGCGGGCGACAGCGAACAGCAGATGCTTGTCCGCCTCGGCCTGCGCCTCCGCCGCCACGATATGAACGCCCGCCCCGCCGTCGCGGTTCGGAGCGAATTGCTCGATCAGCCGCAGAATCGCCTCCCGCAGCTCCTGCTGGTAGCCGCCGTCCGATTCGTTCCAGACGACGAGGTCGAAGAGCACGCCTTTCTGCCGCAAATATTCGTATCCGACCAGCAGCTTGTGAACGAACGGCAGGTTCGACGTGTCGGCGATGCGCACGAGCGCGACCGGCCGGTCGCCGGAGACGCCGTGCGCCCATAAGCCCGGCTGGCCCTGCGCGTTCGCTGCGATGCTCGCTTCCTGTTCGGGCCGCAGCGCCGACGGATAGAGCACGCGTCCCGCCAGCAGCTGGTAGGCCGCCGCGTCCGCGTCCGTGATCCGCAGATGCTGCAGGTCGATCTGGCTCCGCGTCCAGGCGAGCCGGAACGATCGCTCCGCCTGCTCTTCCGTCGTCAGCGACGCCGCGATCTCGAGCGCCTGCTCCCGGCTGTCGGCGACGCCGGTCACCGCGGTCAGGCTGACCTGCTCGCCCGGCTCGAGCCGGATGCGCCGGCGCAGGATGAACGCGGGATCCGCGACCGAGCCGGTCGCCCCGCCGAGGCGCGCATCCAGACCCGCGGGCCGCGCGAGCGTGTGCCCCCGGCCGATGAAGGCGGCGCGGTCGGTCTCGAACTCCGGCTCGCCGAGGCCGCTCCCGCTTCCACCAAAGGCGTGAAACGCCCACAGGGACCGCTCGCCTTCGCTGCGGGGCCGCTTGCGCGCGAGCAGACACTGCGCTTCCGGCGCGTATTCCGTCTGAAGGAACAGCTTCGTGAAGGCCGGATGCGCCTTGTCCGCGTCGTGGGCCGCCATGGCGAGCTCCAGGAACGTCGTCGCCTCGAGGACGCATGCTTCCCGCGACCCGTTCGTCAGCGTGAGCCGCCTCAGCTCCGCGTTATGCTCCGCGGACACGGTGACGTCCAGCCGCGTCTCGATGCCCGCGTCCTCGCGAAGGAACGTCGTCCGCTCCCGCATGAACTGGACCCGCTGCTTGTCCGCCGGCGCGCGGCACGGCTGATAGGACGGCGACCAGCAGACGTCGCGGGCCGCGTCCCGAATATAGAGGTAATTGCCCCACGGATCGAGCACGGGATCCTCCCGCCAGCGGGTCACGTCGAGACCGTTGTAGCGGATGAACCCCGCGCCGGTCTCCGTGACGACCGTCGTCAGCGCCCCGTTGCCGTGCACGTTCGCTTCCGGCGCGGGCGCCGGCACCGCCCCGAACTCCCGCAGCGGCGCGTTCTGCGCGGGCTTCGGCTCGCTTCCGCCGCGCGACCGGCCGGGCAGCTCCCGCGTCAGAACCGCCGATTTCGGCGGAATGCGCTCGATCAGCAGCAGCTCGGCGGCCCGGACCCGCCTGTCGGCATGGAAATCATCGATCATGCAGTTCGGCGCGAGCAGATTGGCGAGCGTCAGCAGGCTCATGCCCTGGTGATGCGCCATGAAGCTGCGGATGACCTTGTGCGATTCGCCCTGCGGCATCCGTCCCGCCGTAAAGTCGATCGCCTCGTAATAGCCGTACCGGCCGCGCGCCCCGAGCGATTCCATCCGGTCCAGACTGTCCAGCCCTTCCCGCAGCGCGTACGGCAGCGCCATGATCGTTGCGTACGGCGAGACGACCAGATCCTCGTGCAGCCCGCGCTTGAAGCCGAGTCCCGGCACGCCGAACGCCCGGTATTGGTAGTTGAGCTGGTAATCGAAGGCGTAATAGCCCGATTCCGATATGCCGAACGGCACGCCGCGCTCCTTCGCGTATTCGATTTGGCGCCGCACGACGCCGCGGTACGTGCTGTCCCAGATCGTGCCGGGATACGTCCGCATGATCAGCCACGGCATCATGTATTCGAACATCGTGCCCGACCACGATATGAGCGCCGTCTCGCTGCCCTGCTTCTTGGCCGTGCGGCCGACCGCGAGCCAGTGGGCGACGGAAATTTGGCCGAGGGCGATCGCGACGAAGCTCGTCTGCCTCGCCTCCGACGCCAGCAAATCGTACAAAATCGCGTCCCGCCGCCCCGAATCGGCGTGATAGCCGAGCACGAAGAGCTTCGCTTTATGGTCGTACAGCTCGCGGAAGTCCGTCGCGACGATCAGCCGCTCCAGCCGCTCGGCCAGCTCGTAGCCGCGGCTGATCCACACCGCCGCGCCCGGCTGGGTCCGGCCGTCCGGGTTCCGCTGCCGCCGCTTCGCGTCGTACAGCTCGTCCGGACGCGTCTGGTCGAGCTCCAGCGCGAATTCCGCGCCGACGGCCGCGAGCGGCCCGGGCGCGGCGCCCTTGGCCTGCCAGCCATCCGCCCGCAGCCAGCGGAGCAAGCCCTGCTTGACCGTCATGAGGCTGGCCACGAAGTTGCCGGAATCCACGGTCGAGACGTACGCGGGACGCAGCAGCTCGAGCGACTTGGTGTCGTACCAGTTGTACAGATGCCCGTGCCACTTCTCCATCCGTTCGACGACGCCGACGGTCCGCTCGAGCCGATCGATCATGTCCGGCGTCGAGATGAAGCCGAGCTCCCTCGCAGCGACGGCCGCCGCCAGGAGGAAGCCGATATTGGTCGGCGAGGTCCGGTGGGCGACGCCGTTCGGCGGATCGATCTGCACGTTGTCCGGCGGGAGGTAATGATCCTCGCGGCCGGCGTAGTCTTCGTAGAACTGCCAAATCTCCTTGGCCAGTCCGCGCAGCCGCTCCGCCTCCGCCGCTTGAAGCGGCCGGCTCTCCGCCATGGCCGGCCCGTCCAGCCACCGCACCGCGAGCGGGGCGAGCGCCCAGAACAGGCTCAGGGCAAGCCCGAACCAGAGGATGCCGCCGGACGCCCCAGTCGCCGCGGCCGCCGCGAACAGTACGATGAGCGCGTAGCCGCCGCCCGCGCCGAGCATCGCCGGCCGCCGCGCGTTCCCTTGGCTGCGTTCCGTCTGCGAGAAGCTGGTCCACTCCAGCAGCCGGCGCTTGCTGACGAACATCCGATAGACGGTCTTCAGGACGGCATCCAGCAGGACGGCCGTCTGGAACGGCAGCGTCCACAGTCCGATAACCGCCAGCACGAGCGTCGCCCACAGCCGCCGCGGCCGCGGATCCGCCGGATCGAGCGCCGCGAACTGCCTCAGGAGCGGCAGCAGCAGCGTCAGGAACAGCACCGTCAGCCAGCGCCATGCATAGCCGGGCAGCACCGTGACCGCGAGCGCGAACAGGACGAAGAGCGCGACCGGCAGCAGGCTGCGGCGCAGGTTGTCGACGATCTGCCAGCGGGTGAGCAAGGACAGATCGATCGGCTGCAGCGCGCCCCTGCGGTCGCACAGCCGGGCCCGCAGCCAGCAGAGTAGCTGCCAGTCGCCGCGCACCCAGCGGTGCAGCCGTTTCTGGAACGAGAGAAACGTCGACGGATGCTCCTCGATCAGCTCGATGTCGGATACGAGCCCTGCGCGCAAAAATCCGCCTTCGAGCAAGTCGTGGCTCAGCACCGTGTTGTCGGGAATCCGTTCGCCGAGCAGGCGGCCGAACACGTCCACGTCGAAGATGCCCTTGCCCGTGAAGATCCCGACCCCGAGCGCGTCCTGGTACGGATCCGACACGGCGAACGCGTACGGATCGATGCCGGGATCGGACCAATAATACGCGAGTCGCGAGCGCATGGCGGAATTATGGCTCGTGCCGACGCGCGGCTGCAGCACGCCGTAGCCTTCGACGACGCGCGTCCCCGCCGCGTTCAGCCGCGGCCGGTTATACGGCAGATGCAGCGTGCCGATCAGCCGCTGCGCGCTGCCGAGCGGCAGCTGGGTGTCGGCGTCGAGCGTGATGATGTACCGGATACCCGGCAGCACGCCCGCGTCGCCGTGCCGGATGTCGTAGCTCGTCTCCGCGCTCCCGCGCAGCAGCTCGACGAATTCGACCAGCTTGCCCCGTTTGCGCTCCCAGCCCATGAATACCCCTTCGCCCGGGTTCCACTGACGGCGGCGCTGGTAGAAATGGAAGGTCGGCCCGTCTTCGCCGCCCCCGTACTGGTCGTTCAGCCGGTCGATCTTCGCCTTGCCGGCGGCGACGAGCCGGTCGTCGGCCGCCAGCCGTTCCTCCGGCGCGTCGGCGAAATCCCCCAGCAGGGCGAAGTGGACGTTCCGGTCCCGGTTGGCCAGGTAGTGGATCTCCAGCCGGTCGGCAAGCTCCTCCACTTCCTCGGCCGTCGACCAGATGGCCGGAATGATCACCATCGTCGAGGCCTCGGCCGGAACGCCGCTCGAAAAATCGTACCGCAGCAGCGGCCGCGTCCGGAACAGCCGCTCAATGCCGAAGTGCAGCCCGGTCGTGACCCATTCGCTGACGGGGAAGAGCAGCGCCGCGACGATCGCGACGACGCCCGCCGCCGTCAGGCCGGTCCGGCCGCCGCCGATCCAGACCGCCGCCGCTGCCGTCAACAGCGCGAACAAGACCAGCAGAGACGCAAAATAGCCCATAGGCGCGCGTTTGGCAACGCTCGCGCCGGGCATGCGCTTCGGGCTGCTGCATTGTTTCAGCGAGCGGACGAGCGATTCGACGCCCTTCGGCTCGAACAGGTAAAACGCCGCGAACGCTTCGCGGGCGAGATCCCCGCGGATGCGGCCGTCGCGCTCGGCAGCGGCGTCCGGCGCCGGCGCCTGGCTCTCGGCCGGGCCGCCGGCGGGCGCCGGTGCGCCGCCGCGGCGTTCGAATTCATGCTTGGATAGCGCAAGCGCCTGTGCGGCGACCAGCGTTTCCGGGACGCGCATCCGCCGTGCGAGCTCCGCGATCCGGTTCAGCAGCTCGTTCCGGCTGGACGCATCCAGCCGGACGTAGAGGCCGGAGACGTCCTCGCGCATCGTGCGGTCGAGCAGGCTGATCGTCGCGAACAGCTCGTTCCAGTCGCGGCGCTCGTTGCGCCGCAGACTCGTGATCAGATTGCCCGCCTTAGCCTGGTACGCGGTCTGCAGCTTGGCTTCGTACGTAACGACGCGGTCGAGGTCCTCCGAGCCGTTCTCGTATTTGCAGACGAGCCACTCGCGCACGGCCGCCGTGTCGCCGGACCATTCCCGCAAGTGGCTGATCAGATGCGCCGCCCACGGACCGGACAACGGCTCGCTCTGCCCCGCTTCCTCCAGTGCCTTGCCGATGATCTCGGCGTTCAGCTTGGCCGGCTCGATCCGATCCAGCAGCTCCTGCACTTGGCCGCACACCTCGCGCCGGTCGCGGACCATCGCCATCGTTTCGGCGAGCCGGCCAACCAGCGCGATTTTCAGCATAAGCGGAATCGAACGGGTCTCGGCCAGCGTCAGCACGGACACTTCCTGGTACGCGTTCAAATAGGCCGCGAGCGTCTCCTCGCTCAGGACGCCGTCCACCTGGTCGAGATAGGCCGTGCAGACCGCGTGAATGCGCAGCTTGCCGCCTCCGCGCAGCCGGGGCATGGGCGGGAACGCCTGCTTGGCGAGCTGCAGGCGGACGTCGAGCGCTTGCTCCTCGATGAATTCCGCGTTGTCGAGCAGCCATTCTTCCGCTTGCTGCCCGCAGCCGGGCGGCCCGTCCTGCAGCCGCGCCACGAACGCCCGCAAGCCCGCGGTGTCGGCCTCGAACTGCCGGCGCAGGTAGCCGGGCTGGCCGGCGGCGGGTTTGATGTGCTGCAGCAGCGCGAGCTCGTGCGCGTGCTGGCTTATTTTCTCAATCGTTATCGACATGAACTGGTTCCTCCGGAGTAATTCGGTGAATGAATGGACTACCAAATTATTCCCATCGGAACGGCATTTTATGTGCGATCTCCCTATTTTTTCTGATCCTATTTTTCAGAGAACGCAAAAAGCAAGCCGCCGACAGCGAGGTCGGCGGCTTGTTTTCAGTGCCCGTAAGGTGCGTAAAACGGCGGGGCAGGCGAGTATTTTCGCGCTTGGCCGGTACCGAAAATCGATCCGGTCGTCCCGCTCTTCCGCCGTTATCCTTCAACGACGTCCGCCCGCAGGTCGGCGGCAACGTCCATCATCTTCGGAATGACGGCTTCGTTCGTGCCGGATACGTACAAGTTCCCCTGGTAATGGCGGAACGGGATGACGGCGGCGCCGACGCGCCAGAGGAAAAACTCGCCCGGAATGGTCATGGTCGCCGACCCGTGAACCGTATATTCCGGCGCATAGTCGAAGTCCGGCTTGTCCGCGAAATACCGTTTGCATTCCTCCAGCGTGATGGACTCCCCGTTGCCTTGCATTTCGCGCGTGATGCGATACCGTTTGCTCATGGCAGTGCCTCCGTTCGTATATTGCGATGATCGTCTGCTCTTCGCGAAGGCTGGGAACAGCCCTTCGTGTTCCGTTCAAGGGCTCATTATAGCACGCTTCGCCTCGCGACGAATAATTTCCTAATATTCCCACATACTAAGAGCTAATAGATGTAAATCCTGACATAAGGAGTCTCCCCATGAGAGTCATCGCCGGCTTGTTCTCCACGCTGATGCCCGGATTCGGCCAGATTTATAACCGTCAGTTCCTGAAAGGCATTATCTTCACGTTCACTGAATACTTCATCAACATGGCCGGCCACATTAACTCCGCGATCCACCTCGACTTCAACGGCCATCATGCGCAGGCAGTGGATGCAACCGATTTCGGGTATATGCTCTTTTACCCCGGCTTCTACGCTTACGCCGTCTGGGACGCTTGGTATTACGCCAAACCGGGCGCCGACAAAGTAAGAACGGCGATTCCATATTTGATCGGCGGCTTCGCCGGCGAATGTTGCGCGATCTTCGCCAACCGGCTGCCCTTCCCGACGCTTATGGCCGGCCTGGCCATGCTCGTGCCGATCTATGCCGGCATGCTGATCCACCGCAAGGAAGGGCAAACCGTGCCGGACCCTTCCGGGCCGCCTTCGGCGCGCCCGTGACGAGTCGTCCGCCGTCGGAAGCGGCGGGTCCGCACACGGATGCGGAAGCGCCGCCATAAGAAAAAGCCGCGCAAGCGCGGCTTTCCCATTCGAACGATGCGACGGCGGAGGAGTTACAGGTTCTCGTCCGCTACGGTATCCAGCCAAGCCGCAATGCCCGTGATCGCGGCCGGGACGCTGCCCGCTTCGAACGGCGAAGGCAGGCCCGCGGAGGCGACAAGCTCGAGGAACGAGCAGCTGCCGCCGGCGCGGCACAGCTTCAGATAGCTGGCCCACGCCTCCTGGTAATCCGCCCGCATCCGGTTCCAATAATGGAACGCGCACAGCTGGGCGAGCGCGTAGTCGATGTAATAGAACGGATAATGATAGATGTGCAGCTGGCGCTGCCAGTACCCGCCGTTTTCCAAGAAATCGTTGCCCTCGTAATCGCGGTGGGGCAGGTACGCCCGCTCGATGTCGCGCCACATGCGCTTGCGCTCGGCCGGCGACGCGTCCGGGTTGGCGTAGATTTCGTGCTGGAACGCGTCGACCGCCGTGATGTAGGCGACGCCGAGCAGCGAGCTGGCGAGATGGTTGAAGCGGTATTTCTCGGCATCCTCCTTGAAGAACTGCTCCATCCACGGCCAAGCGAAAAACTCCATGCTCATGGAATGAATCTCGCAGGCTTCCGACGTCGGGAACAGGTACTCCAGCACCCCGAGGTCGCGGCTCTCATACGATTGGAACGCGTGGCCGACCTCGTGCGTCAGGACGTCGATATCGCCGGCCGTGCCGTTGAAGTTGGAGAATATAAACGGCACGCCGTACTTCGGCAGGTTCGTGCAGTAACCCCCACCCTGCTTGCCGTTCTTGCTGACCAGATCCATCAGCCCGCGGTCGATCATCATCCGGAAGAATGCGTCCGTCTCCGGGGACATCTCCGCGTACATCCGCTTAGCCTGGGCGACGATCCAATCCGGGTCGCCCTTCGGCGTCGGATTGCCCGACGGGAAGCTGAACGACTCATCGTAATACCGGAGCCGGTCCACGCCGATGCGGCGGCGCTGCCGCTCCTTCAGCTTCGTGGCGACCGGCACGATATGCGTCAGCACCTCTTGGCGGAAGCGGCTCACCATCTCTTCGTTGTAATCCGTGCGGCTCATCCGCGCGTAGCCGAGCTCGGTGAAGCTGCCGTAGCCGAGCGCGCGGGCGATCTTCGTCCGCACCTTCACGAGCTTGTCATAGATGTCGTCCAGCTCCGCCTCGTGCGCGGCCATGAACGCGTAGCGGCTATCCGCGGCACGGCGGCGCGTGTCGCGGTCGGTCGACTGCTCGAACGGAATGAGCTGCGGGAGCGTCCGCTCCTCGCCCTCGAACGGGATTTTCGCCGACGCCATCAGGCGGGCGTAAGTGGAGACCAGCTTGTTCTCCTGCTGGAGGTCTTCGATGATCGCCGGCGCGAACGTCTTAAGCGACACCTCGGCCAGGCGGAACAGCTGGCTGCCCCAGCGGACCTCCAGATCGGCGCGGAACGGCGACTCGACGAGCGCGCGATAATAAGCCGTCGCGTATTCCTGCTCGACCGGCTTGATCTCGTCGATGTATTCGCGCTCCGCTTTGTAGAACGCATCGTTCGTATCGATGGAATGCCGGATCTCGACGAGCTGGCACTGCGTTTCGAATTCGCTGCGCAGCTTGTTGACGGCTTCCATCGCGCTGATCTGCGCCTCGGCGCTGCCGGCCTCGTTAAATTGGCGAATCAGCGCGGTGTACCGTTCCCCGATCACCTTCATGTCAGGCCGTTCGTACGCGTACTGGGCGAACTTCAACGTTTCCAAAGTCATGCTATCCCTCCATTATGATAATTCTCCGCCCGGTGCGCTGCATAATCCCCCTGCAACCGGACCAATACGTTAAATATTTCAACAACAGGCGACGAATTCCTGCCGAGGCGGCGAAAAACTGGCAATCTTCGGGGAAGGTTCATCGCATGCAAGCCGTAGCCGAGCGCCCGGCAGCGGCGGCAGCGCTTGACGGTAATCGTGGCGCAAGCCAAAAACCCGGCAGGAACGCCGGATGCGCGCTCCCTGCCGGGTCATGAATTCGTACGGCCTTATACGGAAACCGGCTGATCCGCGCAGCGCCACCAAAGCGCCGCCCCGACCGCCCCGGCATTGTCGCCGAGCTTCGCGGTCTCGAACGTCACGCCGTCGACCATGCCCGGGATGCCGAACCTGCGCACGGCCGCCCGCATCGGTTCGAGCAGCAGCGGCCCCGAACGGGACACGCCGCCGCCCAAGACGACCATCTTCGGATTCCGATATAGATGCTTTCCATTGCCGATGTACCTTCCTTCTGGTTGCTGATCCGGCCTTGACGAGGAACGCTGCGCCTGCGCGCGCGGGATTACTCCGGCCCGCCCGCTCCCCGCTTCATGCTTCGGATGATCGCCGGATCGATCGGTTCCGCGTACGAGCCGTTCGTTCGAACGCCGCGGCCGAAATGCACCTCGCGCACGCCCGTCCGCTCCATGAAGCTGCCGATCGAGGCCGGCGTCAGGCCGCTCCCGGCGAGCAGCCGCACGGGGGAGCCCGCGAGCCGCCCGTACAAGCGCGCGATGACGTCCGGCGCGTCCGCCGCGCTCTGCCGCCCGCCGGAGGTCAGGATCCGATTGACCCGCGGCAGCAGCAGCACGTCCTCCAGCGCTTCATCCAGATCCCGCGCCTCGTCGAACGCCCGGTGGAACGTGACGTTCATGCCTTCCGCCTCCTCCTCCAGCAGCGGCAGCAGCGCGGTCCGGTCCACGCGTCCTTCCGGCGTCAACGCCCCAATGACGATGCCCGCCGCGCCGGCGAGGCGCGCTTCCCGGATATCCCGCCGCATGACGAGCAGGTCGGACGCGTCGTAGCGGAACGAACGGCTGTGCGGCCGAATCATGACATGAACGGGAATATCGGCGTGGCTCACGGCATAATCGAGCAGCCCGATGCTGGGCGTCAAGCCGCCTTCCCCGATGCCCGACACGAGTTCGATCCGGTCGGCGCCTCCCGAGCAGGCGCGGAGCACGTCTTCCCCGCATGTCGCGATGACTTCAAGCAGCATGTCTCGTTACTCCCCTTTCGCAATGTCCGAATCTCCATTTCCCTTTCACCGCGCCTTGGGACAACCCGGCCACGATGAACCGCTGCTCCTATTGTCGCCGCTCCGTCTGACGGGCGACTCACTACGCGATTTATGGAAGCTGCAGCGTAAATACGGCTTGATTGCGCCCGATGGCGATCCCGTTGTCGTTGCGGATGTCGAGCGGCGCGAGGGCGTACATGCGGTCGATCGTCTCCCGGCTGCCGTAGCCGATCTGCTCCAGAATGGAAGCCGTAATAAGCGGCCATTCGTCTTCGGACCCATCCAGCACCTTGAAGGCGAAGGCTAGGCGTTCCCGCTTCAGGCTGAAGCAGTACACCCCTTTAGCGCCGCCCTTGGCCACGATGTTGGGGTCGAGCAGCAGGCTCGAGCAGATGCGGTCCGTGCCGGCGACCATCTCGCTGTGCGCGTTCATGCGGCGCACGATGGTTTCGACGGCGGTCCGGATGCCGGCGTCCTCGATGAGATCGGGGCAGGCGAGCTTCAGGAACGCGGTCGCCAGCGCGTCCAGCGGCATCGCGAATACCGGAAAGCCGCAGCCGTCGGTGCCGAGACCGATCGATTCCGCCGAAATGCCGGCAAAGTACGCGAGCGTCTCCAGAATTTCGCGCTGTACCGGGTGATCCGGTTCGCCGTAGCTTTCCATGGGATACCCCATCGCCTTGCACAGGGCGAGGATGCCCAGATGCTTGCCCGAGCAGTTATGATAAATGGCCCGCTTCGGCAGGTTGGCCCGAAGCAGCCGCTCCGTCGCGTACGCGCTGAGCGGATACGTCGGATGGCAGATGAGCCGATCCTCGCCGATGCCCGTCTTCCGCATGATCGACTCCAGCGCCTCGACGTGGAACGGTTCGGCCCGATGCGACCCGATCATGACCGCGCCCTCGGCGTCGGTCAAACCGAACGCCGCGTCCGCGCCGTGCCGCACGACCGGAATCGCCTGGAACGGTTTGCCCGCCGAGCGAAGGAACGAGACCGCCTTCGGGTCGCCGACCCGGTACAGAATTTCCCCTTTATCGTTCACGCCGCATAGGTGGCCGGCATGCACGCATTCTTCGATGCCCCCGCGGTATTCCCTGACCAACGCTTCTTCCATGGATTACTCCTCCCTGCTACTGTTGTTGAAGACCATTGCCCAAGTAACGCTGCAGCGCCAGCTTGGCCGCTCCGATCATGATTGCCTGCTCGCCGAGCTGCGAGCGGGTCAGCTTGAACGTGCCGACGAACGGCTCCCTAATGAATTCCTCCAGCTTCCCCTTCACCCGTTCGAGAATAGCGGGATCGATATCGATGAAGCTGCCGGCCATGACGATGGTGTCCGGATTATACGTGCAGACGACGTTGTTGATCGTGATGGCGATATAGGTGCAGGCCCTGTCGATGATGTTGAAGGCCCACGTCTCTCCGTCATGCATCAGCCGGTACAGTTCCCCCACGCTGCCGACGGGCTTGATCTGGCCAGCCTCCTGCAGCAGCGCGAGGTCGGTGATATACGTCTGCAGGCAGCCCCGCTTCCCGCATTCGCAGAGCTTGCCGTTCGGATCGATCGTCGAATGGCCAATTTCGCCCGGCATACCGCCGCCGATGAGCTTGGACGCATCCATGTTCTGCTCGTCCGTCAGCTTGCGGACGGCGGACGCGACGGCCTCGACGAGCGCTTCCGGAAGTAAATTCGAACGTTCCCAGTGCAAGCTCGATGCGCGACGATGCGGCCGTCCAAATCGACCAATTGGCGATTTACAATTATGACTTCTGACTTAATAGCATGAAATTTACGCATCTAATCCATCCTAATAACATCCAAAACCGCCTAATGAGTAACACTATGCTATTAAAGTACGGCACGACAAGGAGCTGGTCAACTGTTCAAACGGAATTTGCATTCGTTTTTCTAACGTGAATATTCGGTAAGCGCTTGCATGTCTCCGGCACGATCCCAGGCCCATAAAAAAGAGGACATCGCGTATCGGATGTCCTCGTAATGGAGTTGCTTGCCTGCAGGCCGGCCGGAGCCGTGCCATGCTTCTTTTCTATTGCAGCTTCTAAAGCGGCTTCTATTGTGGCTTCTGATAGCGTCTTCTGCAGAAGCTTCTATAGAGCTGCTGCTGTCGCTAGACCTGCAGCAGGCGCGTTTATACCAGCTTCTTCAACGCTTCTTCGAGCGTGACCTCGCCTTTCAACGATTCGGTTCCCGTCCGCTCGAAATCGATCCAGCCCGAAATGAAGCCGTCGAGCATCGCCAGCCTGCCGCTCAGCCGGTCCTCCGGCGCGCCTAAACGTATGAACGCATCCGCCCACTCCGCGCGAGGAATCGCTTCGGCGCGCACGTCGCGGTTCAGCAGCGAAGCCAGCGCGGCGGCCAGATCGGCGGGCGAATACGCTGCCGGCCCTTCCAGCTCCAGATAGCGCGTGCCGTTCCATTGCTGCCGCAGCGTGCCGGCCGCGATCGCCCCGATATCCGCCGTGGAGATCATCGGGATCTTCCGATCCAGCGGATAAAGGCTATGCGCGATCGCGCCGCGTTCGCGCGCGGGCGCGATGTCCCACAGCGCGTTCTCCATGATCCAGGCAGCGCGCAAAAAGGCTCCTGGCATCTGCAGCCGGCCGAGCTCCCGCTCGAAAATATGCAGCGATTCGATAATGCCGAGCCCGCGGTCGCGGTGAGCGCCGACGGACGAGAGCGCAACGAATTTTGGCACTCCAGCCGCCAGCAGCGCCGTTCCGATCGCCCTCGCGAACGCATGCGTCTCGGGAAAACCGGCTTCGGGGTAGAAGAGCGGCGGAAGCATGACGAACGTGCCGTCCGACCCGGCGAAGGCGGTCTCGAGCGCCTCCGCGTCGCGGTAATCCGCGAGGGCGACCTCCGCGCCCCGCGCTCTCCATTCGTCCGCTTTCCGTTCGTCGCGCATGACGGCCCGGACCCGATGGCCCTCCGCCAGCAAGCGTCTCGCGACTGCGCCTCCGACTTGTCCCGTTACTCCCATAATCGTATACATCGATGATTGCCTCCTTTGTCGTTTGCGTTCATCTTAGCATGATTATTTACATATTTCAAGTTACATATTTTATAATTTGTAACTTGAAACACTAGGGCAAAACAATAGCCGCTGACGGCCGCGTCTCCACGACGCAGCCGCCAACGGCTATATCCCAAGCAATATCATACGTTTCGCGGCAAGCTTGCCTCGCTCCCGCCCGCTATCCTCGACTACCCGCGCCGAGGCCGTGCAGCGTCAATTGCCAGACAGCCTCGAATCCGTCCTCGGATTCGGGCTTGTCCCATTCCGCGGCATGCGCGGCGTGATGGAACCGGGTGAACGCGAAGAACACGCCCGCCGCGGCTCGACGCGCATCCTTGCATGCGAAGGCGCCCGATGCCATGCCCGCCTCGATGATTCCAGCCAGCTGATCCGCGAGCAGCCGGGCATGGCCCTCCAGCGCGCCTTCCGTCTCCGCCACCAGCGCGGCGTACATCGCGAACAATTCGGGATCCTGCCGGGCGCGTTCGCGCTTGAATTCGCGCAGCGCGGACAACCAACGGTACAGCTTCGTCTCCGGCGGGGCTTCTTCGGCCAGCACGGCGCCGAGCGGCTCGAACACGCCGCCCATCCATCGTTCCACGACCGCCAGGCGCAGTGCTGCCTTGTTCTCGTAATGCCGGTATAACGCCGCGTGGCTGACGCCGAGCGCTCGGGCGACGTCGGACATATTGGTCTTCGCGAGCCCGAATTTCCGCAGCGCGCCTTCGGCGGCATCCAGGATCGATGCCTTGGACAGTCCGTCTTCCGCCACCGTACGGCACCTCCTTCCGCTTCAGGATGCGGCCGGCCGGCGCCTCGCGCCGATGCCGCCGCATCGCGTTGACCCTTATTATAGCACAGATCGCCGGTTTCGCTTCCCTGCTGCGCCGCGGTTCGCGCCGGCATCCGCCATCCGCGAGGCTATTGGGCCGTATAGACGCCTGCCTTGTACGTCAGCGTGTACGTCATGCCCGCTTCCGTCAGCGCCGAGGACGCGATGCTGTCCGCTACCAGACGGCGGTTCAGTCCCGAGGCGTCGACTTTATACAAGCCCGGTTCATAGCCCTTGGCGACATAATACACGCCCGCCTCGCCGACCTCGTACGAAGCGGCCGGCCGATCGCTCAGCCGTACCTCGCGGCCGGCCGCGAGATCGTAGCTGTACAGCGTTCCGGGATCCTGCGCGGCGCCGTTCGCCGTACCCTCAGTATAATAGAAGCCGCCGTTCGCGAACCGGACGTTCTCCGCCTTGCGAGCCGTGAGCGTGCGCGCGTTCCCGCCGCTCGGGTCGACGCTCTTCAAGCCGCCCGAGGCTCCGTCGACGTACACGATCCGGCCGTCTGCCAGCCAGAACGAGCTCGCCGCGCCCGTCAGCTTGACCTGCGTTCCGTCCGCGAGCTTGATTTTGTACACGGCCGGGACGTCCTTCGGGTCGCTCTCCAGGTAGCCGAGCGTGTAGAGATAGCCGTCCTGAATCATCATGGAAACGTCTCCTCCGAACCCGACGCCGTGATCGTTGATTGTGCGGGAGATGCCGTACGTGAAGCCTGGTTGTCCGAACGCCGAGGATGCGCCGGTCTTCCTGTCGATACGGACGAGGTTGTTGCTCGCATCCGCCATCGGATGGAAATCCGTCATGTAGAGATAGCCGCCGTTCGCCGTAAAATGAATAACGCTCTTCGCGTCCGCGACCTTCGTCAAGGCTCCGCCGCTTACCTTGTAAAGCGTCTCGCCGCCCATCGTCAAATCTCCGGTATGCAGGATGACGTACAGCTCGCCGCCGTCACTGCGAATATCCGTCACCCAGCCGTCCTCCGGCTTCCATTGCGGGATAGCGGCGATCTTCCGGGACTGGCCATCAGCGAAATTATAGGCGGCCAGCTCGGCGGCGCCGCCATTCGCCGTCACGAAGTACAGCTTGCCGCCGATCGCCTTCGCGGCATGCAGCAGCGGATTCCCCGGAAGCTTGACTTCGGCTGCCTTCCCGCCGTCCGGCTGACGGAACAGCGTCTCGACAGAACCGTTCGATCGGTAAGCGGTCGTGTAATAGTAGGCCGCATGGCCGAATCTGCCAAGCGGTACCGGCGCGTTCTCGTACGCGACCGGCTTGCGGGGATCGGTTAGCACCTGCTTGACGCGGTCCTTGACCTCCAGCGTCCGCGGGCTCGTCAGATCGACATGCTCCGTGCCGATCAGGATCAGGCCGTCGAGCCAATCGATCTCTTTGTCCAGCGCTTCCGCCGCGCTGCGAAGCGGCAGCACGACCCGGCCGTCCACCTGCAGCGGCGCGGCGTCCATGACGACCGGCTCGCCGTTGACGAGCATCGTCTTGCTGCCGACCGTGAACTGGACGCGCTTATGCAGGTTCGCGTTGCTCAGCAGCACGTCCTTCGGATGCGCGGCTTGCCAGACCGCGTCCCAGGCTCCTTTGCCGATATCGGCGTTCGTCGCGAGCGTGCTCATCAGCCGGATCGGCACGTAAATGCGGCCGTTTCGCTCCACGATGTCGTAATCGCTGTACATGAAATCGGTCAGCTGCCCGTTCAGGAACGCTTTGTCGTGATAATCGAACGGCAGCACGATCAGCCGGTCGAACGCCTCGGGCAGCGCCGCCTTGCTCGGGGCATCCGCCGACGCGCCGCTTGGCGCGAATCCGGCAGCGCCGCTTATCAAGCCCGCGCACGCGAGCGCCGTTAACAACCGTTTCTTCATGAGTCCATCTCCTTGGCATCGTTATCATTTCTCATAATCCTTCCCAATCATGGACGCAGCTGGAACGAGATTGTTGCAGGGAATCGCGGCTTGTCCGCCTGCAGGACACAAAAAACCGCCGGCAGGAGCCGACGGACCATGGAGCAGGTAAAGCCTATGGACGCCTCTCGCAAGGAACCCCCCCTGCGTTCGGCAGCCTGTTCACGCGCCGAACGGCAGGCGCGGCGCTAATTGCGCTTGCCGATCTCGCTGCGCAGCATGAAGGTGAAGGCAAGGACGAAAATGCCGAGCCACAGTGCCGCGAACAGGACGAGAAACGTGCCGAGGCCGAGCCCGAGCTTCTTCGAAGCGTAGACGGATACGGCGGTGGCGCCGAGGACGGACAGGACCAGCGCATTGTTTTTGATTCGTTTGATCGGCACGCGAACGGTTTTCCGGTTCATCATGACACGCTTCGCACGCGGTATGCGGGTGTCGCATAGGGCGCGCAAGCTTCCTCCCATCGATCGGGCTGTCCGGACGAGCGGCCGACAGGCCCTGCTTCTAACGAACTTCTGTGTACGATCCTGTAATGACGAGCCTCTATTATACACGAATTCCGTCGTTCGGTGTCCGAATCCGGCGATTTCGTGCCGCCGCGGCGTGAGCCGATCGGACGCCAGCCGGACGCCAAGTGAAAAAAGTCCGCGAAACAAATAATTTAACGCCATGAATAATTAATGATAGAAATAACGGCATTAATCCTCAATATCCCAGTCGCCGGCACGCATTGCACCACTTCGAAATTCGGATGTTGGGACAAAGCCTGCACGAACTGCTGGCCCGCCATGCCCGTCGCGCCGACGACGGCCGCTTTCAATCTTGTCATCGCTGACAACCCTCATTTGTTGTGTCCGCAACGCATGCTTGCCCCGTGCTCCCGAGCGGTCCCCCGGCTAACCCGCCAAATAAAAAAATCCCGCCCCCAAGAATATCGTAGTCTCAGGGACGAGATTGCTATGCTCGCGGTACCACCCGGAACTCGCGGATTCGTTGCCTCCTCCGCCTCTTCGCCCGTACGGTTCGTTTGCGCGCGCGGCCGCTTACGCCCGCGGCTCGATGCGCGCGACGACGGGATAATGGTCCGACGGGTAACGGCCGTCCGTCAGGCCGCGATCCACCTGCACGGCAGTCACCGTCAGCGGCGCGTTGACGAAAATATAATCGATCGGCCCGCCCTCCATGCCGCCTCGGAAGTCGTGGAACGTGCGGCCGGGCGCTTCATTCAGCACGGAGTACGCATCGGTCAGGACGGAACGGTCACCGTCGATGTCGGTCTGACCGCGAAGGAAGCGGATGACGCGGTCGCCCGGCTCGGCGTTGAAATCGCCCATCAGCACCGCCGGACGCTCCTGCCCCTCGCGCGCCATGCTCCGCAGCACGAGGCGCATCCCCTGCTCCCGTGCCCGCTCCCCGATGTGGTCGAGATGCGTGTTGTACACCGTGATCTCGCGTTCCGGCGCCCCGATCTCGCGGAAACGGCCCCACGTGCAGATGCGCGGCAGCGAGCTGTCCCAGCTGATGCTGCGCGCCATCTCCGGCGTCTCGGACAGCCAGAACTGTCCCTGCTCGAGGACTTCGAAGTCGGCCTTGCGATAAAAGATCGCGCAGTGCTCGTCCTCCGTGCCGCCGCCGCGGCCCTCGCCGATCCAGGCATAGTCCGGCAGGAGCGCGTTTAGCTCCTCGAGCATATGCAGAAACCCTTCCTGAATGCCGAACAGGCCGGGCGCATGCGTCCGGATCGTCTCCGCCACCGCCGAGATGCGATTCGGCCATGCGTTATCCCCGTCTTTCGCCCCGGAATTCCTAAGGTTAAACGTCATGACGGTCCATGTCATTGCAATCCCCTCCGAATAAGTGCTGTAAAACCTGCCATTATTCTATCATGGAAACCCTTACACGGATAGGGCTTGGCCGCAACTCGATGTCCCCCCCGCCTCGCCGGCCGAACCGGCTCATGCATCGTCGCCGCCGAATTACAGATGCGAGCCGCCGCTCGCGTCGATCAACTGCCCGGTGACCCACCGGCTGTCCGGCGACGCCAGGAAGGCGACGACGTCCGCGACGTCCTCCGGCTGGCCCCACCGGCCGAACGCGGCATAGCCGGCGCCGAACCGCTCAGCCTCGGGATCCTGCAGCATCCCGGCGTTCATATCGGTCGCGACGAAGCCGGGCTGCACGGCGTTGATCGTAATGCCGCGCGGCGCGAGCTGCGTGGCCAAGGCGAGCGTCAGCGCGTTGACGGCCCCTTTCGTCATGCTGTACGCCGGAACGGCCGGCAAGGAGATGCGCGTGACCGCGGACGACAGATTGACGATGCGGCCCCCGTCCCGAAGCCGCGGCAGCGCTTGCCGGATGAGGAAGAACGGCGCTTTGGCGTTCACCGCCATGAGCTCGTCGAACGCGGCTTCCGTCGTATCGCCGATGGCGACCGGCAGGCCGATCCCCGCGTTGTTCACGAGAATGTCGAACCGGACGTCGTCCGTCCGCGCTGCCAGCGCCCGATCCAGCGCTTCGCAAAGCCGGAGCGCGCCGTCCGCCGAGCTTAAATCGGCTCCGACCGCGAACGCCGACCCGCCCTCCCGTTCGATCTCCCGGACGACCGCTTCCGCGCGATCCCGGTTCCGGCCGTAGTGCACGGCCGTCAGCGCCCCTTCCTTGGCGAGCCGCAGCGCGACCGCGCGGCCGATGCCGCGGCTCGCGCCCGTCACCACGGCGATTTTCCCTTCCAGTCTGTTCATGCTCCCAGCTCCTCTCGTGTCGGCGGGTCCTCGCCCGCCCGTTTCCGTTATACCACGAGGCGGATTTGGAAATATTGCGCTCTCATTGCAATGCAGGCGGCCAAGCCGCCGCGCATGCCAAAAAAGCCGCGCGAATCGCGCGGCTCCCCCAGGTTCGCTCACAGCTGAATAAACACCTTGTTCGCTTCGACTTTGACCGGATACGTCTGCAAATCCTTGCACGCGGGTACGCGGACCGCGGCGCCGCTCGGAATATCGAAACGCCCGTTATGCTTCGGGCATTCGATCAGATTCCCCATGACGAGGCCATCCGCCAGATGAAACCGGCCGTGCGTGCAGAAGCCATCGGTCGCGTAATAGCCGCCCTTCTCCGTCCGGTAGACCGCGAAGCTCCGTTCGGCGAGGTCGAAGCGGATCACGTCCTCGGCCTCGATCTTACCCGCCCCGCATACTTCCACCCATTCTCCGTTTGCCATTACGCTTCGCTCCTTGACAAATAGTCCGCTTCCGCGGCGCGTTCGGGGCCGTACCGGTACGGCTGCGCCGTGACCGGCAGCGGCTTGACGACGACGTACGCCGGGTCGTGCTTCTGCCTGCGCAGCGCGGCGAACACTTCCCTCAGCGCCGCCGCGAAGCTCGGACGCGCCGGCGGGCAGTCGTGCTTCATCGCTTCGTGCAGCTTCGGCAGCGCATGGAACGGCACCATCGGAAACATATGATGCTCGACGTGGTAATTCATGTTCCAGTACAAGTAACGGAAAATCCGGTTCATGTAGATCGTCCGCGTATTCAGCCGGTGATCCAGCACGTCCTCGTAAAGCCCGAGATGCTGCGTGATGCCGAACAGCAGCACCAGCAGGCCGCCGTAGAACGACGGCAGGATGACGTACATCGCCGGCAGGATGCTCCCCGTGAAGAGGCAAGCGGCGATGACGGCCAGGAAGATCAGCAGGTAGACGCGGGCTTCGCGGAACACTTTCGGATATTCGGATGCCGGGATATACGTCTTCTCCTGCGCTTCCATCCGGCCGGCCGCGTGAAGCGCGAACCGCTTGATCTCGACCGGGCCGCCGTAGAGATGGAACAGCTGCATGTACAGGATTTTCCAGATCGGCGGTCTCGGCGTAATGATCTCCGGGTCCCGGCCGACGATGATCGTATCGGTATGATGGCGGGCGTGGCTCCAGCGCCACGGCGTGGCGGACCGCAGCACGCAGAACGAGGCGATATGGTAGACGGCGTCGTTCATCCATGGCGTCTTGAACGCGGTGCCGTGCCCGCATTCATGCCATCTCGAATCGCCGGGCGTCGCATAGAGCAGGCCGTAGAGGAAGAACGCCGGAACCGCCCACCACGTCCCCCAGGAGAGATAACCGAGATAGCCGAGCGCGATCAGGCCGCCGAACCAGATCAGCGTGTCCCGAATCGCCGGCCCGTCCTTGCGCTTCATCAGCTCCTTCATCTTCGTCCGCGGAATCGGCGTCGCGTACCATTCCGCCGACGCCAGCCCCTTCTCCTCCGCCCGCTTGCTCTCGGTGCCCTGCAAGCCGTAATCCCTTCGCTGTACGACAACAGCCATCGTTTCGGACTCCCCTTTCCAAAGCTGTACTGTGCCCGGGCACGGACATGCCCAAAAAAGAAAGCCTTACAGGCTTTCGGGAATATAAATGTGCGTCTCCGTAAAATGATGCTCCGCCTCGGGCTGCTTGCCGGCGAACACGTGATCGAACAAGATCCGCAGCGACAAGTAGCCCTGCCGTTCCGGGTTCTGGACGATCGTAAAATCGATGATCCGCTCGCGCATCCCCTGCTCCGCCGCCGGCAGCAGGTCGTTGCAGACGACGCGGACCCGGCCTTCCCTGCCATGCCGCTTGATGGCGTCGACGCAGGCGGCGACGTCGCCGGTCGCCATGTAGATGCCGGCGAGGTCCGGATGCTCGGCGAGGACGCGGTCCAGCCGTTCGAACGTATCGGCGTAGCGGTCGAAGCCTTCGATCACGGCGACCGGTTCCAGCCGGCTGCCCCGTTCGGCGAGCCCCTGCCTGAAGCCTTCGACGCGCGAGCGGTGGGCGTGGAACTTCAGGCTGCCCGTGACGATGGCGACCTTCGCTTCCGCCTGCAGCACGCGGGTCATGAGCCCGGCCGCGACGAGGCCGCTCTTGCGCAGATCCTGGCCGACGAAGCAGAGCCGCTTGCTCCCCTCGACGTCCGAATTGAACGTGACCACGGGGACGCCGCGTTCCGCGGCAAAGTCGATGCTCGCCCGGATCAGATCGTCGTCCATGACCGAGAACAGGATGCCGCTGACGCCTGCCTCGACCAGCTCGCGGATCGCGGCGGCCCCTTCGTCGGGCCGCTCGTTGTCCACGTAGCGGTAATCGAGGCGGACGCCGAGATCCTTCAGCTCCTCGGCAGCGTCGCCGATGCCGCTGCGGATGAAATCGAAGAACCGGATGTCCTTCGGCGGCATCACGATGCCGAATACGATCGGATTTTTCTGATAAGCCAGCGCCTTGGCGGCTAAATTCGGCACATACTGCAAGTCGTTCACGATCTCGAGGATCCGGTCGCGGACATCCGGCTTCACGCCCGGCCTGCCGTTCAGCACCCGGTCCACCGTGCCCCGCGAGACGCCCGCTCTTCGTGCGATTTCCCTGATGGTTACGGTCATGATTCGCTCCTAATCCTGGTAATGTGCTCGGGCACACTTCTCATTATAAAGCGAATCGCCGGCGCTCACAAGCCCTTATTGCGGCCAAGCTTGCCTGATCGGAAGCGTCTCGCGGATGTGACTGTCTGTCCGGAGGCGTCCGGCTGAATGCGCGACGAGCGGATGCGCGTCAAGCGATCGCGCGGCTAACCGTGCAGATCGTCCGGAGCGATTATGAAATGCGGGGCGAAGCTAGACGCCGGCCTGCTTGAGCTTCCCATCGAGGAACGCTTTCGCGCGCGGAATGTCCGCCTCGTCCAAGTGCTCGATGATGATCGGGATGTTCGGATGCAGCCTCGCCAGCCGCTGCAGGTACAGGTCGTAATTCAGGTTCCCGAGCCCCGGCGCGGGCAGCTCGACGGCGCCGGCGCCGCGGAACGAATGGGATTCCGAGGCGTCGATGGCGGCGTGCTTCTCGCCGGTGTCCTCGGCCCGCTTGCAGTCCTTGGCGTGCGCGATTTTGATTCGATCCCCAAGCGTATCGAATATCCGGTGCAGCGTCTCGTCGATCCGGTCGATGTTGTCGTCCGTGAAATAATTCGTCGGATCCATGAGCAGCCCGAGGCCGGGATGGTTCACGTCCGCGAACAGACGCGCGACTTGGTCGACGGAGCCGATGACGTTGTTCACGTAGTTTTCGACTAGGAACACCGCGCCGTGGTCGTACGCGAATTTGGCCAGTTCCTCAATCTGCCGGCACGTCTCCTCGTACGCCTCCTCGGTGCCATTGCGGGGATCCCACACCCAGTCGCTTTCAGTGTTGAACGTGCCCGTCTCGCTGACGACGTAGGGACTGCCGAGCTCGCGGGCGAACTGCAGGATATTCTTCACGCCCTGCACGTTCTGCCGGCGCTTGACCGGATCGGCATGGATCAGGTTCGTGTAGCCGGAGATGCAGACGATCGGCAGATTGGCGTCTCGGAAAGCGTCGCGGATCACGCGGCATTTGTCCCGCGTCAGCGATTCCGGAGACAGGTCCATGTCCTTGAAGGCCAAGTCGAGCTGCACGCAGGAGAATCCGTCCTTCTGGATGCGCGCGATCGACTCCTGCAGCGTGTACGGATAATACGCGTTGAAAATGCCTACTGAAAGCATGAAGCATAACCTCCCGTAACGGTTAGTGTTCGCCGAGCACGTCGGCGAACCGGATCGTCCTGCCTTCGGCGATCGACCGGTAGCAAGCGTCGACCGCGGCCATCGTGCGCAAGTTGTCCCGCCCGCCGATTTCGGGCTCGGTGCCGGTCTCAACAGCCCGCAGCAGCTGCGCCATCGTGCCCTGGAACGCATCCGGGAACCAGACGCGGTCCCAGCGCGGGCGAATCCATTCGTTCGGCGCCCGGCGGGTCGTGAACGCCAGCGTGCTCGGGCAGCGCTCCGGGTACAGCGGCCAGCCGATCGTGCCCGTCGCCATGCCGTCCAGACCTTCGACGCGCCACTTGATGTACAGGTCCTTCTCGGTGCCTTCGCCCGGCCACGCCCAGACGTCGTCGAGGCTCGTCGCCAGCAGTTCGTTCGCATACGCGAACGTGTACTGCGTGATGCCGTCGAGATGCGGGAACGCCGTGCGCGGATCGCGCCGCGCGACCGCCGTGACGGTCTCCGGGTCGCCGAACAGGTAGCGGAACGCGTCGATGTGATGGATGCCCATGTTCAGCAGCTCGATGTGGTCGTACTGTTCCAGGAACGGCTGCCAATGCGGAATGGCCCGCATCTCGATCGTCGCAAGCACCGGCTCGCCCAGAAGGCCGCGTTCGAGAATCGCTTTCAAGGCGCGGATGGACTGATCGTACCGCATGTTGGAATTGACCGCGAGCTTAATGCCCGCCCCCTCGCACAGCGCCACGATTTCGTGCGCCTCGCGCGCGTTCATCGCCAGCGGCTTCTGGCACAGAATGCCCAGGATGTGGGGCTGCTTGACGGCTTCCCGCACGATCTCGAGCTGCCGGTCCGGCGGGTACGCGACGTCGAGGATCTCGATGTCCGGATCCCGGACGAGCTCCTCCCACGTGCGGTGTACCTTGGGAATGCCTCGCAGCTCGGCGGCGGCCTGCGCGTTCCCGTACGTACGGGAGGCGATGGCGACGGGGTTGAAGCCGGCGTCGCGGTAGGCGACCAGATGGCAGTCGCGCATGATGAAGCCCGAACCGATGCAGCCGATCCGGTAATCCATGCGCTTCGGAAGCTCCGGTGCGATGATCGATTCGAAATCGATAGGCTCCATGCGTTCCTCCTCCTTCGCGTCTTAGGATGGGTGGTCTTCGATCCAAATGCCCGTTTCGAGGCGCCGTTCCTCGCCTGCGGGAATGCCCTGCGCCCCCGTCAGCTCCTGCTCGTACGGCAGGTTGAAGGCGTCCGTCACGTACGTGTAGGGCTCGATCGAGAACGCGTCGTCCCAATCCGGCCGGAACAGCAGTACGAAACGGAATGCGCGGTCGAGCCGGTACAGGACCGAATAGCCGGCATCGCCGAACGCGATGCGGCAGACCGGGTCGGCCTGCGGATCAAGCGTCAGCATGGCGCAGCCGAGCGGCGGAATCTCCGCGAGCGGGGCGCCGCCCTCGCCGGCGACGGTCCGGCTGTACGCGGTGGCGGACGGCTTGCCGGTCACGAACGACAAATTCGTGATCGGCCATTGTTCGCTCGCCGGCAGGCTGAGTGCCGCGCTCGAAGCGCTGCCTCCCGGCACCGCGAAATACGGATGCAGCCCGTAGGCGAACGGCGCTTCGTCCGCGCCTTCGTTGCGGATGACGCTCTCCATGCGCAGCCGGCCGTCCTGCAGCCGGTACGTGACCGTAAAGGTCAGCGCGTGCGGAAAATAGGCCAAGATATCGGAGTGATCCGCATACCGGAACCGGCAGGTCGCCCACGCCCCCTCCCCGTCGGCGCCGAAGCCGACGATCTCCCATGCGCGGCGGCACAGCTCGCCGTGCAGGTGATGATCCGGCGGCTCGTTGAGCGGGAGCCGATAATCGCGGCCGCGGAACGTAAAGCAGCCGTCGCGGATCCGGTTCGGCGGCGACAGCACGGGCGTGCCGTACTTCGAGCCGGCCTCGTCCCGAAGCGTCCGGAGCGAGACCGGCGTCCGGATCGCGTCGCGGCCGCCGCTCGCGAAGGCGAACAAGTTGTTGCCCGCTTCCGGAAGCAGCCTGGCCTCGGCGCCGGCCGCCCCGTCCGTCAGCACGAGGACGGACATGCCGTCCTCGTCGCGTACCGTTGCTGCGTATCGGTGCATTCGGCATCCCTCCTTTATTCGTCGGATTTGCATCGAACCGCCGTATGACAGCGGTTACATGAATGTCGTGCTCGGGCACATAGATTATATAACGCTCCCGGGATTCGTACAATAGCGTTTTTCGGGCGCGGCCCGGGAAAACGAAAACCGCCGGACGGCGAGCCGTCCGGCAGTTTTCAGGGAGTTGACGTTAAGGGATCGGCGATATCGGAAAGAGGCTCCCGGCTCGCCCGGGCGAAACCGCGCCTCCCGGCCGGCGTCCGCCGCGCGCGGAACCCAAAAAAGCAAGTCCTTCGAAAGGACTCGCACGCTTGCCTTGCCTTGCCTTGCCGAAACGTATGCTGCCAACGTGCGCTTGTCGCTGCCTTCGGCACGCGGAATCAGGGCATCTCGCGCTCGAGATCGCCGATCATGTTCGCGAGGCGGCCCGCGAGCTTCACGCTATCGGCATAAGCCGCAGCCGCCAGCTTCTGCCGCTCCGCGGCGGCCCTCTGCCTCGCGGCCCGCGCCGCCGGTTCCTCGTCGTAGCCGTCTCCGCCGTCGTCTTCGGCCGCATGGACGAACCCGTCCGCTGCCGCCAGCCTTCCGATCGGCCGGCCTTCCGCGAGCAGCGCTTGCAGCTCCGCCACGTCCGCGGTCCGCAGCGCCAGCCGGGCTCCCTTCAGCGGATTGCTGCCGGCCAGGCGCTCCGCGAAGTCCGCCAGCTCCGCGTAATCGCCGGCGGCGACGGGCAACGGCTGCTCGTAGCCGCCATCCTGCTCCAGCGCGGCGTCCAAGCGGCCGCGCAGCTCCCGGAGCGACTGCAGCGTCTCGTGCCGGTCCAGCCCCGGGTCGGTGTCCAGCTCCGTCAGCACGTCGACGGTCGTCTCCTCGTCGATGCTCGCCCGGTAGATGGTCCGCCGCTCGACGAGCGCTTCCGCTGCCGCCGGCAGGACGGGCAGCGCCGCCTCAGAGCGGAGGAACCGGCGCCGGAGCTCGCCGGATAATTTGCCGGCATAGCTTCGTCCGTCGTCACCCTCGAGCCGGAACGACCGGCCGGCGGCGTTCAGCGCGGTCAATCTGCCGCGGACCGGGACGAAGATCGACGTCGTCTCCGCCGCGTCGATATAGGCGCTCATTTCTTGGAGCAGGCGCGGATCCAATTCCGCGGCGCGGCGGCCGCTGGCCGGCGCCGCCCATTCAAAGACGACCGGCGCCTCCGGCCGCGACAGCGCTTCCGCCAGCCGGCCGATGGCCAGCACGGCCGGCGCCCGCAGCTCCCGCAGCCGCGCCCGCAAAGCATCGGTCACCCCGCCGCCGGCCGCCTCCAACAGTTCAAACAACCGGCCGGCGGCACCGGTCGCGGGCGTGACGCCGAACAGATCCGCCGTGCCCGCCGACGCCAGCCGGACCGCGTTCGAAGCGCGGGCCGTCACGACGAGCGCGTTGTCCCGGCGAATCGCCGCAGCGGCGCTCTTCGTCCCGGCCGCCCAACGGGCGTCGAGCGCGATGAGCGCGTCCCGCAGCGCGGCGGTGAGCTCGTCCTCCGCCTGCGGGCCGAACGCCGCCGCATCGCCGTCCGCCTGCGCGTACAAGCCGATGATGTCCCGGCCGGTCCCGGCCGCCTCGGCATCGGCTGCTTTCCAATTTTGCCATTGCCGTTCCAAGTCGATTTCACCTCAAAACCATTCCAAAATCGCGGGCCGCAGCCCGTTATAGCGCGCTTCCGCTTCATCCCATTCGAAGCTAAATGGCTCCCCGCCGCCTGTTCGCAAAGCTAGCCTTGACGTTATAGAAATCCATGGCCGGACCGTCTGGAGCCGCGCTTCCTCATTCCCCGACGGCCCTCGGCACCCGCCGTTACGCGGTCATGCTCTCATCATCATTCGCTTCCGTCGGCCCGCCTTCCTGCCTCGGGGCGAAAGATCGGGCGCCGGCACGCCCTCGACAACGCGTTCGCGCCGTCATAGAATACCCCAGCAAGCCAGCTTGATCATTCCGCCAATCGGAGGTGCGTCTTGAGGAGGAAACGAACCTTGCGCCCGTCCAGGGTCAAACGGAGCAAACCGGCCGCCGCGAGCAAGTCGGGCAAGAAGTCCGCGCGCGGCGCGGCCCGGGCGCCTAAGCGCGCGCGGGCATCGCGCCGCCCCGCGCGTGCGGGACATTCCCGCGGCCGCCGCCGCGCGGCAGGCAGCCCGCGCTCGCGCCGCAGCGCCGGAGCCGCCGGCGAGAGAGCTGCCACGCTCCAAGTGCCGGCGCTGCAGCTGCCCGAGGCGCGTCCGTACGTTCCGCAGCCGCCGAATGCGCGCATGCTCTCGGGCGAACGGCTGTCGATCCTGTACGTCGTTCATGCTTTCTATCCCGAATCGTATACCGGCACGGAGAAATTCGTCTTGAATCTCGCCCGCAGCATGATCGCGCGTGGACATCGCGTGACGGTCGCGGCGTACGCCGAACGGCTCCCCGAGGACGCCGCGGATGCGGACGGCATCGCCAGTCGCGCCTACGAGTATGACGGCGTGCCCGTTCTGGCCTACCGGGACGTCCGCGAGGATCCGGCCGGATCGTCCTCGATCGACGAGAATCCCCGGTTGTCGGCCTGGGCGGAAGCGGTGCTGCTCCGAGAGCAGCCGAATCTCGTCCATGTCGCGCACGCGATGCGCGGCGTCGCGTTCGTGCAAGCTTCGCTCCGGCTCGGCATCCCGTACGTAATGACGCTGACGGATTATTGGTCCGTCTGCCCCCGGCTCAATCTGGTTCGGGTCGATAAGCAGCTGTGCGGGGGACCCGAAGGCGGCGCGGCTTGCCAGACCCGCTGCCATATTCCGCAGGCCGGTGAACGGCTGCAGGCGATGGCCCCCCTGCTTCAAGGCGCGCAGCGCCTCTTCTCGCCGCTTACGTGCGGCGCGTCCTGCCGGAGTTGAACGTCGAAGTGCTGCCGCACGGCATGAGCCGCGGCACGCTCGCCGCCAATGTCCGCGCGTACCGGACCGGCGCGCCGCTGTCGCTCGTCTACGGCGGATCGCTGAATGAGCACAAGGGCGTGCACGTGCTCGTCCGAGCGATGTCCCTCGCGCCGTCACGCCGGCTCCGGCTCCGCATCTACGGCGAAGGCAAGCCGGAGTACGAGGCCGCGCTGCGGCGGCGGGCCGCTGGCGACCGGCGCATCACGTTCCACGGCGCGTATGCGGAATCGGATCTCGCCCGCATCTACCAGGAGGCCGATCTCGCCGTCATGCCCTCCGTCTGGTTCGAGAATTACCCGCTCGCGCTGCACGAAGCGCTGGCTTCGGATGTACCGGTCGTCGCCTCCAACGTCGGGGGCATGGCCGAGAAAATCGTCGACGGGCAGAACGGCTATACGTTCCGGGTCGGAGACGCGCGGCATTTGGCGGACCGGCTGCGCCTGCTGCTCCGCAAGCCTGGCCTGATCAACGGCCTGAAAGCGAACATCCGGGCCAATCCGCTGCCCGCCGCGGAGGAAGAGCTGGCCGCATACGAATCCGTTTATTTCGAGCATGCGCGTTAAGGCCGGCGTTTGGTGACAGGGCTAAAAAGCAGCTGCCAGAACCAGCCGGCCGGGCAAGAAACCGCACGAAAAAAACCGCCAAGGACGTGTCTCCTTGGCGGCTCTTGCCGCGAGCTCCCGCGGCGGCGGCTGCGGCGCCTCGCGTCAATCGCGGCTCGGCGTCTCACCGTCCCGCCCGGCCGGCTAACGCCATGCGCTCCGCGGGCCGAAAGACTGCGAACCGGCTGCGACAGCCGGCCTGCGGCGCCGCACCAGCCTGCCCGACCGCGCGTGCCATGCGGGCAGCCTTGTCCGTTCTACTCATTCATTATAAAGCGGACAAGTCAAGACGTACACTGCATCTTGGCGACGTTTCAGAACAAAGAACGCCGGCGCGGCTTGGCGGAATCGGCGAAGGATGCGGCCGCGACCGTCAGCAGTACGGATCCTGATCGCATGCGTTACGGTATTTGAGCGGCGAGACGCCCGTTTTGCTTTTGAAGAAGCGCGAAAAATCGTCGGCATCCTCGTATCCCGTCAGTTTGGCGATCTCGGCGATCGGCCGCTTCTCCGTTTCGAGCAGCTGCTTCGCTTTGCACAGGCGAAGCCGCAGCTGCAGCTGCATCGGCGTGATCGAGAAGATGCGTTTGAACTGGTTGGAAATGTACGTCGGATGCATGTGGTACCGTTCCCCCAACCCGGCAAGGTCGATGCGGGCCTCCGGAGCTTCCAGCAGTTCGTTCAGGATCGCCGTGAACGCGTCGGCGTAGACGGCTTTCAGCCGGACTTCCGGCCGGGCGAGCGCGCTCTCAATCAGAATCGCCGCCAGCTCCTGCGCTTTGGCCCCCGTGCTCAAGCTGTCCGCGAGCGACCGCGGCTGCTCCGCGCACTGCCGGTACCGTTGGAATATCGCTTCGAACCGCTCCGGCTCGGGCAGGCGGAAGGTCGGCGGGAGCTGAAACCATTGCAGCGCGTCGATGCAATCCGCGATCGTGAGCGTGAAGTGCCAAGTGAGGAAAGCCGCCGGCTCGTCCGAATCTTTCACGAGATCGTGAAGCGCGTTCGGCGGGACGAAGAGCGCCTCTCCCTGCCGCGCGCAATAGTCCTTGCCGCCGATGCGAAGGCGGCAGGCGCCTTCGCGAACGAAGGCGACGACGTAAAACGGCAGGACGCGTTCGCGCTGCTGAAGCTCCGTTCTTCGATGTAGATCATGCTGCAGGATGCGGAGCGAAGCTTTCTCGATCAGCTGCAGCCATGGTTGCATGCCGTTCATTGGTGCCTCCTGATGAATATGAATGGTTTGTAAATGTTTTTGAAATAAAACTTCCTTACATTATAAGTTACATTGCGAGAATAGAAAGGGGGAAATTTGTACGGAATATATCATCCAAAAGAACCATATTCAGGAATTATAGACGGATTGACGACATATTTCTCTCCGGTTGGCGACGACTGCGGGACGGTTGCGGGACGACTGCGGATAAAATTCTCCCTCCTCACACCGCCGCGAGCACCGCATCCATCGTCCGGGAGCCGCTGGGGGCGCCGCCCATAACGCCCCACGCAAAAACGGCGCTCCCGGGCAAGTCCCGGAAGCGCCGTATTCGGCCTTTGGCTATCTATAGATGCGATTAATCAGCGCGCGGCGTTGGACGGCGCTGTACGCCGCCCGGCTTGCGCGCCGCGAACGTAACGCAATCCGTCGCCAGCTTGACGGGGCGGCCGCTTCGTTCGATGTCGAACGCAAGCGGCTTGACGGACCGCATCAACACGTCCCACCCGGCAAAATGACCGTCCAACCGCGCTAACATATCCGGCGTCGGCAAATTCAGCTCGAACATCGGCTCGAGCAGCTCCCCGGATCGCGCATCCGTCTCCGTATTGCCGGTGCCGGCGATGATGCAGACGATGCCGCCCGCCGGCACGCCGCGGACCATGTCGCCGAGTTTCGATGCCAATGCCGTCTCCGACCGCAGATGCTCCAGCGCCGATACGGCGATGATGAAATCGTACCCGCCCGGTTCGATCGCGAACGATTCGATGCTCGACAGCACGGGCCGAAGGCGGGCTTCGACGCCGTACATCCGGCCGTATTCGGCCAATCGGGCGATCGCCGACTCCAGCAGGTCCACGCAGACGACGGCACCCTCCCGTCCGGCCAGCTTTTCCGCGATCGGGATGCTGTTCCGGCCGACGCCGCAGCCGAGGTCGAGCACCCTCAGCTCTTCCCGGCCGTCGAACGCCGCGAGCAGCTCCATCACGGTCCGCACGGGCCGATGCAGCCAAGAGCCGGGCTCGAACAGACCGTGATTCCGGTAGCAATCGTCGTGATACTTCTTCTCCTGCTCGCGGATCAAGGCAATCCGTGCTTGCTCCCGTTCCGCCGCAGCATCCGGATCGGCGTCTGCCGCTGAAACCGGTCGACTGACCGTCTCTTGCTTATGCGCTTGCATTCCCCACGCCTCCGGTCGATCGAAAGTGAAGGCCGCACGCCGACGATCCCCGTTCGGGCTCGGCCCCGAACGCGGCTGGAAAGGCCGCCAAGAACCGGCTCACGATCGGTTATCCCCTTCATGCCGCAATGGCTTGATGAAATAATAATGCCGGTGTCCGGCCGGCGCGTCCTCGATGACGGCCAGCTCGGCATAGCCGTGTCGCGCGTAAAACGCCGGCGCCTGGAACGAGAACGTGTTCAGCTTCACGAACGCGCAATCCCGCTTCCTCGCCTCGCGTTCCGCCGCCTCCAGCAGCGCGGAACCTACGCCCCGGCCGCGATAGGCGTCATCGACCCAGAGAATGTCGATTTCGAGCCAGTTCCAGCAGCAGACGCTCAAGACGCCGCCGATGATCCGGCCGTCCGCCTCCCGCTGGACCAGGTTGATCTCTTCGTACCGGTCGCGATACGCTTCCGGCAGCCGGCTCGCGTTATACGCGATCAGCCGGTTGCGGACGTAGCCGCTCTCTTCCGCCGATAGGGCCGGTTCGGGCTTCGGCAAGTCCATCGTTCGCTTCTCCTCTTCGCGAGGGTGTTCCTGCACGCCCTTACGCAAGGTTATCGTGCCCGCCGCTTCCTCCGCGCCTGCTTCCCACACGCGGTCCAGCTGGTCCGCGTAGAAGCCGATCGCGTTCCGGTACGCCGCGATGCCGGAATCCCCGCTCGTCTCCGCGAGCTGACTCAGCAAGATGGCCATTGCTTCGGCGTGCCGGTTCAGGTTATGCAGCGTCATTGCCCGGAACGTCTGAAACTCCCGCCGGCCGGGATACTCCCTAACGGCCTCCTCGAACAGTACCAGCGACTCTTCGTACCGGCCCAGCGTCCGCAGCGTGCTGCCCAAGCCGAGCAGCGCGCCCGCCCGGTCTTCCCCGGCGAGTCCGCAGCGCAGCGCCCGTTCATAGTGCGGCACCGCCTCCCGTTCCAGCCCCAGGACATCGTGGACCCAAGCCAGCTGGTACCAGGCTTGCGCATGGCCGGGCTCTTTCCGGACCACGTCTTCGAGGAGGCGCATGGCGGCCTCCGGCTCGCCTTGTTCGCGCAGCGCGATCGCGCGCTGCAATTTCGTATGCGTCATGCGTACTAACATCCTTCTGTCTTTGGCTTAGGTCCGATTCGGCCGCCTACATATCGGAAGCGCCGGGCCGCCAGCCGGTTTGCTGGCTCCACTTGCTCGCGCTTCGCAAGATGTCCCAGATGTACGGATCCTTCTCTGCCACATAGCGGTCCCGCTCGTGGCGATGCGATTTGGCGAGCGAATGCTTGATCGCGGCGTACCGCTTGGCCTCGTGCGCATGCGCGCGGATGTAATCGCGGAACAGCAGCGCGAGCTGCTCCGAGACGCTGCCATGCTCGCGAACGTGAAGATGCGTCCGGCGCATGCCCTCCGATTCGCGATAATACCGCTTCGTCAGATCCGGATTATCGGCGCGCAGCACGTACCCGAGACCGGCCAGCGTTGCGGATATCTCCTCGACGTCGGCAAACGCGCGGACGGAAACTTGCACGTCAATGACCGGTTTGGCATCCAGGCCGGCGATCGACGTCGACCCGATATGGTCGATGCGCATCGCGCGGTCCGCGAGCGCCCGTCTCAAGCTTCCGCCGATCTCGGCGAATTCCGACCGCCAGTTCACGTCAAACGGCATAATAACGACGGGCTCCCTCATGATTTCACCTTCTTGGCGGCCATGTATAACGCATAACCGATCGCCAGCAGCACGAAGCAGACGGCGAATCCGATCGCGTAGCCCTTCCAGCCGACGTTCAGCACCAGGAAATAACTGTCGTGATACTGAAAATCGCTTTGCTGGCTTTGCATACGGGCTTGCAGCCCCAACGCGATAAAGTAGACAAACCACGGCATAACGGCGGAAATGCCGATTCCTTTCAGCAGCAGACGCAACTTCATGATCAATCTCCCCTTTCGCGGATGAACGTCAAATAAGGAAACGCCGATGTTTTGCGCCGAAACCAAGGTGATGCACGTTCTTGCAAACGCGGACGGCAGGCTTGCAGCCATTCGATTAGACGCCGATTGATCGCGCGCCGCGGCAAACAGCGATCGGGCTACGCACCTGGGCTGCCAAGCCTGCGAAGTGCATGGCCCAGCCGGTACAGTTCGGCCAATTCCTGCCTGCCGCCCTCCATAAACCGCCGGACCGCTTCGTCGATCGGAACCGGCTCCACGAGGACCACCCGCTCGCCGTCCGGAGGGTTCAGCGGCAGCCCGACCAATTCGACCTCCCCGTGCCCGACGAGCCGGCGGAACCGGGGATGCGGTATGTACGGCCGGTACGGCGCCGGGGCGCTCGAACGGCAATCGAAGTAACCGAATACCTGAAAATCGGACACGAGCTCCGCGCCTAATTCTTCCAGCAATTCCCGCCGAAGGCCGTCCGAATGCGGCTCGCCCTCCTCGAGCGTGCCGCCGGGCAGCTCCCAGCGGCCGTTATCCAACCGAATCATGACCACGCGGTCGCCGATATGCGGCACGAGACTGACATTGCTGACGAGCGACAAGTCCCCGGGGGTATCGGCCCGCACGAAGCGTCCCGTCACCGGTCCCCAATCGACCGGGCCGGATAAGGTCGGATAATGAATGGCATTCCATGCAGCCAGCACGATCTCCTCCTTTTTTATCCATCGGCTTGTACCGGATCACGCCCAAGCAAGATTACGTTCCGCGCCTGTTCAAGCGAATGACGGCGCCTTCGACCTTCCGGCCAAGCCTCCTTCGCTCTCGTTTCTCGGGGGCCATCGCGTTGTCCTTGCGTAGCAAGGCCGATATCATAGACGGCAATACATTGAAAAGGGTTACAATTTTCCAGCAAAGAATGGGGTGCGTGAATGGAGACTCGTCATGAATCGTTGTCCCGCGGTCCGGCTGCCGGCTTCCCAGAGATTCCGTCGCGCTCCATCGCTTCCTTGGCCAAGTTCCGGCGCGGCAGGCGATGAAGCACTTCCGCCAACTGAAGCACGATGACGGCCAGCAGCGCCACGACGACGATCTTAAACAGCATGCCGCGTTGCCTCCCTTACTTGACGTTATTCGCCGGCAATCGGCGCTTTCGCTAACCGGACGATGCCTTGGCGGCAGGAAGCCGCGGTTCCGCGTTGTGCAGCGGCCCCTCCGCGAACACGGTCATGCCTCGCCCTTGAACGCCAAGCCCTTAACGGCCATTGCTTCGCGAATCAAGCCGACCGCTTTCGGCCCGATGCCGTGCAAGGCTTGAAACTCGCCGGCGGACAGCTTGGCCACCTGCGCCAGGCCGGTCAAGCCCGCGTTTGCCAGCGCGCGCTGCGCCGGCTTCGACAAGCCGGCCGGCAAGTCGCTGCCCGGCAAGCTGGCGGGTTTGGCTTCCATCATGTCATCCCCCCGTTTCGATGAATAGGTTGCAGCTTCGCAATGGGCGGGTGCCCAGCCGGCGTCTACGTTGGCGATCTCCATTTCGTGATCCGCCTCATGCGCTGTCCCCCTGCCCGCTTCCTGCCAAACCGGCTCATTTATACTTCCGGTCGAATTCAGCGTTTCTTTCTTTTACTACGCCGGAATAGCGGCGAATGATCCCTAGTAATAACCGGCTTTCATAGACGAGAATGGCCAATCCGATCACCGCGAGGCCGATCGCCAGCCCGTGCGCCCAGGCGCCGCCCGTCTCGTGGAGCGCGGTCCTGAACCTCCCGGCCGCCGGCTCCCAGAACGTAAGATTCGAAGCATAGACGGCCGCCGCAATGGCCGTCCCGACGTACAGCAGAATACCGCCCATCAGCAGGAAGCCGCCCATCAGCATGCGTTTCATCGCGTTCACCTCGCTTTGCGCGTCCTCTCCCATTATAACGGCATTCTAAATATTGGAAAACAAAAAAAGGCCGAATTGTCCAAAATTGGCAGTTCAGCCTTCCTTTTTTCTTCCTAAAACGCGTTCGTTCGGCTCAATCGGCCCGGCCGCGCTCGCCTATTCGAGCCCAGACGCGGTTGCCCGCATACACGGCAAGCAAAAATGCCGCGTATACGCAGGCCGCCGCGACGAGCGACTGCCGGTCCCCCGCGATCTGTCCGCCGATAAAGGCGAAGACGAGCATCCCCGGTATTTTCCCGAGCAGTGACGCTAAGGCGTACGCGGCGAACGGAATCGGCAGAGCGGCGGCATACACGTTCACCGCCTGCTGGGGGACGACCGGCAGCAGCCGCGCCAGCACGATCGCGCGGAACGGATAACGCTCGACGAGCGCCGTCCACCGTTCCGTCGCGCGATGCTTGCCGAGCAGCCGGCGGACTCGGCCGCGCAGCACGTACCGGAACAATCCGTACATGACCAAGGCGGCCAGCCAGGCGCCAGTCAGGCTGATCAGTGCCCCGGCGAGCGCGCCGTACAGATAGCCCATCGTGCCGATGACAACGCTGAACGGGATTACGGGCACGAACGCGAGGCCCGTCACGAGCAGCAGCATCAGCAGCGGCGACGCGTCGCCGGACTGCATCCAGGCCAGCAGCGCCGCTCGGTTCGTCCATACGGCCGCCAGCAGCGCGAGATAGGCCGGCACGGGCAGCCAGCGCTTCCAGGCGGCCGCGCCGCCGTTTGAGAATCGTTCCATGTCGGTTTCTGCTCCTTGCGCCAGCGTGCGGGATGAAGCCGGCTTGTCCAACCGTCCCGCACCTTAAGTTACCTCCCATTATAGCGTCATTCCACGCCGGGAGAAACCGCCGAACGCGGAATCAACGTCCCCGTTCGGCCAGTCGCCGGCCAACCTTCCCCGATTACCGCGCCGTCAGCTTCAGCAGCACTGATTCCGCGGCCTCGAGCGGTACCCTCAGCTCGCCGCGCGCTTCGGAGACGGCGCCCGACCACAGCTCCTTGACCTGCCAATCGACGGCATCGCCGCCCGGCACGACGCGGCCGAGCGGAATCGTCTTCACCGCCGGCGACGACTTGTCGAAGTTGAATACCGCGAGCAGCACGACGCGCGCCCCGTCCTCTTCCATGTCCAGCAGGAACGCGTCCGCCGCGCTTGACCCGGTATGCCCCTCCACGGGCACGAACGTCCGGCCGAGCTGGGCGACCGCCAGCACCTCCGCATTCGGCAGCCATTCGGAGGCCCGCTCGCGCGCTTCCGGCTTGCGGAAATCGTCGCCCAGGAGCAGCACCGTGCCGCTGACGACCGACGCGTTGAGCCGGCTGCGCCCTTCATGGAGGCCTGTCGGATCCTGGTTGAAGCTCTTGTACAGCACCGTATGGTCGGGATCGTTGAACCGGTACAGCGCATCGTTCGCCCACCAGGCGCCGGTCAGCGCGTTCAGCATGTATTCCGTGTCCGACAGCAGGCCGAACGCGTCGCAGGAGATGCGCCGGCTGTGCCCGTATATCGACGGGAAGAGGGGCGCGATCGACAGGTTGATATGGAACGGCCGGCCGATGCGTACCGGATCGAGCAGCATGCGGATATTATCCATGCCGACATGGTACGCCTGAATGCCCGTCTGCACGGACGCGTCGTAGTGCCGGCCCTCCAGCGCCCCGTGTCCGAGAAAATCGAGCTTCACGTAGTCGAAGCCCCATTCGACGAACCGGTTCAGGTGATACGCGGTCCGCTGCAGATTGCCCGGATGCGTCGGGTCGATCGCGAGCCCGCCGTCGAGGTCCGGCAGCAGCCGCCCTTCGCGGTCGCGCAGCAGCAGCTCGCCGCACGTATAGCGGCCGTCGGTGCCTTCGACGGCGCGGCCGGTATCCTTGCCCCAGAACGCGAACGGCGTCCAATAGATGCCCGCCTTCTGGCCGTTGCTCTTGACGCGGGCGACCGCCCGCTCCAGCTCCTCCGGCGTCAAGTTCGTCCAGAACGAATCGAAGTTGATATAGAGGACGCCGTCGTTATGGAATCCCTGTGCCCGCATCTCGCGCAGGAAATCCGAGGCTGACGCGTACAGGTCGTAGTCGAGCTTGTCAGCGGCCGCGGACCAGCTGTTCCAGCCGAACGGCACGCCGTGCGTCCACGGCAGCGCCGGGGCGATCGCCGCGTTCGCCCGGCCGAACGCCTCGAGGCCGCGGCGGTAATCGGCATAAGCGCCGATCCAGATGTCCGGCGAGGCGATCGACCGGCCCGACAGCGCGCCGTGCGGGATGCTGTCGCGCGTCAGCTCGTCGGCGGCGCCGCCGAAGACGGCGATCGACGCGACGGCCGTCGCGCTGCCGCTCGAGAGCGTCAGCCCCGTCTTCCACGCGTCGTGGCGGATCGAGCCGAGCACGACGCCTCGGCGGGACGCCGGCTCGTACACGGCCGCCGCCTCGTAGCTCGCCGCTGCGCCGGGCAGCGCGACCGCTTCGTAGCGCACCCACTTGTCGTTATCGAATGGCACGCGCAGCACCGCGAGCGCTTCCCGTTCGCCGTCCGGCCCCGCGTACAGCGCGCCGGCAGGGGAGCTTGCGGACAGCGGCGCCATATAATTGGATGCCACCGCCGCTTCCGCGCCGCCCGCCGCCTCCAGCTCGAACGACGCCACGAAGCACGGCTGCGCCTCGTACACCGTGAAATGCTGCCTGACGATCGGCAAGCCCGCCGCCTCATGCCGGACGGTCGCCCGCACGCCGCGTCCTAACGCGTCCTCGACGCCCCGGACCGCTCCGCCTTCGATCGCGCGCGTCCGGTAATCCGTCTCCGTGCTCAGCAGCCGGCCGCCCAGCCGGAACGCCGCCGCCGCGCCGGCCAGCGACGCCCCCTCGCGCCAGACGGCGCCGTACGTGCCCGCGGCCAGGTCCACGGTCAGCGTCAGCGCGCCGTTATCGATCGTCAGCGCCGATTCTCCGATCGCCGCCGCGATCCGCGTTTGTTCACTCTTCATTTCGCATCTCCTCCGTATAGATGGATAAGAGGGAGCTTCGCAGCCCCCCTTCGTTGCCCCGTTATTTCCACGCTCCAGGCGGGTTTGGTAATTGTACGTGATCGCCTTCTCGATGCTCTCGTCGCCCGCCGCTTTCATCTCGGCCCGCCTGCAGCGCGGGCATAAGCATCGCCGCGAACGCGACGTTGCCGGGAGGCTCGGGCGGCGCTGCGAGCGGCGGCTACGGCACCCTTAACGTCGATCGGCGCACCCGGATGACATTCGGCGACGCGTACGGCGTCCGGATCTACAGCCGGATCAGCATCTGCAAAACGTTCCAGCTGCGGATGCCGCTGAACGGCCCGCTATAATCCTACGCAACCCGTAACGCAGGAAGACCCGAGGGACGATTCCCCCTCGGATCTTTCGGTCGCGCCTATGCGTTTCGCGGCCTTCTCCCCGTATCCGGTCTATTTTGCCGGTTCCAGCTTGAACAGCTTCGATTCCGCGGCGCCGAGCTGCACCGTCAGCTGGCCGGATGCGGTCGAGACGGCATTCGTCCACAGGTCGGTCGCCTTGTAGGACGCCGCGCCGTTCAAGCCCGCCCGGGCCAGGTCGATCGTCTTGCCGGCCGCCGTCTTGGCATAATTGAACACGGCCAAGTAATACGTGTTCTTATCCTTCAACACGAACGCATCCGCCGCCCTCGCGCCCGTGTTGCCTTCGACCGGCCGGAAGGATTCGCCCTTCTTCGCGAGCGCCAGCACGGCCTTGTTCGTCAAGAGCGCCTTCATGTATTCCTGCGCCCGCGCGTCGTGCACGTCGTCGGAGTCGAGGAACACGGTGCCCGAGATGACGGCGGAGTTCACGCGGGAACGCGCCTCTTCGAGCGAGCCCGCGCGGGTCAGCGCCATATGGTCGGGATCGTTGTAATGATAGATCGTCCCGTTCTGCCACCAGCCGTACGTCAGCGCGTTCAGCTCGAATTCCGTGTCGGAGATGCTGCCGAACGTGTCGGTCGCGATCCGGCGGCTGTGCGCGTACTGGCTCGGGAACAACGGCGCGATCGACTCGCTGATGAACATCCGGTCCGCGACCAGCTTGTCGACGTAGGCCATGCCTTGGTTGTACGCCTGCGTGCCCGTCAGCACGTTCGGATCGTAATGCTTCCCTTCGAGCGCGCCGTGCGTCAGGAAGTCCAGCTTGATGTATTCGAAGCCCAGCTGCTTGAATTTATTCAGGTAGTAATCCATCCTCTGCTTGGCGCCGGGATGCGTCGGGTCGATGGCGTACGCGCCGTCGAGCTTCGGCAGCGGCCGGCCTTCCGCGTCGCGCAGGATGATGTCGCCGTATTTGTACGTCGCCGAGCCTTCGACCGGCTGGTCCATGTTGTCGCCCCAATAGACGAACGGCCCCCAATAAATGCCGGGCTTCTGCCCGTTGCGCTTGATCGCCGCCACCGCGTCCTTCAGCTGGGCGTCCGACAGATTGTCCCAATACGAGTCCATGTTCACATACGTCGTGCCGTCGTTGTTCAAGCCGTGCTTCTGCAGGCTGGCCTTGATGAAATTCGAGGTGTCGATGACGTCCTGGAACGTCAGCCGGCTCTCGTAAGCGGCCCAGCTGTTCCAGCCGACCGGCACGCCTTGCGGTACGTCCTTGCCGAATGCGAGCGGCGGCGCGATGACCGCGTTCGCCCTGCCGTAGGCTTCCATGCCCGTCCGATAGTCTTCGTAGTAGCCGACGAACGCCATGGGCGACCGCACCAGCGTGCCCGTTACCGTCCCGTGCGGCTGCGAATCGTGCGTCTTGGCGGAGGAGGCGCCGCCGTACACCTCGAGCGCGTTCAGCTTGTTGTCCGCGCCGGCGAAGCGGATGCCCGTCTTCCACGTATCGTGCGTCACGGAGCCGACGACGAGGCCGCTGCGGCTCGCGTTGTCGTAGACCGCGGACACTTCGTAGCTCGTGTCGGAGGAATTGATCGGCACGCCTTGGGAGCGGATCCACATGTCGTTGTCGTACGGCACCGTCAGCACGCGGCCGTCGCTCGCTACACCGGCGTCGATGCCTCCGGCCGTATTGGTGACGACCGGCGCGAACCGGTTGGCCGCGACCGGGGCCGTGCCCTGCGCTTCCGTCCGCGTCAGGAAGTACGTCTCGCCGGCGTAGATCTGATAGATCTGCGTCAAATCCGGCTGTCCTTCCTGCTTGTTCACGATCTTAAGCGAGATTCCCTTGCCGAAGCCGTCCTTGATCGGCTTCACGTCGGCCATCGCGAACGTATGCGTGCCGTAGCAGCTGCTGGCCTGATCGCCGAACTTGCTGTAGACGCCCTTCGCGACCGTCTTGCCCTGCCACGCGTAGGACGCTAAGCCCGTCTTCAGATCGACCGTGACGGCGTATTTGCCGTTATCCGCGACCACGGCGCCGGCAAATTGCTTGACGGTGATCGATTGCTCCTTCTTGCTCGCGACGCTCGCGCCTGGCTGCGCCGGCGTCTCGGCCGCGCGCTCGCACGGCTGCACCGCGCTGCCGTCGTCTACGGTGACGACGAGCTTATCGAAGTCCGGCGCATAGCCGCCGCCGTCGGAGAACAGAATGGCGTTGTCGCCCGCCTTCAATTGCGCGGCGAACGCGTACGTGCCCGTCGTGTTCCAATCCCCCGTCGCCGGGAACAGGATGTTGTGCGCCGCGCCGCCATTCACGCTGACGTCGGCTGCGCGGGCGTCGCCCGAAATGTAGTGCACGGTCACCGTGTAGCTGCCCGCGGCCGGCACCTGGATGCCGTTGAACTGCAGCGAGGCGCCCTGGTACAGGTTGCCGACCTTCTTGCCGCCCGAGCATCCGCCGCAATCGTTCACAGATGCATTGCCCGTCAGCGTATTCCCGGGATCCTCGGCTTCGAAGCCGTCGTTCGCGGGCTTGACGTCGATCTTGTCGAAGTCCGGCGCATAGCCGCCGCCGTCGGATATATCGATCGTATTGGCGCCCTGCTTCAGCGTCATGCGGATCGTCTTCGAGCCGAGCGTGTCCCAATCGGCGGTCTTGGCGAAGTCATAGTGCTCCGGCGCACCGCCGTTGACACGAATGTCGGCGCCGCGCGGGTCGCCGGAAATGTAGGCGAACGCGACGTCGTATTGGCCGGCCTCCGTCGCTTCGATGTCCGTGAAGCGCATGCTGCTGCCTTGGTACAGCCCTCCGACCTTCTTCCCGCCCGAGCAGGCCGCGCAGTCGGCCGCTGACGCGTTGCCCGTCAGCGGATTGCCGGACGCTTCGGCTTCGTAGCTGCCGATCGGCGCGTCCGCCGCCGTTTCGACGGCCTGCACGATCTGCCGGGCGCCGTCCGCCTCCGCCGGATCGGCCTTCAGCGTCGGAAGCGAGCCTGCACCGTAACCGATGCAGCTGGCCGCCAGCAGCACGGCCGCGATCTTCGAAAGCGTTCTCATCATCGTCATCTCCTTCGCATGTGCGCGTTCTCGTCATACATGTCTCACTCTAATAGAGCTTGCGTGGAGCCGCCATACCGGAATCTTCAGAAACATGCCGGAAAACGACCGAAAAAAGAGGTCCCGAAGGACCTCCCGCGCAAAAAGGGGCAAACCGGCCAGCGCCGGTTCACCCCTTCGTTCGATAGCTTCGTTTTACAAGGCTTTGCGCATGTTCACATGCGGGATGCCCGCGTCCAGGAACACGTCGCCTGGCTCGGTCACGTAGCCGAGCTTGTGATAGAAGCCTTCCGCCGTCACCTGCGCGCCCAGCACGGCGGCCGAGTAGCCCGACGCCTTGGCGTCTTCCTCCATCGCCGAGAGCAGCTTCCGCCCGACGCCCGTGCCGCGGTACGGGAGCAGCACGGCGATCCGCTGCATTTTCGCGACGCCCGGCTCGTATTCCTTCCACCGGCCCGCCGCGATGGCTTTGCCGTTATCCTTCACGACGAAATGATGGCACGAGGCCGGCGTCTCGTCGTACTCATCCCGCTCTTCCTCGGGCGGTACCTTCTGCTCTTCGACGAAGACGGTAAACCGGACTTCAATGGCTTCTTCTAATAGTTGGGGCGTATCGACTCGCATGATTTCCATAAAATAACGTCTACCTCTTTCCGTTGTCAATGATTCCGTTTGCGTTGGGCTGCAAATCCGCCTGCTGCCCGGCCGCGTCGTAATAATCCTCGATCGGGCCTCGAAGGAACGGGCCTGCGGCGCCCAGCGCGAACAGGTGCAGCTCGTGCATCGCGCGGGTGCACACCGTATAGAAAAGCCGGCGCTCGCTCTCCTTGCCGTAGCCTGAAGGCTCGCCGGACGCGTCGTAGACGATCACCGCGTCGAACTCGACCCCCTTGGCCAAGTACGACGGGATGACGACGATGCCCGGTTCGAACGTCGACGTCTCCGACTGCACGAGCCGCAGCGGCACGCGGTCCCGCAGCGATTCGTAGACCGCCTTGCTCTGGGCGCCCGTCTTGCAAATGACCGCGATCGTCCGGTTGCCGTGCGCCGCGAGGCTCATCAGCCGCTCTTCGATCAATCCGTTCAGCGTGTCCGGGTCGGCCGCGACGGTCAGCGCCGGCCTGTCGCCGCCGCGGTTGAACGGCTCGATCCGGTCGCCGTCCGGGATGAGCCGGCTCGTGAATTCCACGATCGGCCGCGTGGAGCGGTAGCTCTGCCGCAGCACGATCGTCTCCGTCTCTTCCGATGCGTAGAGCGACGCCAACGCGGTGAAGCCGGTGCTCGCCTCTTCGGCGGCGTGCGCCTGAATCGATTGGTTCAAATCGCCGAGCGCCGTAATCCGGCTGAACGGGAACAGCCGCTGCAGGTAGGCGAATTGGAACGCCGTATAATCCTGCGCCTCGTCGATCAGCACGTGCCGGACCGACGTATTGGTCTGGAAGCCGCGGATGCGCTCCACGACGTACAGGAACGGCGTCGCGTCCTCGTAAGCCATTTTCTTGACGAGCAGCCGGTCGATCGTGTCCTTGCAGATCGCTTCCCACTGCTCGGGCAGCTCGATGCCAGCCTGAGCGGCCGCGGCCGCAGCCATCTCCGAATCGAGGAAGAGCTTCAGGAACGTCGAGCGCACGTCGACGAACGTCAGTTTCTTGATGCGCGAACGCGTCGGCTTGACGGCCTCCATGACGACGTATTGCCCGAGCAGCTCGCGCTCCCGGTCGAAGTCGTCGAAGGATTCGTCCTTCAGCTGCCGGTTTTGGCGGCGCAGCGTCTGGTAGGCTTTCAGGTACGTTTCCTTGTCCAGAAGCTCGAACGCACCGTCGACCCATGGCTCCGACAGCGCCGACTTCTGGCGTTCCTTCAATAAGCGCAGCAGCCAATCCGCCGTCAGGCGCACCCGGTTCGGTACGGAGATCGAACGGTCCAGGCCATAGAAGTGTGCGCCGATCTCGCTGCCGGACACGAGCGTCTCTTCGCGGAACCGGACGTCGCGGAATACGAGCCCTTCCCGGCCGAGCACGCCCAGGAAGCCGTCGATCAACCGCACGAAGCCCGTCGTCGCTTTATAGCGGATTCCTTCCATCCTGGAGGCGTAACCGGGCTCGAGCTCGGCGCGCAAAGCGTATTCGAGCTGCGCGTACGGATTTTCCAGCTTGAAGGAATGGCCGAGGCGCGCCGCGAGGTAGTCCTGGAACGTCGTCTGCTGCATGTTCTCCTCGCCGAGCTCGGGCAGCACCGTCGAGACGTAGCTGTTGAACATCGGGTTCGGCGAGAACAGCACGATCTGATCCGCGTTCAGCGTCCCCCTGAAGCGGTAAAGCAGGTAAGCGACGCGCTGCAGCGCAGCGGACGTCTTCCCGCTTCCCGCGGCCCCCTGCACGATAAGCAGGCGGCTCCGCTCGTTGCGAATGATGCGGTTCTGCTCCCGCTGGATCGTCCCGACGATGCTCCGCATCTGCGCGTCCGACTGACGGCCGAGCACCTCCTGCAGCAGTTCATCGCCGATCGTGACGCCGGTATCGAACATGCTGACGATATCGCCCTCCCGGACGACGAATTGACGCTTCAGCAGCAGCTCGCCCGCGATGACGCCGGACGGTGTCTTCAGCTCGGCCGGCCCCGGCGGATAATCATAGTATAAGCTCGCGATCGGCGCCCGCCAGTCATAGATCAGATAGTTTTCGTCCGCCCGGTCGCGCAGCGAGGCGATGCCGAGATAGACCTGATCCGATTGCGTCTCGCCGTTCTCCAGAAAGTCGATGCGTCCGAAATAGGGCGAGGACTTGAGCTTGCGCAGCGTCTGTAGCTGCCGGGCGGCTTGACCATGCGTGCGTTCCCGCTCGGAGAGGATTTCCGCCTGCTGCTTCAAGCTCGCGAACGTCTCGGCCATCTCGGCCGAGTCCTCGAAATTGACGGTCACGTCGTCCCAGAAGTTTTTGCGGATATCGACCATTTCCAGGTGCGTATCGGACGTTTGCAGCTCCAGCGCTTCGATGCTCCGGTCGACCTGCCGGACGACCTCGTCGACGCGCAGCTGCTCGGCCGCCCAATCGGGCTCTCTCTCGCTCACCTTCATCACCCTTTCCCCATGAATGCCACAATCATTATGTAGACATGCGGCTCCCCTTCAACCGCCGTTCGCGCGAACGACGGAATCGAAGGGGAGCCGGTGCACCGTGTATGGTTATGCGTTGACTTTGCTATATCCGAATGTTTTGGCCGCCTGCTTGGCTTCTTCGATCGCTTTGGCCTTGATCTGCTCGGCCTTGTCCGCCATCGCCGCCATGCCTTCGCAGAAAATGCCCTTGAAGTCCGTCACGCCCAAGAAGGACATGATGCTCTTCAGGTGGCGGTGTCCGCTCTCCATGCCCATGGCCGGACCTTCTGAATATATACCGCCGCTCGCTTGAATATGAATCGCGGCTTTGTCCGGCAGCAGCCCCACAGGGCCTTCCGACGTATACTTGAACGTTTTGCCGGCGACGCAGATCGCGTCGATGTAAGCTTTGAGAATCGGCGGGTACGAGAAGTTCCACATCGGCGAGACGAAGACGTACTTGTCGCCGGCCACGAATTCGTCCACCAGCTCGTTCAGACGCGCGACCTTCGCCTGTTCGCCGGCGGACAGCGCTGTGAACTCGCTCCCTTCCCGAAGCTTGCCCCAACCGCTGAAGACGTCGGCGTCGATATGCGGAATCTGGATGTTGTATAAGTCCAAATGCTTGATTTCATCCTGCGGATGGGCGTCCTTGTACGCGTCGATGAAGGCCTGTCCCACTGCCATGCTGAACGACTTGGAATGATCGTGCGGATGCGCTGTAATATACAATAGTTTCGCCATGGTCGAATGCGATCCCTGCCTCTTCGTTAAAGTTGATTGACACGCCCTATAGGGTGCGCCGCCGCGAAGAGGTTCATGTAACGGGAACGCGCGCAGCCGCGCGAATGTTGTTGGGCGGCCTGCTTGATTGCCCCAAACGGGGACCAAGGCATAAGGACGGTTCGAGCGCATAACGCCCGGCGAATCGGCGAAAACTAGTCGAAAATCGTGTACTCGGACGGCGTCCGTCAACCTGTTCCGGTTTGCCGTCTTATTGTTATAGCATAGTCTGAACGAATATGCCACTTCCCCCGCGCGTCAAGCCGGCCGGCTGGACGGATCGTCCTTCAGCAGACCGAGGAAACGCGCTGCCTGCGGCGGCAATTCCTCCTCCGCCCGCGTGTACAGCATGACGGGGCTGCGAAGCTCGACGCCTTCGGCCTTCACGCGGGCCAGCTCGCCCCGGGCGACCGCCTTGCGGGCTTCGAGCGCGGACAGGAGCGCGAGTCCGATTCCGGCGGCCGCCGCATGAAGCGCTTCATGGGAGCCGCTGACCTGAATGGCCGCCTCCGGCACGGGCACGCCCCGCGCTTCGCACAGGACGAAGAGCTGCTCGCGCGCATCGCAGCCTGCTTCCCGCAGGACGAACGGCTCGGCCGCTATCGTCCGGAATGGGACACGCCGGCCAGCCAGCGGGTGATGCGGCGCGGCGACGAACCACAGCTCGTCCTCGCGCAGCACCTTGCCGGCGAGGCCCGGGTGGCTGCGGCTGCCGCCGCTGACGAAAGCGGCGTCCGCGTCGTAATGCTGCAGCGCTGCGAGCGCATCGTCCGCGCCCAGCGTTCGCAGCGCGATCGCGACGCCGGGATTCGCGCCGCGGTACGCGGCCAGCAGCTCTGGCAGCAGGAAGCTGGCCGGCAGCGGGGTCGCGGCCAAGCGCAGATCGCCGGCGGCTCCCGCAACGTAGGCGTCCATGTCGCGCGCGATCTCGTGCTGCAGCGCGTATAAGCGGGCCGCATGCGCCGCGAGCCGCTCGCCCGCTTCCGTCAGAAATATCCCCCGGCCCTTCGGCGCAAGCAGCGTCAGGCCGAGCTCGGCCGACATATTCCGCACATGCGCCGTCACCGCCGGCTGGCTGATGCCGAGCGCTTCAGCCGCCTTCGTGACGCTGCCCGAAGCTGCCACATGGTGAAAGACGATCAATCCGTATAAGTTCATTCTGCCTGTCCCCTCGCTTGCCGGCCGTCCGGTCGAACGTTCGCAATCATAATCATTTCTTATACCATTACTATTATTTCGAGATTGGGATTATTAAATGATTGTTATTTATTGTAGGTACCGCCTAGGCCGCCGACAAGCGAACACATTTTAAAAAAGCGTTAAAGCCAGACCGGACATGCTGTTGCTTGGAAGCGCGAAGCTGTAAACAGTCGCGTGCGGCATGAGTCCAAACGCGGCGAAGAGGCCGTCCCGGTTCGGGACGGCCTTGGTTGCGATAAGCAAGATGCGGACAGGAAACGCAGGCAAGACGCGCATGCCCGCCCGCAGCGTGCGATCTTTCGAACGATCCCAAGCCGCTTGCCGGCCGCCTAAGACGTACGCGTCTGCTGCGCGGGCGGCTGAGCCTCGCGGTCCGCGGAGGAGGGGTCCGGCAGTGTTACGGTAATGGTCGTCCCCAGGCCTAGCTTGCTGCTTGCTTTCACCTCGCCGCCGTGCAGGTCGACGATCACCTTGACGATGGACAGCCCGAGCCCGCTGCCGCTGCCGTTCAGCCGGCGTGTCCGGGACCTGTCGGCCTTGAAGAACCGTTCGAATATATGCGGCAGATCCTCTTCAGAAATGCCGATGCCGTTGTCCGACACGCAGATGACCGCGCCGCCGGCGGTGCGCTTCGCCTCCACGGACACGGTGCCGCCCTCCGCCGTGAACTTCAAGCTGTTCGTCAAGAGATTCATCCACACCTGGGACAGCAGCTCCTCGTCGCCGGTCACCGGTACCCGCTCGTCGAGATTGACGTCCATGAAGATATCCTTCTCCGACCAAAGGGGCTCGCAGGCTAGAATCGTCGACCGCAGCTGCTGGTCCAGCCGGTACGTCCTCGGATGCAGCAGCTGCTGATCCGCCTCCAGCGCCGTCAGCTTCATCAGGTTGTCGCTGAGCCGGGACATGCGTACGCTCTCCGCTTCGATGATGCCGGCGTAATGCTGGCGCTGCCGTTCGTCCAGCCCCTCCTGCTGCAGCGCAAGGGCGAAGCCGCGGATCGAGGTGAGCGGCGATTGGATTTCGTGCGACACGTTCGAGATGAACGCCTGGCGCATTTGCTCCATTTGATTCAATTCGGCCGCCATGTCGTTGATGCTCGTCGCCAGCTCCCCTAAATGCCCGCGCATCCGGTCGGCCTTGTCGATCGACACCGTGAAGTCGCCTTTGGACATCCGGCGGATCGCCGATATATAAACGGAGAAGCCGCCCTGCACCCGCCACGGCCGTCCGATGAGCAGCATGAGCACGAACATGAGCAGGAAGCCGAAGAATACCGTCATGACCTGCTGCCAGAAATCGTGGTATAAGCTCGGCGCGGGCTGCTCCAGGAAGAGCGCGTACGGCTTGCCGCCGAGCGAGACCGGCACGGCCGCCGTCGCGGTGCCTTTGGAGAACGGATATTTCCGCTCGACCCGCTCCATCGTGTCTCCGGCCAGCACCGATTGGAGGCTGGCCGGGCTCAGGACCGGGTCGGCGGAAGCGCCCGAACCGCCGCCGGACGCCGCGATCCGCTCGCCGGACGCATCCGCCAGCACGACGGCATAACCCCGTTCCCGCGCGGCCGCCTCCAGCGCCGGGCGCCGCTCCGCGGGCGGGCGGCCCGCCAGCGCGGCACCGATCAGGCGGCCGTCCTGCGCCAGCCGTTCCGTCACGGCCGCGTACCCGCGGCGCTCCTTGACGAAACCAATGACGGTGTACGACGCGGCGAAGCAGGTGTAAGTCAACAGGTTCATGAGCAGAATGCCCGCGATAACCTTCAAGGCTTGCCGCCAGATCGGCGGCCGGGATGCGTAACCAGGCCGGGCGCCCGCTGCTTTCGAGTTCTCTCGGGAGTTGAAGCCGGATTTGGCGCTTCGCTTCGCGCCGGACGAAGGGCCGGATGGGGCAGCGCCCCGCTTCCCGCCGGCAGTACGATCGTTGTTAGTAGGATCCACGGGCGTCACACCTCCAGCCGGTAGCCGAGTCCCCGGATCGTCCGGATGCGGAAATTGCACCGCTCCTCGGGGAATTTTTCGCGCAGCCGCTTGATATGGACGTCGACCGTGCGCTCGTCGCCCTCGTAATCGAAGCCCCACAGCTGCTCGATCAGCTGCTCGCGGGAAAACGTCTTACCCGGGTAGCTCGCCAGCTTGAACAGCAGCTCAAACTCCTTGAGCGGGAGCGACACCGTCTCGTCGCCGACCGTCACCGCGTACGTCTCCCGGTTCAGCGAGACCTTGCCCGCCTGCACGCTCTGCGAGGTGGCGATCCGGTAGCGCTTCAGCAAGGCCCTTACGCGCGCCACGAGCTCGAGCGGCTCGAACGGCTTGACGAGGTAATCGTCCGCGCCGAGCTCGAAGCCTTTGATTTTCTGGCTCGTCTCGCCTTTGGCCGTCAGCATGAGGACCGGCAGCTCCGTATTCCGCCGAAGCTCCCGGCACAGCTCCCAGCCGTCCATGTTCGGCATCATCACGTCGAGAATCGCGAGCTGCGGCTGGGCCGTCTCCAGCATGCGGAGCGCTTCCTCGCCGTCCTCCGCCTCGACGACTTGAAAGCCCTCGCGGACGAGGAACAGCCGCACGAGCTCGCGAATATGGGGATCGTCGTCTACGACCAGCAATGTCGTCATGGCCATCATCTCCGCTCGTAATCTTGGTCGGACCTGCCTATGGCGGTCCTTGCACATTCACTATAGGACCAGTTCGTGAACGGAATATGAACACGGGGCGCGGACGACGCCGGTAGCGGCGGATGGTCGAGCCGCGCGGACGGATCGCTTCGGCCGCTGCGCGCTCGGGCAGCCGAAGACCGCCCTCACCCTTCCTTCATGTTCCGTTCCAGCCGCTCGGTCTCTTCCTCGATCCTGCTCGGGTCGATCCGCTCGAACAACAGCTCCAGTCTTTCGACCGGGCGGCCGGCCGGCACGGACGCCGGGTGCCAGGCCGGCGTGTCCAGCGCGAGGAAGCCGCGGATCTTGCCGCAGGCGAACGGCAGGAACGGCTCCAGCAGCCGGGACAGGTTGACGATCATCTGCGTGCAGGCGTGCAGCGTCTCGCCGCAATCCTCGCGGCTCGTCTTGATCTGCGCCCACGGCTTCCGCTCGTCGTAATACTTGTTGGCGCTGCGGATGAACGCGAAGATCGACTCCAGCGCCTCTTTGAACCGGCCCTCCTCGATCAGCGCTCCCGCGTCCGCGTACAGCCGCGCGATGACGTCCGCCCATTCAGGGTCGAGGCGGCCGTCCGGGATGCGGCCGTCGAACGATTTGGCCACGAACGCCAGCGTACGGTTGACGAAATTGCCGAACGCCCCCAGCAGCTCGCCGTTATGGCTGTGGATGAACTCCCGCCACGAGAAATCGGCGTCGCGCTTCTCCGGGCCGTTCGCGAGCAGGAAATACCGCACCGAATCCGGCTGATACCGGCTCAGCACATCCGGCACCCACACCGCCCAATTGTTGCTGGTCGAGAATTTCTTCCCTTCCAGCGTCATGTACTCGCTCGACACGATGCGGTCCGGCAGATGCAGGCCGCCCGCGCCCATCAGCAGCGCCGGCCAGATGAGCGTGTGGAATGGAATGTTATCCTTCCCGTGGACGTAATACGCCGTTATCGGGTCTTGCCCGTCCAGCCAGAACGGCTCCCAGCCGCCGCCCGTTTCCTCGCTCCACTGCCGGCTCGCGGACAGATACCCGATTACGGCTTCGATCCAGACGTAAATTTTTTTGCCCTCGAAGCCGTCCAGCGGCACGTCGATGCCCCAGGCGAGATCCCGGGTCGCGGCGCGGTCCTGAAGGCCTTCCTCCAAATACCGCTTCGTCTGCTGCACGGCGTTGTCCTTCCAGCCTTCGGATCGCGCCGCATAGGCAGCGAGCGCCTCCTGGAACCGCGACAGCGCCAAATAATAATGGTCGGTCTCCCGCTCGACGGGCGGATTGCCGCACAGCTTGCAAGTCCGGTCGAGCAGATCGGACGGATCGAGCAAGGTCGAGCAATAGTCGCATTGATCGCCGCGCGCCCGGTTCCCGCAGACGGGGCATGTTCCCTCGACGTACCGGTCGGGCAGGAAACGCCGGTCCGTCTCGCAGTACGTCTGCATCGCGGATTTCTTGTACAGCCGCCCGTTCGCCAGCAGCTTGCCGAACAGCTCCTGCACGACGCGCCGATGCACGGGCTGATCCGTGCGCGTATACAGGTCGTACGAGAACCCGAGCCGCGCGAAGCATTCCGCGAATTCCGCATGATAGCGGTCCGCGATGTCGCCGGGTTCGACGCCCTCCCGGATCGCCTGCACCTCCACGGGCGTTCCGTGGCAATCGCTGCCGGACACGTACAGCACGCGGCCGCCCTTCAGCCGAAAATACCGCGCCAGCACATCGCCCGGCAGCACGCTGGCCAGCCGTCCGAGATGCAGCGAGCCGTTCGCGTACGGCCACGCGCCGCCGATGAATATCGTTGCCATTTCGATCCCCTCCTTCGATGATTCGGAGCTTGCTCCGCCGCCGTTCGGCTCCGAAATGCCAAAAAAGCCCCCGTCCCCAAGGGACGGGAGCTGCATGCTCGCGCGGTACCACCCAAATTCGCCAATGCCTCGCGGCATTCGCCTCTGCGGGTACGGCGCCTGCGGCGCGTACCCAGCACGGTAACGGGTGCGGAACCCGGCGCAGCCTACGTCCGGCGGACGGCTTCGGTGCGCGGCTCGGAGACCATGTTCCCCGGATCGTCTTCGCCCCTTCTCAGCTCCCGGGGTTCTCTGTCGACAGACGGCATGCGGGTACTCTTTCTCTTCTTCGCCTTTGCGGATTTTCCAAGTTATTGTAAATCATAGACAATCGACTCGCCGAAGTCAAGCGGATGTCCGCCCGGTCGGCACGCCGCGTTCACGTCCAGCGGCCGCGCGCGCGCAGCGTCCGGTCCGCCAGCCAGGCGAGGCCGACGCCGGCCGCGTAACGCAGCAGGTCGACGGCCAGGAAGCCATGGCCGAGCGCGAGTCCGCCCAGCGTCGTCTCCCGCAGCCGGTCGAGCCAAGCCGCCCGGTACAGCTGGCCGAACTCGTCGGCGTAACAGAACAGCAGCGCCGCGAGCGCGGTCCAGGCAGCGCTCCCGGCCTTGCAGCCCGGGCGGAGCGTCCGGAAGCCGACATAAACCATCGCCGCCCAAAGCGCGTCCCCCGCGTGAGCCGCCAGCCAAGCCGGCAGCGCGCCGGCATACCGCCTGGAGGCAAGGCCGAGCAGGACGACGGCAGCCGTCGCGCAGGCATAGCCGGCCCGCGCCCGCGTGTTTCTAGCGCGCATATCGAACCTCTCCTCTCCCGGCGCGCAGGCGATCAATACGGCAGATTATCGCTCGGGCTGCCGTTGCCGTTCGGGTTGCCGTTGCCGCTTGGGCTGCCGCTGCCGTTGCCGCTTGGCTCGCCGTCCTTCTCCTTGCCTCGGCCGACGACCTCCAGCACCTCGAGCAGATCCGGCGGCGTCAGCAGCTCGACCGGCGACACGCTGCGGTCGAACTGGAAGAAATCGCCTTCGAGCAGCGCCACGTAACGGCCGTTGTACGTCGCGAAATGAACCGATCGGCCGAATTCCGCCAGCGGCCCTTTCACCGAGACGTCGCCGAGCTTGAACGCCACGGTCAGGTTCGGCTGCTGCTCCACGAGCCTATCCGCCGCGGCGACCACCTGATCGTGCGACCAGGCTTCCTGCAGCTCCCGCTTCTCGCTTGCCGCCCAGGCCTCGAACTGATGCGCCTCCTGCTCGCGCTCCTCGCTTTCGCGGCCCTGCCACTTGTCCTCCATGTATTCGTGCACCATCGTCAGCACCTGCTCGTTCATGAGCTCGGGCATCGCCTTCTCGTAGCTGACGAACCGGAGGAAATCCTCGAAGTAGCGCGCGTGCGACGCCTGGTGGATTTTCAGCTCCCAATACTCGAGCATCCCTTCCTCCGGCATGTACGGGTATTGGATCGACTTCATGTTGCGGGCGCTGATGGCCATCTCCACGCGGGAGATCAGATTGCGCTCGTCGGTGATGCGGGCAATCTTCGGCTCGAAATCGCACTTCAGCACGAACAGGATCGGCTGGTCCGTATACCGGTTCGGCGTGGCGTGCACGACGATGAACGCGCCTCCGCGCACGGCGGCGGCGTCCATGTACAGGCGCACGAGCTCGTCGGCGCTGCCGTGAAACTCCGTCGCGTCCGCCGCGTTGCGCAGCCGCTGAAACATATTGTAATTGGGGTTGCTGTCGAGCTCGTAGCCCGGCTCTACGATGAACCGGCCGATCTTGGTCGGCGCGGCGTCCGTGCTCGGGTGGCGCTCCGCCTTGCGCTTCACGATTCGCGCGAACTCGCCGTCTAAGAACGACTTCAGCTCGCTGTCCGCGTAGTCCTCCCGGTCCATCGTCTGATAATGGGTAAACGACTTGGCTGCGTTGTTGTCGCCGCCTTCTCCTTGAATGACGAAGAACGATAAATAGTCCACGATAAAATCCATGCCGGTCTTCGAGCTCCTTTTTGCGAAATGCTGCGAGCCCGCCGAGAGCGGCGCTCGAACGTCTAGCATAGCATAAACGGCGCGCCCTGTCGTGACCGGATGCGACGGCAAGCCTTGGCGCTGGCCCATAATGCGCAGAAGTAACAACGCAGCCCGGCGGCGTCGTTCGCAGCTCGCTTCGCGACGCCCGCGACGCCGCCGAACACGCTCGCGCCGCCTATCAAAAAATCCGTCTGCGCGCGCAGACGGATGGTTCGCTAACAGAACGTCACACCGCCGCCGGCTCGGCGACCAGCGGCGTCAGCTCGCCGCAGTAGAGCAGCTTCAGCTTATGCAGCGCGCGGGTGCAGGCGACGTACAGCAGCTTGGCGTCGTTGCCGCCGTAGCTGACGCCGTCGGCGTCGGCCACGAGCACGGCGTCGAACTCGAGCCCTTTGGCCAAGTACGCCGGCACGACGGTCAGCCCGCCGCCGTAAGCTTCCTGCTTGCTCTGCACGAGCGCCGCCTCGATGCCGGCCTCGCGCAGGCGTTCCGCGATGCTTTCGCACGAAGCGATGTTGCGGCCGAGCACGGCGATCGTGCGGTATTCGCCGCTCTGCCGCCAGTCCATAATTGTCTCCGCGACGTCGTCGAGGCGCCGTTCGTCGGTAGCGGCCCGGATGACGTCCACCGCCTCGCCGCTCCGGAACACCGGCACGGCCGGCTTCACGCCGTCGCCCATGCCGCCGAGGACGCGATTGGCGAACTCGATGATCTCCATCGTCGAACGGTAGCTGCGGTCCAGCTCGAAGTAGCCGGTATCCGCCTCGGGGAACAGCGACGTCAGCTCCGCCCAGCCGTGAATGCCGGCGTAGCCGTGAATGCCCTGCTGCAGATCGCCGAGCACCGTCATGGACGGCTGGCGCTGGCACAGCCGCAGCGCTTCCAGCTGGAACGGCGAGTAGTCCTGCGCTTCGTCGATGACGATATGATCGTACGGCGACCCTTCGAAGCCGTTCAGCCGCACCTGAATATAGACGAGCGGCGCCAGGTCCTCCGGCCGGATCAGCGCGGCCTTCAGCTGCTTGATCGTCGCGGGGGCGCTTTTGGCCGGCAGCAGCGACTGGGCAGCGGGCTCGGCGAGCAGCGCCGCGTACAGCTGGGCCGCCGTCGGCGCCGGGATTTTTTTGGCATAAGCGTTCAGCTTCGCGTTCAGCTTGGTCTTCAGCTTGGCATCCGTCTGGCGGCGCGCCTTCCATTCGGATTCCAGCCAGCGCTTCAGACGGCTGACGAGCCGGGCGCGGCGCTTCATGTACGGCTCTCCGACGTCGTCGGTCGCGAGCCACTCGGCAATCATCGCCGGCGTCACGCGCCACCCGGCCATCGGCTCGAACGGTTCGTTCGGCATGAGCGACGCCTCTGTCAGCGCCAGCTTCGCGTCGACGAGCGCCTTGAACGCGAGGCTTCCCTTGATGCGCCCGGTCGACGCGAGCAGCTCCTCGCGCGTGCGCGGCTGCTCGAACCAGTACGCCATCGGGTCATACGCCTCGTCGAGCCGGACCGCCTGCCCCAGCTGATCGAGCGCCCAATCCGCGAACGTCGTCTGCAAAATGTCGCCGACGCCGAGCTCCGGCAGCACGCCGGAAATATAATCGAGAAACATCCGGTTCGGCGCGAAAATGACCATGCGGTCCGCGCGAACGGTGCCCGCGTACCGGTACAGCAGGTAGGCGAGCCGGTGCAGCGCGACGGTCGTTTTTCCGCTCCCCGCCACCCCTTGGATGAAGACGGCTTTGTTCTTGTCCGTCCGGATGATGCGGTCCTGCTCCTGCTGGATGGTCGAGACGATGTCGCGCAGCTTGTTGTCCTTGTTCTCGCCCAGCCGGTACAGCAAAAATTCGTCGGTGACGCTCTCGTCCTCCTGTCCCCGGACGTAGCTGTCGACGACGCGCTCGAGCTTCCCTTCGCGCACGAGCAGGTTGCGCTTCAGGTGGACGGTGCCTTCCACCTCGCCGTCCGGCGACTCATAGGAGATAGGCGCCTCGCCGCCGCTGAAAGCGTAAAACAAGCTCGCGACCGGCGCGCGCCAGTCGACGACCAGCACATCGTTGGTCCGCTGGTCGGCCACCCCGGCCTTGCCGATATAAAGCGGTTTCGGCGCGGGCTTCGCGGCTTCCTGGAAATCGATTCGTCCGAAATACGGCTCGCGCTCCGCGACGTTCAGCCGCTGCTCCCGCTGCTCGCGCTGCTGTTCGAGCATTTGCTCCGTAAAATCGTTGCCGGTATAGCGCGGCCCGATCTCGCGCAGCTGCTTGCGGATGTCGGCCAACACTTCGTCAATGCGCTTCGCCTCTTCTTGAAAGGCACTTTGAACGGTCAAGTCAGTTACCTCCCTCTTCGACGCATGCCGATGCGAACGACGCGGCCGGCGCCGGCCTCCGGTTCGAGCATTCCGGCAGCGGAACTCGAACATGAAGGCGGCGAAAGCCGCATTCGCATGCGGCTCGGTCTGTTCGTATAAGAAATGTGATCGGTGCGTCCGTTAGGAGCATTGCCCAATATAGCATAAGCGGCGAAGAACTGTCAATCGATGCCATTCCGCCTGCGGATTAGGCGCGAGCCGCTCGGCCGTGAACGGTTCTTCGGCCGCGTGCCTTCCGCGCGGGCATCCCCGAAAGGCCGGCTTACAACGTCTCCAGCCAAACGATGATGGCGATCTGGGCAAGCAGCATGGCCGGAATGCCCGCGGCGAAGGCGGCATGCTTCGTCTTGTGCCGGAACAATCGCATGGCCGCGAACGCGCCGAGCGCGCCGCCGGCCGCGCTCGTTCCGAGCAGCCTGCGCTCCGGGATGCGGTGCCGGCGGTCCTTGACCGCCCTGATTTTGTCGATGCGCATGAGCGCGAACGCATAGAGGTTGATAATCAGCAAGTAGAGCGCGGCGATCGTTTCAATCGTCGGCATGGATAGCCATTCTCCTTTAGCTTGGCGGGGCTCAAATCGCGGGCCGCCTGTTCCGGGCGGCGCCGTCGAGCGGCGCGCCTCAAGCGCGGTCGGCTGCGAAGGCACCGAACGCCGCGGCACCTCGCCGTTACGTACGAGGCCGATAATAATGGCAGGCTCAACGCGGCGGACGCGGCTTGGCCCGGCTGGTTGCCGGCGCTTCGAGCGGGTCGTCCGGCCAGTAATGCTTGGGGTACCGCCCCTTGAGGTCCTTCTTCACCTCGAAGTACGCGTGTTCCCAGAAGCTGGCCAGATCCTGCGTGACCTGCACCGGCCGATGCGCCGGCGACAGGAGGTGAATCGTGACGGGCAGCTTGCCCCCGGCGATGCGCGGTGTCTCCCGCAGTCCGAACAGCTCCTGCAGGCGGACCGCCAGCACGGGGGAAGCCGGATCCGCGTAGTCGACCGGAACGCGCGAGCCGCTCGGCACGGTCAGATGCGTCGGCACTTCCTTCTCCAGCCGCTGGCGGTCCTGCCAGGACAGCAGCGACTCCAGAATCGCGACCATATCGAGCCGCGCCAGATCGCCCCGGCCGCGCATGCCGCCGACGTAAGGGCCGAGCCACTCGGGCAGCGCCGCGAGCAGCGCTTCGTCGGACACGTCAGGCCATTCCGGATTATGCGCGTGCATCAAGTTCATCCGGTCCCGCAGCTGCTTCTCCGCCTTGGACCACGGCAGCAGCCCGAGCCCTTGTTCCGCGATGCCGCCGAGCAGCGCCGCCTGCACGAGCGCCGGGTCGGGGTCGGCCCACTGCGTTTCCTTCAGCACGAGCGCCCCGAGCCGAACCCGTCGGCGGGCCCGCACGGCTTCCGCCTGGCGATCCCATCTCGCTTCCGCCTCGACGAGCAGCTGGTCGCCGAAATATGTCTCCAGCTCGTCCAAGCCGAGCGGCGCGGCGAGCTGAACGCGGCCGTCGCTGCCGCTGTCCTCCAGCTCGGCGACGGCGAGGTACGCCGCGGCCGACAGCGGCTGCAGCTCCTGCACGGCGGCGCCCCGCCCGTTGCGGAGCAGGAAGCGGCCGTCGCCGCGCCGCTGCGCGATGCGGTCGGGGTACGCGAGCGCGAGCAGCACGCCGCAGGCGGCGTCCGGCCGCGGCGGCGATTGCGGCGGCGGGCCGCCCGCCGCGGACGCGCC